>UQYD01000003.1 GCA_900545305.1 uncultured Eubacterium sp.
TATGTGCCACCGTGAAACGAAATTCTCGACTGTATGGATCTTTTACAATAATATCTTTCATGATGTTCCAAATCTCGAGGTTTAATAAACTATCTATGGGGAATCGGGAAATGTATGTTCGAGCGACTTGTTCGTATGTTTCTTTTTCGTTGGCATATTCCTTTAATTCCTGCCATTGTGTAAAAAATTCATACTGTAAAAATTTGTAAAAATCTATTTCTGTTTTTAACAGTTTTTTATATTTTTCAACAGCCTTAGGTTTTCTATCTCTTATATCTTCTGGAAACGAATTCCAAGCACCACCATAAAAACAATCCTTTATGGCATTAAGCTTTACTTTCTTTTCATTGGCTTTATAATAAGCCTTGTATTCAGCACTTTCATATGTATTTTTTCTCTGTTCTATGAAATAATTTTTTAAAGACATAAAAAGGCTGTAGTCTTCTAACCAAAAAGCATTTTTTTTACAAAAATCCAAATAGCCTTTATTTTCCTTAAAATTTTTAAATGCCTTTCTGAATAACGACATTTTATAATTTATTACTTTTCCATACTCAATACTTTTTTCATTAAATTCCGGAACTACTTCAATATCTTTTTTACTTAAATATCCTTTTTTAACAAGAATATCTGGACTGATAATATAAATATTTCCTGCAAAAGCAGAAAAACTTTGATATGGAGAGTCACCAAAACTTGTTTGTCCCAAAGGCAATATCTGCCACAATTTTTGACCTGATTTTTCTAAAAAATCCACAAATTCGTAAGCACCTTTTCCTAAATCTCCAATACCATATTTTGACGGAAAACTTGTAGGATGTGCTAATATACCAGATTTCCTCATATAAAACACCTCTTTTTGAAAAAATTTCCACACTAAATTTAAGTCTATTTGCAAACAATACAGTTGTAGTAAATATTAATAAACTGCAAGGAGGAATAATTTTGGTTAAAAAAATCTATCCCGCAGCCTTAATAGCTCTTACTCTGTGCCTTGTAGGTTGTGGAAACTCTACTTCTAATGATAATAATAACACAACAACTACAGACAACGCAAGTACAACCGAAATGACTTCACAGTATAATTCTGAGTCTACATCAAATGACGGTGTTGCAAATGATATTGGTAATGCTGCCGGTGATGTAGTAAATGGTGCAGGTAATGCTGTTGAAGATATTGGTAACGGTGTTGGTAGAGCTGTTGAAGGTGTTGGTGATGCTGTAGGTAATATGGCAAATGATATGACTGGTAACAATACTACTAACAACAATGGTGCTACTAATAATAGTGCTACTAACGGCAACACTACAACTACTCCATAACAAATGGGCGTATATTCGCCCTTACATATTTATTCCAATCCTCCATATCTTGAAAAAAGCTTACTTTTATGTTATTATTAATCTATATATTTTATAGGAGGATTTTATGAAAAAAATTATCATTTTAGCACTAATGCTGATACTAACAGGCTGTGGTTCTGCTCCTGTTAAAACTTCTAATAAACCACAAATTTATACTAGTTTTTATGCTATTTATGACTTTGTGGAAAAAATCGGTGGCGATAAGGTAGATGTACACAACCTTGTTCCTTCCGGTACTGAACCTCACGATTGGGAACCATCTTCAAAAGATATGTTAAATCTCAATTCTGCTGATGTTCTTTTCTACAATGGTTTAGGTATGGAAAGTTGGATTGACAAAGTAAAAGGTGCTGTAAATGGTGAAAAGCCAAAATATGTTGAGCTTTCTGCTCCTTTTGGGCATACAAAGAATGACCCTCATATATGGCTTGACCCAAAAAATGTAATTACAATGTCACAGGAAATTTGTGATACCCTTTCTGACCTTGACCCTTCCAACAAGGAATACTACAAGGAAAATCTTGCAACATTTACAGAACAGCTTAACAATCTTGACAATGAATTTAAGACACAGCTTTCAAATGTTTCCAATAAAAAAATTGTAGTATCTCACGAGGCATATAGTTATCTTTGCTCTGCCTATGGTCTTGAACAGACTTCTATTGACGGTATTTCAGCTGACAGTGAGCCTTCTCCGGCAAAGATGAAAGAAATTGCAGACTATATAAAGGCAAATAATGTAAAATACATTTTCTTTGAAGAACTTGTTTCTCCAAAAATTGCACAGTCTCTTGCTGATGAAACAGGTGTACAGTTGTTGGCACTAAATCCTTTTGAAGGTCTTGAACAAGAGGATATTGACAACGGAGCTGACTATATTTCAGTTATGGAAGAAAACCTTAAAAATCTTGTAACAGCATTAAAATAGTAACCGAGGTGTTATAATTGAAAAATAAAGTTTTGGAAGTAAAGGATTTATCCTTTAGCTATCCCGACAAAAGCATACTACACAGATTGAGTTTTGACGTAGATGCCGGTGATTTTATGTGTATCGTTGGTACAAACGGTACAGGAAAAAGTACATTACTAAAACTAATATTAAACCAACTTTCTCCACTAGAGGGGGAAATTAAACTGCTTGGCACAAATTCTGAAAAATATAAGGATTTTGCCTCTATAGCCTATGTTTCACAAAAAGCTACAAACATAAACAGAGATTTCCCTGCTACTGTGGAAGAAGTTGTTTCTCTAGGTCTTTATTCTAAAAAAGGACTTTTTAAACGCAACACAAAAGAAGATAAAAAGCTTATAGACTCAGCATTAGAAAGAGTTGGTATGCTTGACTACAAGCATCGTCAAATAGGTTATTTATCCGGTGGTCAGCAACAGAGAGTATTTATTGCAAAAGCTCTCATTTCCGACCCTAGGATTATTTTCCTAGACGAACCAACAACCGGTATAGACATTAGAGCCGTTGACTCTATATGTTGTCTTTTGGGAGATTTAAACAAAAATAGCGGAATTACAATAGTTATGGTAACTCACGATATTTCATCAATTATTTATCATTCCAACAAGATTTTAGTTCTTTCAGAAGACGGAAGTGGCGAAGTAATGACAAGTGAAGAATTTAATTCACAGTCAATGCTTACTCACGTGCATCATCATTTATAGGAGGCAATTATGTTCGATATATTTCAAATGGCTTTTATGCAAAGAGCCTTAGTTATAGCAATTTTCATTTCCATTGTTACACCATTAATTGGTAATACGATTGTATTGAAAAGACTTTCCTCTATTGGTGATGCCCTTTCTCACGCTGGTCTTGCCGGTGTAGCTATTGGTTTATGCTTCAGTTGGAGTCCTGTTGTTTCAGCTATTGTATTTTCAGTAATTTCAGCACTTATTATTGAATACATAAGACGAGGTTTTCCAAACTATTCAGAAATGGCAACAGCTATTGTACTTAGTTTTGGCGTAGGTGTAGCAGCCGTATTTTCAGGCTTTATAAAAAATGCTGCATCATTTAATAGTTTCCTTTTCGGTTCTATTGTAGCAGTATCTACATTTGAACTTGTAGTAGTTGTTGTACTTAGTATAGCAGTAATTATTATACTTGTTTTACTCTATAGAGAGCTTTTTTATATAGCCTTTGATGAAGAAGGTGCTGCCCTTTCCGGTGTACCTGTAAAGAGTATAAACCTTATTTTCACAATTCTTACTTCAATAGTTGTTTCTATTGCTGCGAGAACTGTAGGTGCTTTGGTTATTTCATCATTAATGGTTATTCCTGTAGCTTGTTCTATGCTTATTTCTAAAAGTTATAAACAAAATGTTATTTTTTCAGTTATATTTGCATTTATATTTACTATAGCCGGCTTACTTATTACAGCTGTATATGACCTTAAACCAGGTGGAACTATTGTTTTAATTGGTATCGCCTTTTTAATTGTACTTTTACTTTTAAGAAAGAGGAAGTGATATTCTATGAGTGAGAAAGGTAGAACAGAAGAATTTCTCGACTTATACAGAAAACTTGAACACATAGGTAGAGAAATATACTTTCCAAACTCTAACAATACTCCTATAATAGGCAGACTTCAAGCACTTCCTATTTTGAAAGAATTTAAGGAAGAAATTGATTATTGCCGAGTTGTTAGAAATTTTCTTGTACATAATCCAAAAGTAAACGGTGCTTACCCTATTACACCTTCAGAAGAAATGTTAGATATACTTCGCAAATGTGTGGACAGAATAAGCAACCCAATATTAGCTATGAAATTCGCTGTCAGACGTGAAAATTTATATTCAGCTACTCTTGATTCCAAAATTTCAGAAGTTGCAGAATATATGGATACCCATGGTTTTACCCATGTTCCAGTATTCGATAAGGAAAAACTTGTAGGTGTATTTAGTGATAACTCCATATACGCCTATGTATGTGCCCACAAGGAGTTAAACATAAATGTTCATTCTACGTTGAAAGTTTTAGAAGAATATCTGGCCCTTGATATGCACACAAATGAATATTTTGCTTTTGTTGAAAAAAATGCAACACTCTATGAAGTTTCAAAACTTTTTACTATAGATGTTCGCTCAATGAAAAACTTAGCTGTAGTTTTCTTCACCGAAAACGGAAAAATAAACGAAAAAATATTAGGTATGATGACACCTTATTCAATATTAAGAGATGCTCCTGAATACTTATAAATTAAAGCCACTAATTTAAGGTGGCTTTTTTATTTTACCTCCACATATTACAAATAATATTTTTCTACAAAAAGGTTATAATATTACAAAAGAGAGGAGGTAAAGAAATGAAAAAAGAAGAATTTAAGCCATATATTTCAGATGAACACGTTCAAACCGAATTTACACCTACATCAATAATAATAGGTATATTACTTTCTGTGGTTTTTGGTGCTGCAAATGCCTATTTAGGTCTAAGAGTTGGTTTAACAATTTCTGCCTCTATTCCTGCTGCCGTTATTTCTATGGGTGTTCTTCGTATTATACTTAGAAAAAACTCAATATTGGAAAGTAATATGGTACAAACCATAGGTTCTGCCGGCGAATCCCTTGCTGCCGGTTCAATATTTACTATGCCGGTACTTTTTCTATGGTCAAAAGAGGGGCTGACAGAAGTTCCAAGTCTTTTAACAATATCATTACTGGCATTCTTTGGTGGAATATTGGGCATACTTTTTATGGTACCTCTTAGAAATGCTCTAATAGTAAAAGAACACTACACTTTGCCCTATCCTGAGGGTACAGCCTGTGCCGAAGTATTATTAGCCGGAGAAAGCAACAATTCCGGTGCAAACACTGTATTTGCCGGCATTGGCATTTCAGCACTTATTAAATTCATTGTTGACGGTTTAAAAATAATACCAAGTACAATAACAGCTACTATACATTCTCTAAAAACTGAATTTTCAGTACAGGTATACCCTGCCCTTACAGCTGTAGGATATATTTGTGGTTTTAATATTGCAGCCTATATGTTTGCCGGAGGTTTGCTAGGTTGGTTTGTATTAATTCCTGCTATTGTGTTTTTCGGTGGCAATAGTATAATAACTCCACAAGATATTGCAATTTCACAATTATCAGCCAGTGAAATATGGAGCAGTTATATCAGATATATAGGTGCCGGTGCTGTAGCCTGTGGAGGAATAATAAGTCTTATTAAATCCCTCCCCTTAATAATATCCACTTTTTCTTCCACAGTAAGAGGACTAAAAGAGAAAAATTCTGTTACTAACAAAAGAACCAACATTAACTTAGATATTCGTATTGTAGGTATTTTAATTGCATTGGTAATACTTGCTATATGGCTTATTCCAGTAATTCCTGTAGGTCTGTTAGGTGCAATATTAATTGCAATTTTCGGGTTCTTTTTTGCCACAGTTTCCTCAAGAATGGTAGGACTTGTAGGCAGTAGCAACAATCCAGTTTCAGGTATGACTATTGCAACCCTTTTAGTTACTGCCTTTATAATTAAATCCATTTCTGGTGCAACTCCTTCCGGAATGATTGCTACTATTGCCATTGGTTCGGTAATATGTATTATTTCAGCTATGGCTGGTGATACATCACAGGATTTAAAAACCGGTTATATTCTTGGTGCAACTCCTATGCGACAGCAGATTGGCGAAATGATTGGTGCTAGTGTTTCAGCCATAACTATAGGTGGTGTGTTATTACTTTTGGATAAGGCTTGGGGCTTTGGCACAACTGAACTTTCTGCTCCTCAGGCCATGCTTATGAAACTTATTACTGAGGGTGTTATGAATGGTCAATTACCTTGGGTATTGGTTTTTATAGGTGTATTTATAGCTATTGCCATTGAGCTTACAGGTATACCAGTTTTGCCGGTTGCTATAGGTCTATATCTTCCTTTGGAATTGTCTGCCCCTATTATGCTGGGTGGCGTATTAAGTTTAATAATTAAAAAAATAAATCATACTTCAAATGCTGATAATCATAGTTCAAGAGGAATTTTATTTAGCTCCGGTTTAATTGCCGGTGAAGGGCTTGTAGGTATAATACTAGCAATATTAGCAGTTGTAGGTGTTGATAAAAATATAAATTTACAAAATAATTTGAACCTAGGCATAACCGGTTCAATATTGTTATTAATATTTATTATTTTACTAATACTTTATATGGGATTTAACAAAAAAGGAAATAAAAATGAATAGAAAAAGCCTAAATTATTTAGATTTAATACCTGTTCGCAACAAAAATATAAGCTACTCCACAGAAAATGGAATTGTAAAGCTATATATCAAAAACAAAGGATTTTTCCACTACATTACACAAAAATTGTGCAAAAAACCAACTGTATCAACTATTGAACTAGAAGAAATAGGCAGTTGTATTTGGCAATCTATAGACGAAAAAAACGATGTTTTTACTATTGGACAAATTATAAAAGACAAATTTGGTTCAGATATAGAACCTCTATATGAAAGGCTTTATAAGTATTTTAAAATACTGGAAATTTCAAAGTTAATTACTATCAAGTCATCACAATTCATTAGTCAAAACAAGTAACGACCTTATTTATAAAAACAGAGTACGCTATGGTACTCTGTCAATACATATATTAATAACCAAAATCTTCTCCAACGAGAACAACCTTTATTCTATTTTTAATTTTAGAATATCTAGTTGTTACAAACTGGCAACAGACAGTGTCCGGACTTTTACAATCATGGCAATGACCTGTTTTTGTACAAGGTGTAGCTGTACCAAATCTTATAGCATTTGTAACAGCAGCCTTATTTCTTGCTCTTTTCATAGCTGAGTCTAAATCAGCAGAACATTTATTCATACCTGCCACAACAATAACATTCTTTGGTCCAAAAATAAGAGCTGCCAATCTATTGCCCATACCGTCAATATTTACAAGCTGACCGTCAAAAGTAATTGCATTTGTACTCATTAAGAAATTATCACAAAAAAGGGCTTCGTGCATAGCCTGTATTCTATCATCAGCCTTATCTCTATCAACAATCTTATACTTTCCACTTTCATAAACAGCATCAATGATACCTGCATCTACCAAAGTAGCAGAACCACCCCAAGAAACAGAGCTACCGTCTTCCATAAGAGAAAGCACCTTTTCCCTAGCTTCTTCAGCTGTCTTTACGTAATAACCTTCCATATTTCTTGTTTCAAGATTTTTAATTATTGTATTAGCTAAAGTTTCCTTATAGACTTCCTTTTGGTTCATAATTATCCCTCCTGTAAAAATGCCCTGTGGAAAAACCACAGGGCATCATTGCTTAATATTTTTATTACTTAATAGACTTCATATGTCTAGTTAAGTCTTCTAATTCATCTCTTTCACGAATAAGAACAGCTTCGCCGTTTTCACGAATAAGAACTTCTGCTGGTCTTAATCTGTTGTTGTAGTTAGATGCCATACAGTAACCATAAGCACCTGCATCAAGCATAGCCATAGTGTCACCAACGTGCATTTCTGGGCAAATTCTGTGCTTAGCAAGAATATCACCAGATTCACAAATGTTACCTACAACTGTAACATCTTCTGTATTGTCGCTATCGTTGTAAACTTCAATATCGTGGTGAGAATCGTACATAACAGGTCTCTGAAGAACATTGAAACCAATGTCAGTACCAATGTACTTGTCTTCGCCATTGTGCTTAACTGCTGTAACTGTACCTAAAAGTACACCACATTCAGCAGAAACATATCTACCTGGTTCAATCTTGAATGTAATTTCCTTACCATAATCCTTAACGAACTGTTCGAATACTTCGTCAAGCTGTTTACCTAATTCAACCATATCAAGTCTTGGCTGGTCATTTAACTTTTCATAAGGAATACCGAAACCACCACCAAGGTCAACAAATTCAAGGTCTTCAAACTGCTTTGCAATATTTAAGATAGCCTTAACACCTTCAACATATGGCTTGCCGTCCATAAAGAGTGAACCAATGTGCTGGTTGATACCAACAAGCTTTAAGTCATACTTTGCAAGAACTTCCTTAAACTGTGGAATAAATTCAGGGTTTACTGCGAACTTAGTCTTCTTACCGGCTGTAACAACCTTTTCGCTATGACCTGCACCAATACCACCATTGAAACGAGCAGCAATCTTTCCACCTGGATTAAGCTTACCGTAAGTTTCAAGCTGAGAAACAGAGTCAACACTAATAAGAACATCGTGGTCAATGGCAAACTTCATTTCTTCTGCTGTAACGTTGTTACTGATGTAGAAAATCTGTTCTGGCTTAAAACCAGCCTTTAATTCTACAAAGATTTCACCTGGGCTCATAGCGTCTACGTTTAAGCCTTCTTCATGAACGATTTCAAGGAAAGCAAGGTTGCTGTTAGCCTTTGCAGAATAGTTTACACTGAACTTTGGATACTTAACAAGGTTCTTTACGTCTCTACAACGCTGTCTTAAAATTTCCTCGCTGTATACATAAAGTGGGCTACCAAACTTAGCTGTAAGGTCGCTAGGCTTATTACCCTTAAAAAAATCTACTGAATCTGTTACCTTAGTATTAATCTTAGACATTTGTAAGTTTCCTTTCTATTTATAAAATTTAATTATATTTTCAATTCTTGATGTCATATTTGTAAGCAATAAGTCCACCAAAGTAATAGCAGTCATAGCCTCAACTACCACTATTGCACGAGGTACAATAATTGGGTCGTGACGACCTGTAATAGAAATGGTAGTATTTTCTCCACTGTTATTAACAGTTTTCTGTTCTAAAGAAATAGACGGTGTAGGCTTAAATACTGTACGGAAAACAATATCACTTCCGTCAGAAAAACCTCCAAGAATGCCACCTGAATTGTTTGTATACTTGACTACCTTCCCATTATCCATATAGAATTCATCGTTATTTTCAGAACCCATAGCCTTTGCAGCCTTAAAACCAAGCCCAAATTCTATGCCCTTAGTAGCTCCTATTGATAAAACAGCCTTTGCAAGAGAGGCATCAAGTTTATCAAAAACAGGTTCGCCTACACCAGCAGGCATACCAGTTACGACACATTCTACTATACCACCGACTGAATTGTTTTCACTCATCGCCTTATCAAGCAGAGCCTGTGCTTTTTCTGCTGCATTTTTATCCGGCATACAAAGTGGATTGTTAAATCTCTCATTCATATCAATGGTTTCAATTTCTACATCGCCTATTGCTTTAGCATAGGCATTTACTTGAACACCAATATTTTCTAATATTTTTCTGGCTACAGCACCAGCTGCAACTCTGGCAAGTGTTTCTCGACCTGATGAACGTCCACCACCTCTGTAATCTCTGAAACCATACTTAGTCTCAAAGCCAAAGTCAGCGTGTCCCGGTCTGTAAACATTCATAATATTAGAATAGTCCTTAGACCTTTGGTCGGCATTTATTACCATTAAAGAAATAGGTGTTCCGGTGGTTTTACCTTCAAAAACACCGGACATAATCTGTATAGTATCGCTTTCGCTTCTCTTTGTACCATACTTGTTACTGCCGGGTTTTCTTCTGTCCATATCGACTTGAATATCTTCTTCGCATAAAGGAATTCCTGCAGGACAGCCATCAATAACTACTCCCAATCCTTTACCATGAGATTCTCCCCATGTTGTAATCTTAAATATATTTCCTATGGTTGAACCTGACAAAAAATCACCTCTTATAAAAATTATCAATATGCTTGAAAAATAACGCAAAAGATATTATAATAATCTAAATGTACTCATACATTTTAACATTTATTTTTTAATTTTACAAGAAATTTTACAACATATTTTAAAATAATTTAAGGAGTTGTATTTTGTGTCAAAATTTTTACACCCTTTAAGACAGCTTGACTCCTCTCAGATTATAACATTGGGCTTTTTAACTGTTATACTGTTTGGTGCTGTTATTTTGAGTTTACCAATATGTTCGGCAGACTTTACTTTTACTCCATTTGTAGATTCACTTTTTACAGCTACTTCTGCTGTGTGTATCACTGGACTTACTGCCGTTTCTACAGCCTATCATTGGAATATTTTAGGTAAACTTATTATACTTATGCTTATACAAATTGGTGGTATTGGATTTATGTCTATGGTTACAATGCTTTTTATAGCCGTAGGCAAAAAAATAACATTAAAAGAAAGAATTGTTATACAGGAGTCCTTTAATCTTAGCCAAAGACATGGTCTTGTAAGTTTTACAATTTATATTTTTAAGTTTTCTTTTGTAGCAGAACTTATAGGTGCTTTTTTCCTTTCATTGAGATTTATACCTCAATATGGTTTTGTAAGGGGGATTTTTTACGGAATATTCCACTCTGTATCAGCCTTTTGTAATGCTGGATTTGATATACTTGGAGATAATTCCCTTATACCTTTTTCAGGGGATATAATTGTAAATATTACAGTAATGTGCCTTATAGTAGTTGGTGGTTTAGGTTTTCCGGTTTATTCCGACTTTACCACTCACCTAAAATTTACAAAGGAACACAAACTCCATATAAATTATGTTGTAAAAAAACTTAGACTTCATTCTAAAATTGCACTTATAACAACAGCAGTTCTTATTGTATTTGGTGGTTTATTCTTTTTCATTGCTGAATACTTTAATCCATATACAATAGGAAATTTTTCATTTTTCCACAAAATTTTGGCAAGCTTATTCCAGTCTGTAACATTGAGAACAGCTGGTTTTGATTCTATGGGACAAGGCAATATGACATATGCCTCAAAGGTAATTTCCATAGTGCTTATGTATATAGGTGGTTCTCCTGCCAGTACAGCCGGTGGTGTTAAAACTGTAACATCAGCCATTCTTTTTTTAGCTGTATGGGCTGTAATACGAGGTAGAGAATCTATAAATGTTTTCCACAAAAACATACCTTTTTATACACTTCAGAAAGCACTTGCCGTAGTAATGATGATGGTTACAATTACAATAGGTGCTAGTGTAATAATGACTTGGACAGAGGCACACACACCTATTCATATGGAATATTTAGATATACTATTTGAAGTTGTTTCTGCACAATGTACAGTAGGTCTTACAACAGGTATTACCCACTTCCTATCAAACGGAGGAAAAATAGTCCTCATTTTGTGTATGTATATGGGTAGACTTGGTCCTATTTCTGTAGCTATTGCATTGACAAAGAACAAAAAACATAATAAAAACTATATTCATTTTCCTGAGGACAAACTTCTTGTAGGTTAATAAACTAAGGATTAGGGAGGATAATATGAAAAATAATAAACAGTTTGCAGTTATAGGTCTTGGCCGTTTTGGGCGTGCCGTAGTTGAAACCCTTGTAGCTAGTGGCTATGATGTTATGGGTTGCGACAAAAATATGGAAGCTGTAAAACAAATGGAGCATATCGCAACCGATGTTATGCAGTTAGATGTAATGAATGAAGACGCTATGCAATATATAGGTCTTAACAACTTTGATGTAGTAATAGTTGCTATTGGGGAATCTCTTGAAGCCAGTATTATGGCAACTATGTACGCAAAGGAAAAAGGTGTAAAAACCGTAATTGCTAAGGCTATCGGTACTCCTCAGAAGAAACTTCTTGAAAAAGTTGGTGCTGATAAGGTACTTATGCCTGAAAGAGATAGTGGTCAGAGATTGGCTATAAGTCTTGTAACATCAAATGTTTTAGAATACATCACTGTTTCTGATAAATTTGGTATTGCAGAAATAGGTGTTGTAGATAAATGGGTAGATAAGACCTTGCAAGATGCTAACATAAGAGCAAAATACGGAATAAATGTTGTTGCTATAAAACGTGGTGGTGACGTTATTGTTACCCCTCCACCGGATATTAAAATTTTAGAAACCGATACTTTAGTTGTTATTGGCGAAAATGCCAATATTGCAAAATTCAGTTAAGATATGGAAAATATAATTATAGAAAGCAATCAAAACAAAATTATAAAAGAAGTTAATTCCCTTAAAGCTAAAAAAGAAAGAGATAAAACCGGTCTTTTTATACTCGAGGGCAAAAGACTTGTAGATGAAATACCAAATTCTTGGGAAATAAAATATTTGCTTAAGGCAGAAAGCTATTCTGAATATATAAACTTTGAAAATGTTTATACTGTGAAAGATAGTCTTTTTGAAAAAATAAGCGAAACTGTAAACCCACAGGGTATACTTGCTGTCTGTCACATAAAGGAATTTGATGTAACTAATGTGGACTACAGCAATTCGCCTTTCTTCGTGGTTCTTGAAAATGTTACAGACCCGGGAAATATGGGTACTTTAATTCGTACAGCTGATGCTGCCGGTGCTGACGGGATTTTTCTTTCAAAAGGCTGTGTAGATATTTACAATCCTAAAGTTATAAGAGCCACTATGGGTTCAATATTCCATTTACCAATATACAGAAACCTAAATCTTATGGACTTAATGGAAGATTTTAAAAATAACAATGTAAAGACCCTTGCAGCTCATTTAAAAGGCACTTCAACACCTTATAAAGTTGATATGACAACAGCCTGTGCTGTTATCATAGGTAACGAAGCAAATGGCTTAAGTGATGAAATTTCAGAAATGGCATCAGATTTAGTTAAAATCCCTATGCCTGGTAAAGCTGAATCAATGAATGCAGGTATCGCCGGTGGTATTTTAATTTATGAAGCTGTAAGACAGAGAATTGAGGAATAAATATGGCAAGAATTAGTTGGGACGAATATTTTATGAGTATGGCTGAATTAGCAAGCCGACGTTCTACTTGTCTTAGACGACATGTAGGTGCTGTCATTGTTCGTGACAATCAGGTGCTTTCTACAGGATATAACGGAGCACCAAAGGGATTACCTAACTGCTGTGATTTAAACGAATGTTTAAGAAAAAAATTAGGTATTCCCAGTGGCGAAAGACACGAACTTTGTCGTGCTGTTCACGCAGAAGCTAATGCTATTACTCAATGTGCTGTAAACGGCACAAGTTGTAAAGGTAGTACACTTTATGTTACAGCAACACCTTGTATTATGTGCACAAAGCAAATTATAAATGCAGGTATTGTTCGTATTGTGGCAGAAGAAATGTATCCAGACGAAATGAGCCTTGAAATGCTCAAGCAAAGTGGTATTTCTTTTGAAATGTTTAAGAAAGAGGAGGAAAAATAAATGATTATTGTATTAAAGAAAAATGCAGATGTAAAAAAAGTAAATGAACTTGAAAACAACTTAAAGGATATGGGTTTTGCCCTTCATATTTCTGACGGCGAAAGCTCTAAAATCGTTGGTCTTGTAGGTGATACAACTAAGTTAAGCCAAGATGACCTTTTAGCAAATGAAATTATTGAAGACGTAAAGAGAATTCAGGAACCTTACAAAAAAGCAAACAGAAAAATGCACCCAGAAGATACTGTTGTTGATGTAAATGGTATAAAAATTGGTGGTGGACATTTTCAGGTAATTGCCGGTCCTTGTTCTGTTGAAAGCAAAGAACAGATGGAAGAAGTAGCATCTGATGTTAAAGCAAGTGGTGCTACACTTTTAAGAGGTGGTGCTTTTAAGCCAAGAACTAGCCCTTACTCTTTCCAGGGGCTTCACGAAAATGGCCTTGCCCTTCTTCTCAATGCCGGCAAGACAACTAACTTACCTGTAGTAACAGAAATTATGGACTCAAGCCATATTGATTTATTTAAAGATGTTGACGTAATACAGGTTGGTGCAAGAAATATGCAGAACTTCGAACTTCTCAAAAAATTAGGTAAACTTGATAAGCCAATTCTTTTAAAGAGAGGTCTTGCAAACACTCTTGAAGAACTTTTGATGAGTGCTGAATACATTATGGCAGGCGGTAACGAAAAGGTTATTCTCTGTGAAAGAGGTATAAGAACTTTTGAAACATCAATGAGAAACACTCTCGATATTTCAGCCGTACCAATGCTTAAGAAAATGACTCATCTTCCAGTTATTATTGACCCTAGCCATGCTGCCGGTATGAGATGGATGGTTGAACCACTTTCTATGGCTGCTATTGCTGCCGGTGCTGACGGTCTTATGATTGAAGTTCATAATAACCCAGAAAAGGCTCTTTGCGATGGTAAACAATCTCTTACTCCAGAAAGCTTTGATAATCTTATGGGTAAAATTAAAAAGACTGTTGAATTTTTTGGTAAAACTTTAGGCTAATATTCTAATATAGAAAATGCACTTCCTTTTATTTTTGGAAGTGCATTTTTGTGGTTAAATATTATATTACAAATTCTTCAATTTTTCTTGAAGTTCTGCAATTTGAGCTTCTATTGCCTTTTTCTCTTCATTCTCTTTTAATGCAAACTTTTCGCATTCATCAATTAAAATTCTAATTGCATCAAAGCTCAGTTTAATTAATTCCTCATTAGGTAATGGATTTTCTAAAACTCCAATCAAATCTCTATTAACTGCCTTAATATTTGCATTAAACTTTCTCTTTGTTGCTTCGTCCATAACAAAACCCTCTTTTCTAAATTATAATAATTTCTAAAAACGTATAAAGTATTACTAATTAACTGTAACTTTTATTCATATTTATTCTAACATAGTTTTTTAAAATATGCAATAATTCTAATTTATGTAATATTTTTTATTAGTTTTAGAAATTTTTCCAAAAGAAATACCCACTGGCTAAACCAGTGGATATTTCTACATAATCTCATTTATTAAATTTTGAATATCTTCTATTTTTAACCCCTGTTCACTTGAAAGGCTATAATTAACACCATTTTTGTACCATACAGCAACTTTGTAAACATCTTCATTACCTTTTATGGTTACTTCTATGTTATCTACAGTTAATTTTTTTATATTTTCGTAAATATTATAATCTCCACTTATATCTTCAGCAACTTCTCCTTTTTCTAATCTATACAGAATATTATCAGAGCCATTTGAATACTGAATTTCAGCCATATTTGAAAAAGCTACACTATAACTATAGGACTTATAACTCTTTATTTTATCAGGCATTTTAGCATTAATATTAACATTCTCTTTTAACTCATCTACACTGTTATAATCTACATAGGGACTAGATGCCGTCTTTAACATCGGTTCGCCCTCTATACTGTCAATACTTTGTTCTGCCACTTCATTATCTTCATTAATGCTTGTCATATACAGTTTTTCTGTTTGTGTAGTCTTTTCTGTTGTTATTTCAGTATTAACTTTCTTAGTTTCTGAAGTTGTACTACTTTCTCTTTTTTCCACTACAGCATTTCTTTCATATATTTTTCTTGCCGTAGTTATTTCAGTATTTTTTTCTACACTTTTACTTGTAGTTATTTCAGTTGCACTTTCTACAGACTGAGTGCTTTCCTGATTTTCAGTTGTAATTTCACTACTTTTTTCTGTAGTTTCTACAACCACACTATCTGTAGAATATTTATTAGGAGAATCAGGCTGGATTTTATTCTGTAAAGCACCGTACACTACAGCAACTACAACCAAACAAGCAGCGATATTTACAATAATTCTATAATCAAATTTTTTCTTTTTAGCATTTTGGATTATTTCCTGTTTTTGTTCATCTGTAAGAGAAATATTATCCATAGCTTTTTTATACTTATCACTCAAAATCATATTCCTCCTTTAAAATAACTTTTAATTTTTCTCGCCCACGAGATAAGAGGGAACGAACTGTACTTTCTCCTTTTCCCAATATTTTAGCAATTTCTGGAGTTTTATAATTTTCGTAATAATACAAATGTATAGGCACTCTGTATTTTACCGGTAGTGCCAAAACAGCCTCTAAAACTGTGTTATCCTCATAGTTATCACTATAGGCTTGCTCCTTTATTTCATCAATAGAACACACATTTTTGTGCCAGAAAAGCATTAATTTGTTTTTACAAAGATTTATTGTAACCCTCAAAAGCCACGACTTTAAGTGTTCTTCACTTTGTATTTTACCCTCATTGTTATAATATTTAATAAAAACTTCTTGAACTACATCTTGGGCATCATGGGTGTTTTTAAGATAAGAAATTGCCAATCTATATACCATATTGCCATATTTATCTACAACTTCCGTCAACTTATCCACCCAATTCACCTCCTATTTATTCAAAAATGTTTTTATTTCACTTAAACTTATTCCCTGTCTTGCAAAAATTGAGTATGTTACATCATTCTTTGTGCATAAAACATTATAAACCTTTGTACCATTGCCTTTTATTGTAACATCAGCACCATTGATTTTCAACTTCTTTGTATAAGCATATTTATTGTAATCACCTGTTATATCCTCTGTACCCTGTGCTGTTCTATATGTAACTTCATTTTTACCATCATTATAAACTACCTGTAAAATTTTATCTGAAATAGTTTCAAAAGCTACAGCCTTGTATTTTTCAGGCACATTTTCAGGCACTTTAGTATCAAAACTAAGAGATTTCTGTGCTTCTTCAATAGTATCAAAATCCTTTATTGGATTTGGCATACCCAACATAGGACCATCATCAATTATAATAACATCATCAACTTTTTTAGCCTGACTATTTTCACTAATTACCATAACATCGTCATTATTTTCTGCCATAACCGGACTAATTGATATTAAAGCTACTGACATAAGTACCATTGCCTTGCAAATATTTTTTTTCATAATTAATTCCTCCGTTAAAATATCTTTAATTTTAGTATAGTTACAACGCAACTTTTGACCGGTCATTTTGTTTATTTTCTTGCGTCTTTCACATATAATACAAATGAAAAACAAAAACCGTTGCAAAAAAATTGAAATTTTTTCAAAAAATTTTTTATACATAAAAATCCCCACAGAAAAATTTCTGTGGGGTATAATGTTTATTCAGCATTTTGCTGTTCTAACTTTTTATACTTTTTCTTATATGCCAAATAGTAAATCATAGGCACAAGAACAAGATTTATACACATTGAAACTGCCAAACCAGCCATCATAAGAACAGCCATAGGCACGAACATAGCATCGCCGAAAAGTGCCAAAGGTAACAAGCCTAAAACTGTAGTCATTGTAGACATCATAATAGGTCTAACTCTCTTACCACCTGCACTCTTACAAGCATCTTCCAAAGGAAGTCCTGATGCCAATTCATCATTTATAAACTCTACAAGAACTATTGCATTTGCCAATACACAACCTAGCAAACTAACTGCACCAAGAAGTGCGAACAATGCAAGTTTTTCTCCTGTAACATAAAGTGCAATAAAGCCGGCACAAAGACCAAAAGGAATAGATGTAAATACAATAGCAACCTTCTTCATTGTACCAAACTGATACATAAGAAGTAAAAGCATTACAATAAGTGAAACCCCTGCTGCTGTTGCTACATGACCCATAAGTTCCATATAATCTTTTCTTTCGCCAGTTTCCTCTATTGTTACTGTATCAGGAAAATCTGCCTTTTTAAGCATTTTTGTAAGTTTATTCTGCATATCAATATCAGAATACTTAGTAGAATTATAACAGCCTACAACTCTACCTCTCTTACCATTTGCTCTTGTAATTGTTGTAATCTTAGGATTAAGGTCAACATTAGCAAACTGATTTACAGTATACTTCTTGCCACTTATAGATGACTTAACCTTGAAATCCTGAATTTGTTCTCTTGAATCAATATCAGAGTCCAAAACAATGTTATATTCTTTATTACCATTCTTAAACTGTGAAACTGTTCTACCCAAAAGTGCATAACTAAGTTCATTCTGAGCTTCAGCCTTTGTAAGTCCAAGAGTATTTAACTTTAATGTATCCATATCTACATAGTAGTTATAGGTATTTACTTCATTATCATTTATAATGCCCTTTGTACCTGGAATACTTGCAAGCATATCGTTTACTTGCTGTGCAGCTGAATTCAAATCATCAAGATTATCACTATATAACTTAACTTCAATAGGCTTTGCAGTAAGTGACATAATACCAAGTTCATCAACCATAAATGTCGCTCCACCTACTCTTGAAGAAAGCTCATCTTGTAAATAGTCAACCATTTCGCTAGTAGTTTTAAATCTGCCACCCTTTTTCAAATCAATCTTTACAGAAAAATCGCCAAGGGCATTACCCTGACCTAAAGGTCTGATTGAATAATCATATCTAGGAATAGCCTTACCTACACCTGCGAGATAATACTTTGTTTCTGGCTGTTCGTCAAGAACCTTTTCAACATTATCAATAACTTCTCTAGTCTTTGAAAGTGAAGAATCGTTTGTACCATTTACTGTAATTGTAATAACGTCTTTGTAAGCCTTTGGAACTACTTCAAAGCCAAGTTGAGTAGCTAAAAGAAGACCTACAACAATAATAGCAAATGAAGAAACAAAAGTAATCAACTTATGATTAAATGTCCAAGCAGAAACCTTATTATAGGTATCTATTAATTTGCCATCGCCCTTTTCATTCTTCTTAGGCTCTTTTTTCTTTAAGAAGAAATAACACATAAGAGGTGTTATAACTATTGAAACTAAGAAAGAAAGCACAAGGCAAGTTATAATTACTGATGGGAATGTAAATGCCAACTGGTGATAAGCTCCCGGTAAAGTTAAAAGGGAAGCAAAAGCTGCTACAGTAGTAAGCATTGAAACAAATACAGGAACTATAACACTAGATGTACCCTCAATAACAGCATTTCGCTTATCAAGTCCGGCATCTAACTGTGTCTGTATAGAGTCACTTACTACAACGGCATTATCAACCAGCATACCCAGTACAACTACAAGACCGGCTAAAGATACAAAGTGAATATCTAAGCCAAACAACTTCATAACTATAAAGTTACCCAATATGGCAAGAGGCATAGCAAAAGAAATTACAAAGGCATTTCTTAAATTCATACCTACCATAATAACCAATATTACAAGTACAATAGACTCAATAAGATTAACTATAAAGCCATTTACTGAAGTATTTACATCTGTAGGCTGGAAGTATACAGTATTTGCTGTTATACCCTCCGGCAATGTTTTGCTGTAATCATCTATTGTCTTTGTAAGCACATCAGCCAATGAAACAGCATTTACACTATCATCAAAGTATACAGCTATTACATCACTTTTTTGCTTATTGTAAAGATAATAAGCATCATCTTCCGGAACATCAGTTGTAATAGTAGCAATGTCTTTTAACCTAGTAATAACACCACTATCTGACGCACCAATTACCAAGTTACCAATGTCATCAACAGTTTTAAATCTGTCAGTTGCATCTACACTAATTTTATTATCGTCTACTTTTATTGAACCTGTAGGAACAACTTTATTCTGTGCCCCAATAAGAGTTGCAATTTCAGCCATTGAAACTGACTGATTATTTAACTTACTGCTATCAACAACAATCTTAATTTCTGATGCAACATTACCAGAAATTGAAACCTTTGATACACCGCCAATATCTCTCAAATCATCAGCAAGTACATTTGTTCTCTGATTTAATTCATCATTTGAAATATTGTCGCCAGAAACAGCAACTAAAACACCGGCTACATCCATTATATCGTCATCAACTCTAATGTAGCTAACACCTGATGGCAATTCAGACTGGAGAGCATTCATTTTAAGTCTTAAATCGTCCCAAGCATCATCTACTTCGTCCTGTGACAAATTCATATTAAGAACAACACTTGTTGTACTTACATTTTCCGAAATATTTGTAGTACAGTTGTCATATCCGTTAAGCTCCATACATTTTTGCTCAACAGGTTTTGCAACTAATTCTTCCAATTCCTCAGCTGACGCACCAGGATATACAACAGAAACTGCAGCAACTGGTACTATAACCTTTGGGAAATGCTGTTTAGGAATCATAACATAAGATACTAAACCACCTATAAGTACAAGTATCATTATGAGAATAATCATAGGTTTTCTATCCAGAATACCTGCTACGAAATTCTTTTTACCCATATATTATTCCCCCTCTACCTTTACTGTATCATTTTCTCTCAGGCTTCTTACGCCGTCAGTAATAATAGTGGCAGTTGGGTCATCAATCTTTACTTCTACCTTATCGCCGTCAATACTTCCTCTTACAACCTGTTTTTTATAAACCTTGTTTTCTGAATTTATTGCATAAACATAGTCAACACCGTCCATATTAAATACAGCATTAATAGGAACATAACAGCCTGTAGCACTACCTGTTACAATCTTTACATTAACAGTTTCGCCAATAGTAAACTTATCTGCCGGAACAGATATATCTACAGCATATGTTCTTGTATCTTCATTAGGGTACTGTGCTATAGTAGATATTGTGCCTGTTACACCGTCTTTAATTATAGCCTTTCCACCTAACTTAATTTTAGAAATATCCTCATCAGACACCCCTACAGATACAACCATATCTGTACTCTTTGCTACAACAACTGGATAACCGGCAGCTATTACTTCACCCTCTTTGTAAGGAAGTTCCATAACATATCCGTCAGCATCAGCTGTTATTGTAGAGTCGTTAATATTCTTCTGAATAATATCTCCACTTGTGTTAGCAGAACTTACAGCAGCCTGTGCAGCCTTAACATCTTTATCCTTACTTACATAGAGATTATTAAGAGTGTCCTGAGCTGTCTTCTTCTTGTCATAAAGTGAGCTGACTTCTGCTTTCTTAGACTGTAATTCAGCCTTTGCACTATTAAGTTCAGCTACCTTTGTGTCATATTCTGCCTGTTTAGAAACAAGATTAGTTTCCAAATCCTTTACATCACTGTCTGAAACACCACCGGCATTATTTAAAGCCTTTGCATCACTTAATTTCTGTTTAAGTCTGTTTAAAGCATTTTCAGCTGCATCAAGGGCAACCTGATTTGCGTCAATAGATTTCTGACCAGCTTCAATACCCTGTTCTGCTGCTGCAATAGAGGTATTAAGTGTTTCAATACTTGTTTTTGCAGCCTGTATATTTGTATCGTAGGTACTAATAGTCTTTTCAAGGGTAGCCTTTGCAGTTTCAGAAGTATTGCCACTTATATCTGCTGTATATTGCAAAGTCTTAGTGTCCATAGTTGCCAAAACATCGCCCTTTTTGAACTTCTGACCTTTTTCTACATTTATTGTAGCAATCTTACCACTCATCAAAAATGAATAATTTTTGGTATCCTTAGCCTTTACAACTCCAATATATGTTAAGCCATCTACCAATGACTGTTCCTGAACTGATTGAGCTTTTACAATCTTAGGTGTAACTTTGACATCTTCGTCTTTTTTAGTTCCACAACCTGACAATAGGGAAACACAAAGTAAAGATGCAGTCACTATCGCTACATTTCGCTTCATATATATTCCTCCTTAAAACATTTTATTGCCATTTATTAACAGCAATTTGCCTTATAACAGTATTTTATATTTTTATTATAAATTTATCAATGGGCAATATTTCCGTTAAAGTGACTTATTACACATTTTATAGCAAAAGTGTGTAATAAACCTTAAATATATTAAAATTCGATTAAAAAACAATTAGTTTTTGCTAAAATAAATTTATTATTCTCCATTTTGATACAAAAAAAGGGAACGCAAAAGCGTTCCCAAAAAAATCAATATAATTATTTTTCACAAGGCATCTTGAATGTTGAATCAAGACTCTTCTGTAATACATAAGTTGCATCAGCAGCTGTAAGAACTCCACTCTTATCAACATCAATGTAAGTCATATACTTATCTGTAACTGTTTCAAGAGTAGTAGGAGCATCTGTTAATACCTTCTGCATAATCATAGCAGAGTCAGCAGCTGTAACTGCTGTATCGTTATCAGCATCACCATAAACATAAGTTTCACCTTCAGAAACTACGCCAACAACTGGCTTAGTTACTGTAAGTGTTCTTTCTGTATCGGAAGTAGCTGTTACAAAGTAAACACTGCTAATTTCAGATACATCAATAGCTGCTGTTAATGGAGCCATATCATCAATAGTAAGTGTAACTGTCTTGTTATCAATATCAAATTCGAACTTATAGTTATAAGCCTTATCTAATTCAAGAGCAGTTGTTGATGAAACATATTCCTTATTGATACCTCTTAAAGCAAGGTTCTTACTTGCATCAGTTGTGAAAGCAGCAATTTCGTTTGCTTCGCCTGCTGCATTAATACCCTTTACACGACAGAATGCCCACTTACTACCTGCCTTACCACCAGCTGTAAGCTTACCTGTAATAACAAGCTTGCCACTCTTTTGTGGTTCAAATGTATTGTTCCATGCACTTGAAGCATTTGTTGCATTATCCTGTAAGAGATATTCATCTGTATCAGCAAAGTAAAGTACATCTACTGTACCATCAGGAGTAATATCAGCCGGTTCAAAAGTCTTTGATGAAGAAACATCAAGGTGCTTTAAACCGTCATCTACTGTAGTTGTTTCTGTTGGTGCTTCAGTAGTAATTTCTGTTGTAGTTTCTGTAGATACTGTAGATGCTGTTACATCAGGGTTTGTATTTATAGAGCCTGCGTCAGCCTTTGTGTCTTCAAGAACACCAGCATAAGTAGAACATTCTGCCTTTGCCTGTTCAGCTGTATCCATCTTTTCTACATTACTTGCACCATTGCTGTAATAGAATACGCTTGAGTTTGTATCAAAACTTGGGTTTGCATTCTTATTACCAGTTGTTGTAAGAGCTGCATCTCTTGATGCATCAGTCATAATGTTATCTCTCTTGCTATACTTAGAAGAAGTAAGTATATCGCCAACAGCCTTTATAGCTGGGTTACCTTCTGAACTATTTGCAGTTACCTTATAGCAGTTTGAAGAACCTTCAAAATACTGATTTTCACTTAATACTAAAGCACTTGCTCTTGCATCAATACAAGTACCACAGTTAAGGTAATAGTTGTTGTACATATGAAGGTTTACCTGTCTTGTAAGTGGAAGTCTTGACTTACAACCATTGAAGAAGTTGTGGTGGTATGTATAGTTATAACTCTTTACTGAGTCAGAACCACCATTAAGGCTTGTCTTATGTGTCTGGTTATATCTACAGTAAGCAATAGTTACATTAGAGTTACCATTCATATCTGTAGCACCATCACCGTCGCCCTTATCTTTTTCATCTGTAATGTCATACTTGTTTTCACCTATGTTAAATACACAGTTGTGAAGCCAGAAATACTTTGAATTTTCTGCAGCACAGGCATCTTCAGGATACTTTGAGAAAGTAAGATTTCTTACTTCAACATCCTGACAGTTACTCTTGAAAGTGAAGCCCCACTTTAAGATATTAGCATCTTCGCCAATACCTTCAACAGTAAGACCACCCTTAGAACCTGTTACATCAAGCATATTAAAGTATGAATCTTTACCATTTGAAATAATCTTATCAGTAAGACCATCAATAGCAACTACACCATTGTTAATATCTGTAGTCTTTGTACCATCAGCATCTCTAGTCTGAGTATCAATAGTACCAATAATTCTTACTGCAAGTGGCTTTGAAATTCTGCTAGCATTCTTTAAGATATTACCAATACCTGTAAGACCGTTGTATGTAACAGTATTCTTTGTTTCGTTTGTAACATAAATTACATCAGCATTTGACTTAAGTGTACCGTCTTCGTTGTATGCACCAATGCCACTATGGTTAAAGAATGCATAACCTGAACGGTCATTTGCCTTTGTAGTTACATTGTAGTAAGCTGTTGTACCATCAGTACCTACAAGCTTAATAGTATATTCCGTATTTTTTGCAAGGCCAGGAATATCAACTCTACCTTCTGAATTTCTGATAAGTTCGCTATCTACCTTAGTGTAGCTATTTTCAGTAGTTTTCTTATAAGAAACTTCTGAAACACTACCAGTAAACTTGGCATAGGCATATTCATTCCAGCCATAGCAACCCTGTACAGAAAAAGCTTCAGTTGCTGATGCTGTAGCTACATCTGCATTTGCAGTCATAGGAACAATGCCTACTGTAGCAAGCATAGCAATACTTAAAAATAAGCTAAATATTTTTTTCATATAGCTCTCCCTTTCTATATAATTTTTCTGTGTAATTATATCACATTTATCCACTATATGGAACTTATTTTTGTAAATTTTTTCTTTAATCCACATTTTTGTGAAATATTACTTTTAATCTTTTGCACATATTAACCTTTTTGAAACTTTATATTTGTTGTAACATTCTATTTTTTATGTTAAAATTGTTCAAAGTACAGTAAGGGAGGCAGTTATGGAAAGAAAAACTGATTTGAGAATTGTAAAAACTAAAAAAGCTATCAAAACAGCCTTTTTAAATCTTTTAAAGGAAAATAAATATCACAATATAACAATAAGTGCAATTTCTGAAACTGCTCTTATAAACAGAAAAACATTTTATGCACATTATGAAACTAAAGATGAGCTTTATGCCGATGTTATAGAAGATGCCCTTAAGGTTCTTTCACCTTTAAAGGTTTTAAACGAAATCGGTACTGTTGAAACTGAAAAAAAGAAAAAAGAATTTATATATCAGACCTTATTAAACTGGAAAAAAAATAAGGATATGTTATCTGCTCTGCTTTCAGAAAATTCCGATGGAACTTTTCAACAAAAACTTATGGAACAATTATCACAAATTGTAATTTCTAAAAAAGAGGTTGCAAAAAACTTAGAGGGAACACCTTTTGATATAGATGTAATATGCAATATATATTTCAATACATTCTTTTGCATACTTTCCCATTGGATAGAGGGAGAGTCACAAGACCCAATGCAACCTATAGAAATGATAACTCATATATTTTCAAAAGAGTATTTAGGATTTTTAGGACTTTCGTAAAAAAATACCTTTCACATAGGAACTTAGCCTTTGTGAAAGGTATTTTTATTAAAATAACAATTTATTTACCACTCAAATGGTGTAAGCTGATATACAAGATAATTTATCCAGTTTGTATAAAGCAAGCTACTATGTGCTTTCCAAAGAGAAACTGGCTCTTTAGTTGGGTCATTATCTTTAAAATAGTTTTTAGGAATTTCAGGATTTAAACCCTTTTCATAATCTCTGAAATATTCGTTCTTGAGAGTATCTGAGTCATATTCAAAATGTCCCATTACAAATATTTGTCTGCCTTCCTTGGCATAAACTATGCAAACTCCAGCTTCTTTAGATGAAGATATAATCTGTAATTCCGGATTTTTTTCAATATCCTCTGCTCTTACCTCTGTGTGTCTTGAATGAGGTACGTAGAATACATCGTCAAAACCTCTTAACAAGTCATAGTGGTTGTACACCTTTGTATGCTCAAACACACCAAACATCTTTTTATCAAGCTGATACTTTGGTATACCATAGTGATAGTATAAACCAGCCTGTGCACCCCAACAAATATGGAAAGTAGATGTAACATTAGTCTTACTCCATTCCATAATTTCGCACAATTCGCTCCAGTAATTTACTTCTTCATACGGCATTTGTTCAACTGGTGCACCTGTAATAATCATACCGTCAAAGCGTGTATCTCTTATATCATCAAAGACGCTGTAAAACTCATCAAGATAAGCCTCACTTGTATGCTTTGAAATATGGCTTTCCATTCTTATAAATGTTACCTGTAACTGCAATGGTGTATTACTTAAAAGTCTTAAAATCTGAACCTCTGTCTGCTGTTTATTAGGCATCAAATTTACAACAAGAATTTTAAGAGGACGAATATCCTGATGGAATGCTCTATCCTCACCCATTACGAAAATACTTTCCCCTCTCAGTATCCCCTTTGCAGGTAAATTATCCTTAACCTTTATAGGCATATAATCACTCTTTCCTTTTCTGAATACTAATACTAATTATAAAGTATAACATATTTTTTCAAAATTGAACAGACAAAATAAAAAAAAGACTGGATATATAGGTACTATTATTGTAAAATACATTTAAAGGGTAAATTTTAAATGTACATAAAAATATTTTACGGAGGTTTTTATGGAAAAAACTGATTTTAAAGTAACATTACCTATATTTAAAGACAACAAATATTACATTACTGATTTTGGTGCAGTAAATGACGGATATACAAACAATTCAAAAGCTATTGAAGATACAATTAACCACTGTAACTCCAACGGTGGTGGACAAGTAGTTATTCCCAACGGCTTATGGTACACTGGACCTATTGAATTAAAAAGTAATATAGATTTACACTTAGAAAAAGGTGCTGTTTTACTTTTCTCTGATGATTATAAAGATTATCCTCTCATAAACACAAATTTTGAAGGATATTTTATGTATCGTTGCAAATCACCTATTTATGGTAAAGACTTAGAAAATGTTGCTATTACAGGCTACGGTGTAATTGACGGAAATGGCGATAACTGGCGTCCTATAAAGCATTTTAAAATGACTGAAAAAGTTTGGGCTGAACTTGTAAGTCAAGGTGGTGCTGTTGATAACAGTGGAAAAGAAGAAGTACTGTGGCCTTCTGAAACAAACAAAGAAGCAAACAAAGCATTTTTGGATAATTACCTTCTTTATAAAGACAAGGAAACTTGCGAAAAATACCATTCTTTCCTTCGCCCTGCACTCTTTAACCTAACAAGATGTAAGAATGTACTTTTAGACGGTGTAATATTTAGAAATTCTCCGGCTTGGTGTATTCACCCTTGGTTATGTGAAAATATTACAATTCAGAATGTACACATACAAAATCCATGGTATGCACAAAATGGTGACGGTCTTGATTTGGACTGTTGTAAAAACGCACATATACTTAATTCTACTTTCGATGTAGGCGATGATGCTATATGTATGAAATCCGGCAAAAATGAAGACGGTAGAAAACTGGGTGTTTCAACTGAAAATGTACTTATAAAAGATTGTACTGTTTACCATGGACATGGTGGTTTTGTAGCCGGTAGTGAAATGAGTGGTGGACTTAAAAATATTTTTGTAGAAGATTGTACATTTATTGGAACTGACATAGGTCTTAGATTTAAAAGTTGTCTTGGACGTGGTGGCGTAGTAGAAAACATATATTGCAAAAATATAAATATGCTTAACATCAAAAATGAGGCCATTGCCTTTAATATGGGCTATGATATGGATACAAAAGCCGGACAAGAAATTTCTCCCGAAGAAATACCGGAATTTAAGAATATATTTATAGAAAATATTGTTTGTAACGGTGCTAAAAAGCCTATTTCTATTTCAGGACTTAAGGCTATGCCTATACACCACGTGTATTTGAAGAACATTTCAATACAAACTAAAGGCAGTGTTGAAATTGAAAATGCAGAAAATATTTTTCAAGAAAATATAAACATTGTAGAAAAACATTAAGGAGGTTTTATATATGAAAAAATTTATTACTTTATCTATGGCTTTAACAATGGCTTTATGCTCCCTTTCTTATGGTGCTGTTATTAACCCAAAGCAAGACGGAAACATTGTAAAGTCTTATACAAAAACTGATGATACAAATGCACAGTGCGACATTATTACAGCATATTTAAATAGCGAAGATGTAGCAGAAAAACTTACAAAAGAACTTACAGAAAACACTAAAAAAACTGATAAAGATGTAAGCTATGAAGTTGAAGGTGGAAATATCTACTTTAATAAAACAACCGGCTTAATTACAGGTGCTGATAATACTGTAACAAAGGTTGATATTCCCCTCTATATTGATAAAGTCCTTGTAGTAGGTATTGATGATTACGCATTTTTCAACTGTAGAAATCTTAAAGAAGTTTCTATGAAAACTGAACCTAAAACAATAGGTAAAAAAGCATTTGCTTATTCAGGACTTAAAAAGATTACTCTTTCACAAAAAATTACGACAATAGGCGAAAGTGCTTTTGCTTACTGCCCTATTACTTCTCTAGTGCTTACTGACAACATTAATTCTATTGGTGCTAATGCCTTTGAACAGTCTGCACTTACTACAATAACAATACCAAAGGCATTAACAGAAGTTCCTGAAAACTGTTTCAATGGCTGTTCAGCATTAAAGACAATAGGCTTGAACACTGGCGTTAAAACTGTAGGCAAAAACGCTTTCAAGGGTTGTTCTTCACTTCTTAACATAACTATTCCTGCTAATGTGGAAACAATAAGCGAATCAGCTTTTGAAGATTGTACTAAACTTTACAATGTTATATTTAATGCCGGCATAAAGTACATTAAGCCTAGAGCATTTGCAAACACTACTGCTCTTACTTCTGTTTCTTTCCCTTATACACTTACAGAATTAGACGGTACATCTTTCGAAGGTTCTGGTCTTAAAAATGTAACTTGCTATAACAAAAATGTAGCTAGTAACAGAACTCTTTATCCAAGTGGAGTAAAGGTAAAAACTGTAGCAAAAAGCTACATTCAACAGTAAATAGCAATAGCCCTCATAATCGAGGGCTATTTTTATGCACAAAAAACGCCTGCTAAAAAGCAGGCGAAAATTTATCACTAGATATTAGATTTCAAAATCAGCCATAGAAGACTTTACAGCTTCATATTCAGCATCATCATGAATATCAAGACGTAATGGAGCGCTGATATCAAGAGAGAAAATACCCATAATAGACTTAGCATCTATTACGTATCTTGCTGAAACTAAATCAAAATCGCCATCAAAAGTGTTAATTTTATTAACAAATTCCTTTACCTTATCAATTGTGTCTAACTTAATGTTAATTGATTTCATAGTGTTGTTACCTCCTATTATGTAAGTGTAAGCTATAAATACTTCCTTATAATTTTAACTGTATTTTACTATTTTGTCAATGAATATCTAACAAAATTTTGTACTATTTTCATTTTATTTTGAATAATATTTACAAAGCAAAAGGAGGCTTGACTAAATGGAAGCATTTGATATATACAAAGATATAGGTACAAGAACAGGTGGGGATATATACATTGGCATTGTAGGTCCTGTAAGAACAGGCAAATCTACATTCATAAAAAAATTTATGGAAATGTTGGTAATTCCCAATATTGAAAATCAGTACATAAAAGAAAGAACTGTTGACGAACTGCCACAGTCTGCTGATGGCACAGCTATTATGACAACAGAGCCTAAATTTGTGCCAAATGAGGCTGTAGAAATAAATATAAACGATGTAAAGTTAAATGTTCGTTTAATAGACTGTGTTGGTTACATTGTAGACGGTGCTACAGGTCATCAGTTAGAAAACGGACCACGAATGGTATCTACACCTTGGTCTGAAGAAAAAATGCCTTTTACTAAGGCAGCAGAAATGGGAACAAAAAAGGTCATAAAAGACCACTCTACCCTCTGCCTTATGGTTACAAATGACGGCACAATTACAGATTTACCTAGAGAGAATTATATTTCAGCTGAGAATACTATTGCCGAAGAACTAAAGGATACCGGAAAGCCTTTCGTTATTATTTTAAACACTAAAGACCCAGAAAATCAAAAAACATTAAATATGGCAAATGAAATGAGCAAAAAATATTCTGCTCCCGTATTGCCTGTAGACTGCAAAAATATGACTATGGACGATATTAACTCTATATTGGAAACTGTTTTATATCAATTTCCTATTATACAGATTAATATACATACTCCAAAATGGATAGAAACCCTTGCTTCAAATCACTGGTTAAAAGAAAATCTCATATCCACAATAAAAGATTTTGCAAAAAATATTTCAGGCTTTACAAGTATAAAAGATGCCCTTTCCGTTTTTGCACAAAATGAAAACATTAAGAAAAGCTATTCAGAGGCTATAGATTTAGGTACAGGTTCTGCAAATATTGAATTAAGTTTAAATGACAATCTTTTTTACAATGTACTTTCTGAAACAACAGGCATGGAAATTGGTGGAGAATATGAACTAATATCCACTATAAAACTTTTAGCACAGGCTAAAAAAGAATATGATAAAATGAAATTTGCCATTGACGAAGTAAAGCGAAAAGGCTACGGCATAGTAAGTCCGTCACCTGAAGATATGACTATTGAAAAACCTACTTGTATTAAACAGGGTAACCGATATGGCTTAAGTATTTCTGCAAAAGCTCCTGCAATACATATGATTAAAAGCAATATTAATGCAAATGTAGCAACTGTAGTAGGAACAGAAGAACAATCCAAGGAACTTGTAAACTACCTTAATACAAAGTATAACAATTCTACAGAAAGTGTGTTAGAATACGAAATTTTTGGCAGAAGTCTTAGTGACCTTATAAATGACGATTTAAACACAAAAATACTGCGATTAAACGAAGATACTCAAAGTAAAATACAAGACACTATTGAGAAAATTCTCAATACCAGTCACGGTGGAATTATCTGTATTCTACTTTAAAAGACATTTTAATTGTCCAATTTTAGGGATTTTATACAAAAATTTTTTTCATTTTTCTACATTTTTACTATTTACAAATGCAGAAAAATGTTCTATAATATACTTGATTGTTGAAAGACAATCATGCCCCTTGCTCTTGGATGAAGCCCCTTACCTTTCTAAACTTTGTCTAAGAGCTTTTCTTATATTTATTTTTGCCTCCAGTTTTTTGCTGGAGGTTTTTAAGTACCAAAAAAAAGCCACAGAGCAATAACTCTGTGGCTTTCAGTTTATATATTAGAATACTGCTACTACAGCACCCTGATACTTTTCGTCAATAAAAGACTTTACCTTATCACTCTGTAATGCAGAAATAAGAGCCTTAATCTTTTCGTCATCCTTATTGTCTGGTCTTACAGCAACGATATTTGCATATGTTTCAGCTGCAAGTGAATCCTTTGCTTCTACAGCAATAGCATCGCTTACCTTTAAACCAGCTTCTACGGCATAGTTACCATTGATTGCTGCAATAGCAACATTGTTTATAGAACGTGGTAACTGAGCAGCTTCGATTTCTGTAATGTCAAGGTTCTTTGGATTTTCAACAATATCATTCTTTGTAGCTGATAAACCGGCATCATCTTTAAGCTTAATTACACCATTGTCCTGTAAAAGAAGTAATGCTCTAGCTTCGTTTGTAGCATCATTAGGTACTGCAACCTTGTCGCCATCCTTTAATTCATCTAATGACTTAATTGTTGTTGAGTAAAGACCAAATGGTTCATAGTGAATAGCAGCTGCTGAAACAAGGTCTGTACTATTGTTCTTGTTGTAATCATCAAGATATGGCTTGTGCTGGAAGTAGTTAGCATCTAAATCCCCAGCAGATAAAGCTACGTTTGGCTGAATATAGTCTGAATATTCCTTAACATCTAATGTATATCCCTGTTCTGCTAATACATCTTTAGCTACTACAAGAATTTCTGCGTGTGGAGAAGGACTTGCACCAACTGTAATAACCTTATCGTCAGAATTTGAATTTGCATCTGCACTATTTCCTGTTGAACCACAGCCTGTAATAAAAGCTGCTGTAATTAATAAACTTAATGTAACTGCTAAAAATCTTTTCATTTTTTCATTCCTCCTATTTTTATCTTATTCTTTTATCTGTTTTCTTTGAAACCTTGTTACCAATCTCTTGTATAATCTGTACTATGATTACAAGAATAGCAACGGTTAAAAGCATAACATCTGTCTGGTATCTATAGTATCCGTAACGAATAGCAATATCACCAAGACCACCACCACCTACAAAACCAGCCATAGCTGAATATGCAAGTATAGTTGTTACTGACAATGCACCACCAATATATAAAGCAGGCTTTGCTTCAGGCACAAGTACCTTGCAAATTATCTGCCAAGTTGATGCTCCCATTGATTTTGCTGCCTCAATTACACCATAATCAACCTCTAAAAGAGAGCCTTCAACAACTCTTGCAATATAAGGTGCTGCTGCTATTACCAATGGTACAACAACTGCATTTGGACCTAATGTAGTTCTTACAATTAATTCCGTTACAGGTCTTACCATAATAAGTAATATAATGAAAGGTATTGACCTAAAAATATTGATAATAAAGCCTAAAACCTTTTCAACTCCAGCCATAGGGTGAATACCGTCTTTTCTAGTAACCACCAATATAATTCCGAGAGGTAAACCTATGATATAGGCAATGGCTGATGACAAGAGAACCATATACAATGTTTCTCCAATACCCTTAATAATCATAGATGATGTCTGTGGGTCAAAAATCATTTTCAGTCACCTCCTCAAATGGAATATTGACAGTTTCCAAATAATTCAAAGCTGAATCAATATTTTCTTCATTTTCAGAAAATTGAATTACCATTTCACCAACAGCCTTGTTGCCAATAGCTTTAGTCTGAGCATACATAATATTTACAGGTACTTTTGTTCTCAGCACAAGATTTGATATAACAGGTTCTCCTGCTTCTCTGCCGTCAAAAGTAATTCTGAAATATCTGCCACCGGAAAAATCAGTTTCCTTTATGGCATCTCCCATAATAAGCTGTTTACCTATGTGAGATTTTGGACTTTCGAATATTTCCTTTACAGGACCTCTTTCAACTATGTCACCCTTATCAATAATAGCAACATTATCGCATATAGAAGAAATAACGTCCATTTCGTGGGTAATTACAACTACAGTAATGCCCATTTTTCTGTTTAAGTCCTTTAAAAGTGCAAGTATAGACTTTGTTGTGTTAGGGTCAAGAGCCGATGTAGCCTCATCACACAATATGACCTTTGGTTCAGTTGCCAAAGCTCTTGCAATAGCTACTCTCTGCTTTTGTCCACCGGAAAGCTGAGACGGATAAGCCTTTTCCTTATCAGCAAGGTCAACAATCTTCAGAAGTTCTCTAGCCTTTTCTTCTCTTTTCTTTTTGTCCATTCCCTGTAATTCCAAAGGAAAACATACATTTTGAAGAACATTTCGCTGAGCTAAAAGCTGGAATTGCTGAAAAATCATACCCATAGACTGTCTTGCTTTTCTCAGTTCTTTTTCAGTCATCTGACCTAAGTCATTACCATCAAAAATAACTTGTCCACCAGTTGGAACTTCAAGAAAATTCATACATCGTATTAAAGTTGACTTTCCTGCGCCACTTAAACCTATAATGCCATAAATCTCCCCACTGTTAATAGAAAGATTAACATTTTTAAGAACTGTAACAGTATTTTGTGAGCTTGTAAAACTTTTTGTTAAATTTTTAATTTCAATTAAAGCTGACATTTATACCACCATTTCGTATTTCATATAGGAATTATAGGAATATAATAACATTACATAAACATTTTGTCAAGAGAAAAAGTAAAAACTGAATTTTCTTGTTATTTATTAATATTCTATAAACCCCATATTTATTTATTGTTTACAATTTCAATTTTAACATTTTTATGTATACAAGTCAATTTAAAACATAAAAACGGGAATGAATTTACTCATTCCCGTCTGAATTAAAGCATATTTTTTAAATATTTTCCTGTATATGACTTTTCAACCTTTACAACTTCCTCCGGTGTACCTGTAGCAACTATTGTGCCACCACCGTCGCCACCTTCCGGACCTAAATCAATAATATAGTCAGCACATTTTATAACGTCAAGGTTATGTTCAATAACAACAACTGTATTGCCACCCTCTGTCAATCTCTGAATAATATCAATTAATTTTCTGACATCATAGGAATGAAGTCCTGTTGTAGGTTCGTCAAGTACATATATTGTTTTTCCTGTACTTCTTTTGCTAAGCTCTGTTGCCAGTTTTACTCTCTGTGCCTCGCCACCTGATAGAGTTGTTGAACTTTGTCCAAGTTTAATATAACCAAGACCTACATCTTTAAGAGTTTGAAGTTTTACCTTTAATCTTTCTATATTGATGAAAAATTCGTAAGCCTCATCAACTGTCATATCCAAAACATCGGCTATAGACTTGCCCTTGAATTTAACCTCCAAAGTTTCTCTATTGTATCTCTTGCCATGACAAACCTCACAAGGCACGTATACATCAGGAAGGAAGTGCATTTCAATTTTTAAAATACCGTCACCACTACAAGCTTCACAACGTCCACCCTTAGTATTGAAACTAAATCTGCCCTTTTTGAAACCTCTTACATTTGCTTCAGGAGATTGGGCATACAAATCTCTTATAATATCAAAAAGACCGGTATAAGTTGCAGGGTTAGAACGAGGTGTTCTGCCTATTGGACTTTGGTCAATATTTATAATTTTATCCAAAAATTCTTCGCCTTTTATTTCCTTATATTTTCCTGGGCGTAGTTTTGCTCTGTTTAAATCTCTAGCAAGGGTTTTGTACAATATTTCATTTACAAGTGATGATTTTCCACTACCACTTACACCTGTAACACAAGTAAACACACCTAAAGGTATTTCAACATTTACTTTTTTAAGGTTGTTTTCCTCTGCACCTTTTATAACCAGCTTTTGACCATTTCCGGTTTTTCTGACCTGTGGCACTTCTATTTTTTCTCTGCCACTTAAAAAAGCACCTGTTAAGGAATTTTTATCCTTTAAAATATCCTCATATGTTCCGGCAAAAACAATATTTCCACCTTTTTCCCCTGCAAATGGTCCTACATCTACAATAAAGTCACTTTCTCTCATTGTATCTTCATCGTGTTCAACCACAATAAGGGAATTGCCTATATCTCTCAAATGCTTTAATGTGCCTAACAACTTGTCATTATCTCTCTGATGAAGACCAATGCTAGGTTCATCTAATATATAAAGCACGCCTACAAGCCCACTACCAATCTGTGTAGCAAGTCTTATTCTCTGTGCTTCGCCACCTGAAAGAGTACCGGCAGTACGGCTTAATGAAAGATAATCAAGACCTACATCTACTAAAAAACCTATTCTCGCCTTTATTTCCTTTAATATTAAATCACCAATAGCACGCTGTTTTTCATTTAATTCAAGATTATCAAAGAACTTTTGAATATCCTTTATAGACATTTCTGTTACCTGTGATATATTTTTTCCACCTAATGTAACAGCAAGAACCTCCGGCTTTAATCTTTGACCATGACAGCTAGGACAAGGAACAGAAGTCATATAGTCCATATATTCCTCTTTTGCTGAGTCGGAAGTAGTTTCCTTATATCTTCTTTCTATAGTAGGAATAACACCGTCAAAATTAAACTCATACACCCTAGCTTTTCCACCGGACATATATGCCACCTGTATAGGCTCATCACAACCGTAGAGAATAGCTTTTTTGCCCTCCTCCGGAATATCTTTAAAAGGTGTATCCATATCAAAGCCATACTTTTTGCCCAATTCTGTAACTACTGAATAATATCCTGAACTAGGGTCAGAAATATTGTTCCAACCCATAGCACAAATTGCACCTTTCCTAATAGACAAATCTTTGTTAGGCACAATTATATCAGGGTCAACAACCATTTTTACACCTAAACCTGTACAGTCAGGGCAAGCACCATTTGGATTATTGAAAGAAAAGTTAGGTGGTTCAATTTCTCCAATACTTATGCCACAATCAGGGCAGGCAAAATTTTGGCTAAACACTATTTCCTCTTTGCCTACAACATCAACAATAATAATACCACCGGTCAAGGCAGAAACAGTGTCAACAGCCTCACTTATACGCTTGTTTGCACCTTCTTTTATAACAATTCTATCTACAACTATTTCAATATTGTGCTTTTTATTTTTATCAAGCTCTATTTTTTCACTTATATCGTAAATATTTCCGTCAACTCTTACTCTGACATAGCCACTTCTTTTGGCATCTTCAAATATTTTAACGTGTTCGCCTTTTCTATTTCTGACAACAGGAGCTAAAATCTGAATTTTTGTTCCTGTTTCCATTTCCATAATTTTATCAACAATCTGGTCAACTGTCTGCTTTTGAATTTCTTTTCCACACTTTGGACAATGAGGAATACCAATTCGGGCAAACAAAAGACGCATATAGTCATAAATTTCAGTAACTGTACCTACTGTAGAACGTGGGTTATTATTTGTAGTTTTTTGGTCTATAGAAATGGCAGGTGAAAGCCCCTCTATACTGTCTACGTCAGGCTTTTCCATTTGACCTAAAAACATTCTGGCATAAGAAGAAAGACTTTCCACATATCTTCTCTGACCTTCTGCATAAATTGTATCAAAAGCCAAAGATGACTTACCACTGCCACTTACACCTGTAAATACAACCAATTTATCTCTAGGTATAGTTAAATCTACATTTTTTAAATTATTTTCTCTTGCACCTTTTATAATAATTTCTTTATTTTCCATAATTCACCTATTTTACATTAAAGACAGCTTTTTATACTCTATCATTTTATCTCTCAACTGTGCTGCTGTTTCGAAATCAAGATTATCAGCTACTTTTCTCATTTTTCTTTCAATCTTCTGAATTTCCTGTAAAAGTTCATCTCTAGTCATTGACTCCGGTGCTCTTTCCAACTTAGTTTTCTTATGAGCTACAGGCTCTGTAGCCTTTATTATTTCGTGAACTTTCTTTGTAATAGTCTTAGGTGTTATACCATGTTCAAGATTATATTCTTCCTGTATAAATCGGCGTCTATTTGTTTCAGTAATAGCATTTCTCATAGAGTCTGTAATAGTATCGGCATACATTATTACTCTACCTTCGGAGTTTCTGGCTGCTCTACCTACAGTCTGTATAAGGGAAGTTTCACTTCTTAAAAAGCCTTCCTTATCAGCATCTAAAATAGCCACAAGACTTACTTCCGGAATATCCAAACCCTCTCTAAGAAGATTTATACCTACAAGGACATCAAAAACATTAAGACGCAAATCTCTTATTATTTCCAATCTTTCAAGAGTATCAATATCGGAATGTAAATATCTAACTCTAATTCCTGCTTCCTGAAGATATTTGGTCAAATCTTCTGCCATTTTTTTAGTAAGAGTAGTAACAAGAACCTTTTGCTTTTTCTTTACTGTGGCATTTATTTCAGTTATAAGGTCATCAATCTGACCTGTTATTGGTCTTACGTCAATGGTAGGGTCAAGAAGTCCAGTTGGTCTGATAATCTGTTCCACAACAGCCTGACTATGTTCTGCTTCGTACTTTCCCGGAGTGGCAGAAACGAAAAGCAACTGATTAATTTTGCCCTCAAATTCGCTAAACTTTAAAGGTCTGTTATCAAGAGCAGAAGGAAGTCTGAAACCATAGTCCACAAGTGTAGTTTTTCTCGAACGGTCACCATTATACATAGCACCTATCTGAGGAATTGTAACGTGACTTTCATCTACTATAATAAGGAAATCTTTTGGGAAATAATCAATAAGTGTGTTAGGCATACTGCCTTTTGGTCTGTTATCCAAGTGTCTTGAATAATTTTCAATACCTGAACAGAAGCCCATTTCCATCATCATTTCCATATCGTAGTTTGTTCTCTGTGAAAGTCTTTGAGCTTCTAACAACTTGTCCTCACTATTTAATTCCTTTACTCTTTCATCAAGCTCTGCCGAAATATCCCTTAAAGCTCGGCGTAAGTTGTCAGAATTAGTAACATAATGAGATGCTGGGAATATTGAAATATGGTTTCTTGTACCCAACACCTCTCCAGTAAGTACGTCTATTTCCGAAATCCTGTCTATTTCATCACCAAAAAATTCTATTCTTATAGCCACATCTGTACTGCCTGCCGGATATACTTCAACTACATCACCGTGAACCCTGAATGTACCTCGTGTAAAATTCATATCATTTCTGTTGTACTGAATTTCCACAAGTCTTTTGAGGACTTCATCTCTATCCTTTATCATTCCCGGTCTTATAGAAAGAGTCATTTCCTTATAATCAATAGGTGCACCCAAACCATAAATACAACTAACACTGGCAACAATAATAACATCTTTTCGTTCAAAAAGAGCTGAAGTAGCCGAATGTCTAAGTTTATCTATTTCATCATTTACTGATGAGTCTTTTTCAATATAGGTATCGCTTTGAGGTACATAAGCCTCCGGCTGATAGTAATCGTAATATGACACAAAATATTCTACAGCATTATTAGGAAAAAACTCCTTTAACTCGTTATAAAGCTGTGCTGCAAGAGTTTTGTTGTGAGCAATAACAAGAGTCGGTTTATTCAAATTTTGTATAACATTTGCCATAGTAAAGGTTTTACCAGAACCGGTAACACCAAGTAATGTTTGAAATTTTTCACCACTTTGAAATCCATTTGTCAACTGCTCTATAGCCTGTGGCTGGTCACCTGTAGGCTTAAATTTGGACACAATTTTAAAGTGATTTTCTTCTTGAGCCATACTCCATACCTCCTTGCAATTATATATCGAACATCTGTTCTGATTATACTATATAGCTATTTATAAGTCAAGTATCCACAATTTTCTGTTAATTCTAACAAATATAATTTTTGTTATACCCTATATAGCCTTTCCAAAAAAGACGAAAAAACCGATTGACTCTTGGTTGAATCAATCGGTTATGTAATTATATTAATGTTCTTTTGGAATTCTCTTAGAAAAAGTTTTAAAAATTTTTCATAGCAACTAAATATTAGAATTTTACCAATTTTTTGCAAATTATTGTAAGTAATCTTGCATATTTCCAAAATCCCCCAATTAGACCTGCTATCTCTTTTAATTTTTATTTTCACTTATCCCTTCGTCACCTTTTTTCTCAATATAATATAATGGTTTAAATCACTATTCTCCAGACAAATACTCTCCTAATCTTTTTGCATTTTCATATAATTTCTTGTTCTTCATAATATCTTTCATTTCATTCTCTGCTTCAGTTTCTGTTTTGAATCCTCTATAAGATACAAACATTGGTCTACTATCTTCTTCTCCATAAGAAATTATAGTTGTACCATTTTCAAGTTCTGTAATCTCTTTAACAATGGCATTTGTCAAAAGATTAGATGTGTAAATATTAACAGTCTCTCCCCACAAACAAAACGATCTCTTTTTTATAAAAGTAACATCTAATGCTTTTCCAACTTTTATATTTTCCTTTTGCTGATTAATTCTGAAAACATCGGTCTCCGTCTTTATCTCTGCTAAGTTAACATTAATCCTTATTGCCTCTTTTAGCTTTAAAATAACATAAAGTTCTTCTGTATTCCTCCAATATTCTTTTTCATCTTGCTTGAGTTTTGATGGATCAACCGTAATTCCTAATTCTCGCTCTAAAAAATATATTTTTTTATATATTAAAACCGTTTCTTTGAAGTAATTTTCCATAGACTTTATAAATTCCCATTCTTTTATTTGTACTTCATCATTAATAGGTTCTATTGGCTGTTTAAACAATATGTTAAAGAAAGCTACAATCATGTTATAATAATCAATTATTTCAGCAATACTTTTAGCCTTCTCAGGCTGTGCTCGATAAGTAATTTTACTTTTCCCTGTTCCTTTCTCCAATATAATCTTCAAATATACAATTTCATCTTGTTTTGTTTCAAGTACAATATTATTATTCGTGCAAATTCTACTAAAATTTATGTCTTTTTTTCCTGATTCTGTATCAATATTAAATGTAACTTTTTCCTTTACTGGACATATCATAACATCTTCAATTTTTCTTTTTTCAAAAACAGGATAAATATTATTTCCGTTTTGGACAGAAGTTTCAATATCTGTTACCCCATTAACTTTTAGCATTTTTCCTTCTTCTTGTATACTATTTAATACTTCAATAAATTCATTATATGATTCTTTATCTTTAAAACTAATTTTTCCATTATGTAAAACCTCTTGGTTTGAAAACACTTCTTTCAATCTATTTCCCATTCTACCAATCCTTTCTAATTTCTTCTAATACTAGTATTTTACTAATTAAAATATATTTTTGTGCCATAATATCATTTTCTGGATTAAATTTTTCTTTCGAAATAGCCAGAATGGTATTTATAAAATCAATACGCGCACCTGCATCTGGAACAATAATATATCTAATATCTTCATAATTGTAATGTAACCATAATTCTTTATATCTTTCTGTACTTAATCCGCTATTAATATCCATATTTAGTAAAGACTCATTAGCTATAACACGTTCAATATTTGTGTTCCTTACAGATTCTTTACTAGGAACATATCTCCATTCTTTCTCATCATGAAAATTCTTTTGAAACTCTACTTCTATTTCTTCTCCTGTTTCCTTTTTATTCTTCCTTTTCATAATTCCTCTTAAAGGCTTGATAAAACATAATCTATCTAATATATCATCCGCATACAAATCTAGTACATTATCAGTATTCAAAACGTCATTAATAATTTCTGCAAAATTTCTTGTATACTGTGATTGCTCATTCAAATAATGAATCGGTTGCAGATTATTCTTTTCTCCCCATTTTTTTGAAAAAGCAATTCCAAATTCACCATAAAAATCTGTGTGCGTATAATCACTCTTTATTTTCCTTTTTTCATCACTACTCAAATTTAAATAATTTTCTCCCACTGGATTTAAATTAAACTTTTTCATAAGTTTATGAAACGGAATATCACAAAAACACTTTTGTAGCACCATTGCTTCTGGAAAATTAATGTCTCCATTATGTATATTAAGATACTCTAAATTTTCTTTACAATATCTTGGAATAATAGCTTTCTTTTCTAAAATTTCTTCCAAATACTCAGGTTTCGTCATAAAATTGAATATTACATTTGCGCTTTGCGCATAATCTTCATATTTTAAATCTATTTTTCCCATATATCAAAACTCCTCTATCTTTCGTAAACTCCGCTATACCTTCTCTAATCTAGTCAACTTTTTTATAATTTATTATATCATTATATCGACTATTCACTCATATAAATCAACTTTTTGTAGCCTATAAAAAAATATTATACAGCAATACTATATTTATATGTAATACAAAAATCGTTTATATAAATTTTACATAACATATGCTGTATTAAGTCTTAACATTACCCATTATACTGGTCTATATTTAAAACTTTCTACCCTTGAAATTCATTTACCAATTACTGCTCATAGACTAAAATTTAGCTCATTTTAATTTACCTTTATTAACACCATATAATTATTTTTATTAAACATTTAATATTAATTTTATTATAATATATTACTATTTATAAGTCAAGTATCCACAAAATACTACATATTTATAATGCCCTTATTGACATAAAATAAAATATGTGATATATATTAGTTAGCATATGCTAACTATAAAGGAGTGTTTCTATGACCTTAAATGCTTTAATAGGTATTCTTATACCTTTTCTTGGTACTTCCCTAGGTTCAGCCTTTGTTTTATTTATGAAAAAGGAAATGAATTTAGGTATTCGCCGAGCTTTAACTGGATTTGCGTCAGGAATAATGGTGTCAGCTTCTGTTTGGAGTCTTATTATTCCGTCCATAGATTATTCATCAAATCTGGGAAAATTAAGTTTTTTACCAGCCTCAATAGGTTTTATGATTGGTATATTGTTTTTACTTATTTTGGATAATATTATACCTCATTTACATTTTAACAGCAGTTCAGCTGAGGGGCTAAAAAGCAAACTAAAGAAAACAACTATGCTTGTATTAGCTGTTACACTGCACAACATTCCTGAAGGAATGGCCGTTGGTATTGTATATGCCGGTATTTTATCAGGCAAAATGCAAATTACTTTAAGTGGTGCCTTAGCTCTTTCTATTGGTATAGCTATACAAAATATACCTGAAGGGGCAATCATATCTATGCCTTTAAAATCAGAGGGTATGGGCAAAGGAAAGTCTTTCTTATACGGTGTACTTTCCGGAATTGTTGAACCTATAGGTGCTATTATTACAATTTTGGCTATGGCTTTAATTGTACCTATTTTGCCATATCTTTTAAGTTTTGCTGCCGGAGCTATGATGTACGTTGTGGTTGAAGAACTTATTCCAGAAATGTCTGGCGAGCCTCATTCTGACATAGGTACAATAATGTTTGCCATAGGTTTTGTAGTTATGATGATTTTAGATGTTGCTTTGGGATAAGATAGACACCAAAAAGCCTCAAGGAAAATACTTGAGGCTTTTAATTCTCATATTAAATTAAGCATTGTAATTATCTGTCTTTGAAACATTAATACCATTTATAATAGTACCACCATTATATCCTAAAATATTGTAGAACATTTCAGATTTTAAGAAGAAATCTTCTCTATTTCCAGATAATATATTGGCACCTGATACATCAACATTGTACCAAGCATTTCCCATTTTAACAACATTCCATTCGTGAGCCATAGCCTTACTTACAACTACATCACAAGAAACATTTAACTTTGTTAAAATTTCCTTATACGCAAGAGCAAATGTCTTACAAGTTCCTGATTTCTTTGTATATAAATCATAAGTTGTCTGATTTGAAAGAGTATTGTCATATTTAAAATTATCTATTAAATAATCATACACGAACTTAGCCTTATCATAATCTGTTTTACAGCTCTTAGCAGATGAAACTATAGAATTGACAACGCTATCAATTTCTTTCTGCTTATTTGCAATTTCAGACTTATCATACTTGTAGTCTAATATTACCTTTACGACTTTATCTCCAGAAACTTCATACTTAGCAACATTCTGTAACATCCAAGCCTTGTCATCACTACAAACAAAATCTGTATATTCAGTATTTGCTTGATTTACTGTTAAACCACAAGATGAAACATCTACTCCTGTAGCTTTGTTGTTAACGCCATTTCTGAGGGCATCGCTTACTGGGCTAGCGTAAACGCCTGTTGCCATAGCCACTAAACCAACACCTGTAATAATAATAGCTGAAATAAAATTTTTCATCAAACCCACGTCCTTTTCTAATCCAAAACAATACAGCAACCCTATGTCATTAATCATTAGTGTTATTAATGTTTTGTTTCAGTTTTCGCAATTTCCAAAAAATTTTAAACGGCCAACAGAAATTGTATCTCCCCCAAGAAAACTAATTTATCAACATACTAAAATCTACACTTTTCCAAAATAAAATCTATAACATATTTTCGCTCCGTAACTTATATATCTAGTATACAAGTATTTCACATTGATTACAATATTCAAATTTTACAAAATATTTTATAATAAATTGTTAATTTTTACAAATTTAATTTAGTAATGATTATTCAAATTTACTCTTTGTTCATACTTTATAAGAAACATTGCACAACCAAACTATACATATTTACTATTTTATTACCCTTTATTTAGCTACTTTTACCATATTGGTTTACATAATTTACTTTTATAAAATTTCTAAACTATTCATTTACTTCATCATTGTTTTATATTACAATATAAGTATGTAAACAAATATATACATATTTCAATAAATATTTATTTTTGATATGTGTAAAAAAGGAGGTCATTTTTATGAACAAAAAAGTAAGTAAATCTACAGCACTTATAATTATTGTGTTTGTAGTAATATTTTTTCTATGTAGCCTGTCAGGTAGCATATCCGTAAGTTTAGCCGTAGCTTGCCTTTGTGCTTTTCCAGTTTCTCTTGCAATTTTTATAATAAAAACACTGAAGAAACAAAAAAGTAAATCCTATTTAATTTCCAGTATAGTATTGGTAATAGCTTTTATAGTGTTCTTAGCATCTGCACCTAATACTAAAAATGATGAGGAATTAGAAACTACTACTGAATTTACTACTGAAACTACCACTGAAGAAACAACAACTACTACAGTGACAACAACCACAACAACTACTACAACTACGACAACAACTGAAACTACTACAGTTGAAATCACTACTGAAGCTCCTACTTCTGCTCCTGTAGCTGTAGCTTCATCAAACAACTATAGTTCTTCCTATAGCAATAGTTCTTCTGATGATAGTTATGTTTCAGATGACAACACAGCTGATACAGTTTACATAGGTAAAACAGGAACTAAATATCACAGACAAGGTTGTCGTACATTAAAAGGAAATGGTTCACCTATTTCACTTAGTGAGGCAAAAGCCCAAGGTAGAGAAGCTTGCAAAATTTGTAAGCCTTAATATACTTAAATAATTCAGCAAAAAAGCGAGGACGTAATTAACATCCTCGCTTTTATATTAGCAATATCTTTTTGCTAAATCTGAAATGCTGGCATCTCTTGTTCCTTGACCAATGGCATTAAATTTCCATTCATTATTATGTCTATAAATTTCTCCAAAAATCATAGCTGTCATATTAGAATAGTCATCAGTCAAATTGTATCTACACATTTCTTTATTAGATTTAGAATCTACAATTCGAATAAAAGCATTTCTAATCATACCAAAATGTTGTTTTCTACTTACTGCTGAATAGATATTTACCACTACTACAATTCTGTCATACTCTGCAGGTACACTAGACAAATCAATAACAATCTGTTCATCATCACCCTCACCTTCACCAGTTAAGTTATCACCCATGTGATTAACTGTTCCAGAGTAGTGTCTTAAATTACCAAAATAAACTATATCTTTCTTATCACATAATTTTCCATTTTTTAATAATATTGCTGAAGCATCACAATCAATAGGTGCAGGTTTAAAGAAAAAGCCCTTTCTTTGAGCCTCATCCCAACCTAATCCTACTACCACCTTTGACAATCCTGGATTATCTTTTGTTAAACTAACTTTTTGACCTTTTTGTAAACTAATTGCCATAATTATTCACCCCTTATTTTCTTCCCGGTTTCCAATTCAGACCCCATTTAAAGGCTTTATCTAAACTAGAATGACCATTATAGAATTGTACAATTTTTTCAACACTAAATGTTTCATCATTAATATTTTCGAGTAAAACTAAACCACACATAATTTTATTAGAATTATAATCATCCATTTTTACTATTATATCCTCTGCTTCTGGATATTTAATAGTAACAGTTGCATCTGCCTGTTGCCAATTTGCAACACCCTCATAAATATAAGTATAAACCAAAATTCTTTTAAATTTTGATATTTGATTTCCGTTTATTCTAAGATTTTCGCCAGTTGTAACTGCACCAGTTCTATCATCACCATCTAATGAAATATAAGGTGGATTATTTAAAGAACCAAAAGCCTTACCTAATGCTTGAACTGTACCTTTTGTGCCATCTTTTAATTCATATAGACAACCTAAATCCAAATCAATATTACCTGTACCAAACAAACTAGACAAAAAACCCTTTGATTTAGTATGCCAATTAAGATTTATCAATATTTCTCCCAACTGCTTTGAGTTCTTCTTTAAATTAACTTTACAACCTTTTTGTAAACTAATTGCCATAGTTTTTCACCTCTTATTCTGCATCAATACCATAATGTCCACAAAGTGCAGCCAAACCTCCCTGGAATCCACTACCTATTGCATTGAACTTCCACTCACCATTGTGCTTATATAATTCGCCAACAACTACAGCAGTCTCTATTGAGAAGTCTTCACCTAAATCATATCTAATTAATTCTTCATCGTTTGATTCATCTACAATTCGAATAAAGGCATTTGAAACCTGACCAAAATTCTGTCTTCTCTTATCTGCATCATATATTGTTACTGTAAAGGCAATTTTTTCAGTATCTGCTGATACTTTATTTAAATCAACTAAAATCTGTTCATCGTCGCCCTCACCTTCACCTGTAAGATTATCACCCATATGCTTTACAGCACCACTAGGATGTTCCAAATTACCATAAAATACAAAATCTCTTTCTGTTCTGCATTTACCATTAGCTCCTAAAATAAATGCTGACGCATCTAAATCGAAATCTGCTCCAGAATCAAAATCATTTACATCCCAACCAAGACCGACCATAATTTTTTTCAAACTTGGTTTTCCTTTTGTTAAATCTACTTTCTGTCCTTTTGTTAAATTAATGGGCATAATAAACCCCTCCTTTTAAAATAAGCCATTTTTATTGTTTATTTGGCATATGATACATTTTGTTAAACTCTTGTTTTATACTTTCAAGTCTAGCTTGGTCATCTATACGTTTCTTTTTTGCATTTTCCTGAATTTGCTTAGTCTCGTCAATACCATTGACAATAGTTCTCCAAGTTGATTCCAATGTTTCAATTTTAATAGAATTTCCAGATGCCAACCTAGCAGTCATCTTAGACTGTTCAACTGTATTTCTTGCATTTTTAATAAGCATTTCATTTGTCTTTTCATCAAGAGCTGACATAGCCTCTGCCTGAATTCTTTGTCTTTTAAGCATTATCGCTTGTGCAAGTGCCTGCTTAAATACAGGTAATGTAATAATAAATGCTGAATTTATTTTTCTTACTAAATTCATATTACTAAATTCCATAGTTTTTATCATCGGTATAGACTGCATAGCTACATTTTCAGCAAGTCTTAAATCCTGTGTTCTTTGTTCAAGCAACATTAATGCCTGTTTTAAACTTGAAATTTCAAACTGTATAGAATTATCACCTGAATTAACCATATCTTCTTCTCTTTGTGCAATATAGTCTTCAAGCTCTTTACAACCCTGCTCACCAGCGAGTATGTACTTTACTAAATCATGATAAAAGTTCACATTTGAATCAAACATTTGACCCAGTTTTCTATTAGATTGTTTAATCTCAGCCTCATATTGTTTCAACTGAACATAGATTTTATCGACTTCTTCTCCCATTGTATGGTACTTAGCTAAAATTTTATCTAACTGCTTTCTCAAATTGCCAAATAGCTTACCAAAAAAGCCCTTATTCTCTTTTATTTCTTCTATGTCAAACTTGTCCATAATTTTAGCTAAAGTATTTAACATTTCACTAGACTCATCAAGTTTAGACATATCCATACTATTTAAAACAGTATCAGAAGCCTTTGAAATTTCCTCTGCCACTGTAGCACCGAAAGAAACAATCGTTTCCATATTATTTACTTCAATGGTACTAACAATAGCATCAACTTCAGCTGAATTAACAAGCTGTTCATTCATTCTTTGTCTATCTGCAACAATATCGTACTGTTCCACAACTTCTACATCTGTATTTTGTGTATTTGCAACAGTTGTAGAACTCTCCTGATTTGTAGTACTTACCTTTTTAAAATCTAAACCCATTTTTAAAACCTCCCAAAAATTTTTTCTTTCCAAGAACGTGGACTAAATTCATTATCACATCTCGTTATTGATGGAATTTTTAAGTCGTATTTATATTCACCAATCTGATGTTCCTCTAAATTTAGTTTATTAAAATGTTTTTCTACAGTTTGATATCCTGTAGGTACAAAAAACACTATATCAAATCCTAATAAATTCAAAAAAGCAATTAATATAGAGTCCTCTAAAGAAATCCCTTTTTCTCCACTATTTATATACACCAACTTAGGATTTTTTTTAGTAAAATCAAATTTCTGTATAAGTCTTAGAATTTCCTTTGGCATATTTAAAACTGTAGAAATAATAGTAAATTCCGTACCATTTTCATAAGTACCTTTTATTATTTGCTCATCTAAAAGAGTTTGCAATTTTTCTAATATATAGTCCTGTACATTATCTCTTAAATATGAATACTGATAACATTTATGTTCTTTAATAATATTTTTCTGTATTCTTTTGTTTTTCAAAAATGTAGTAGCATACTGCTTTACAGGATTATATGACAGTGAATCTATAAATGGAACTTTAGAAACCAACTCACAATTATCTACATAAAGTTTCTTAATTGAATTCCAATACTGGTTAACATCCCCATCTTTAACACCTGAAATTTTTGAGAAAATAACCGGCATATTAACCATATTATCAACAACACTGAAATTAGGTCTATACTTTATCTCCTCATTCCAAAGTATTTCTATTTCTTCATACATTGTTTGAAGATTTACTGATGTAGCCTGCATAAACTGTTGATTTCTATAAATTCCTGTATTTTGATACATCAATGTATCCAATTCTCTTTCTGCATGATAAGCAGCTGTACCTATTCTTAAATCAGTATTATCCTGTGGGAAAATAGATATATTAAGCGACTCCATATTGTTTACTTCATACACAAGTGAATCTTCAATTCTGTATTTTACATTTAAATTTGGATTAAATATAACAACATCTACAGGCGTCCTAGCTAATAATCTAAAAAACAAATCTTCATACAAAGACTTATCTCCATCACTTAATAAAAAGAAACAACTAACCTCTGGAAATTTCCATTTATTAAACAATAATGGTATGTACCTTTTTAACCAACATAACAAAATAACAGCTTTATTTGTCAATCTACTAATATGATTTTCGTCATTTTTTGCTTCTGACAATATTATATCAACAAAAGATTTTATCAATATTTTTTCAAGTTTTGAATCCAACCCACATTGAATATTTTTTGTAATATGTGATATTAACTGTTCCTTATTTTTGTAATTTCCTCTATTGATAAGCTTAATTTCTTCATATGTAGGCTCTGGAATTTTACCATTTTCAATAACAAGACTTCTTTTATTATTTTTTATTTCTAGTTGTAATTGATATAATTCATTAGCATAAGTTAGCTTATCTTCTACACCATTCATAACACAAAAACAATTATAAAATAATTTAGAATCATTTCCTCTATTTGCAACAGCAATTCTTATATCATCTAAAATTTTTCCAGAACACCATGCATTTGTACAATTTATAACACCAGATTCTGTACCATATAGCCTTTTTGTCTTTTGTTCTTCTAAAATTTTATTTTGCAAATTTTTTAGAGAAAAATCTTCTGGAAAGGCTTTTGCATTTTGAATAACAAGTTCATTAGACTTTTCAGATAAAGCATCTAATTTCTTATAATCTTTATCTCCTGAATACTGTATTAGAACTATATCACATCCAGCATTTGATAAAATAGTTAGGAACATCAATTCATAATTGCTTACATTTCCTTCATACAATATTTTAGGAATATCTTCATTTCCTAATTTATTCACTATTCTTTCAAATTTATAGTACAGCCAGCACATAAATTTTATATAGGCATTTTTTAACATATTATCATTTTTGCCATTTTTCTTCATATTCAGCAAAAATTCATACATACAAATACAAACATTTTCTCTCTGCATTGCATCCATTCTAGGCAACCATTTTTTTAAACTATCACCTATAAACCCTATGCCTAATTGAAAGTCTAGTCCCATTATTTCAGAATAATAATTCAAATTATCTTCTGTGGGATTTTGTATTCTTCCCTCTATTACAACTCCATTTATACGAGCTGAGTTGTAATATTTTTTTATAAAATTTTCTACTTCTATGCTGTATTCATTAATTCTATAAAAAAATACCCTTTTGTCACTTCTTGAACTTAACTTCAGAAAAAAATCATCTAAACTATGAATTTCTTTATGTTCAAACATAGACATCACCCTAACTCCTATTTAAATTTTCTTTTCCTAATGCATATCCAAATATTGAACCTACAATACCACCAACTATATGTGTAAAATTCGAAATATTATCATCTACAAATATTCCATTATATATTTGTCCACCTATGTAAATTACTGCTACAAGTATAAAAGTCAAAGGTATTTTTCCTTCAGACATACTTGCAAAAGATGACAGCAATATAAAAGCAAAAACAACACCACTGGCACCTAAAAGCATAGTATTAGGAAATATTATAAAATTTAAAATTCCCGTAATAAGAGCAGTAAAGAATATCACAACAACTATATCTACAGAACCATACTTTTCCTCTAACAATGGTCCAATAATAAGTATAATTGTTATATTGCTAATAAAATGACTCCAGTTTGCGTGTCCAAAAATATGTCCAATAAACCTAAAGTACGTTAAAGGACTCATTAACGACGACCTGTAAACACTAAACAGTAGCCTATCTGTTGCCCCTGATGTGATAAAATCCAATATTAAAACAACAAAACATACTGTTGTAAATCCCAGTATTACAGGGGAATTAAAAGATATTTTCTTTAAAATTTTCATAGTATTAATCCCCCTTTCTCTTTTCAACCTCTATTTATTTCCTACTATACATTTTCTAACAATGTCAACAGGTATCATTGTAAAACCTAAAATAATTACAACTATCCATCCAGTTATTCCAAAAGGAACACAACTGAACATTTCACCAATCCATTTAAAAATATCAAGATTTACTAATCCAGCATTTACAATACATGCCTGAACTGCTATGATGACGAAGAATACTTTTAAGAATCCAGTATTTTCATTTAAGCCACTAAATATAGCAAACTTTTCATCTCTGACATTGAAGCCATTGAACAAGGCACTAAGTATGAATAAAACAAAGTACGCTGTCAATTTCTGTTCTTCTGTATTAAAGAACTGGTCAAAAAATGAAAGTTTAAGGAAAGCAAAACTAATAACTACAAGCCAAGCACCCATTGTAAGTATTTGTGCCATCATCTTTTTACTTACAATACTTTCATCACGTCTTCTAGGAGCTTCTTCCATATATTTTTCTTTAGCCGGTTCATTACCAAGCATTATAGCTCCCAAACCGTCCATTACTAAGTTTACAAACAACAAATGAGTTACTTTAAGTGGTTCATCAACACCAAAGAATGGTGCAATAGCACTTACTACAACAGCTGCCACATTAATAACTAACTGGAACTTACAGAATTTTAATATATTATGATAAATTGTTCTACCATAAAGTATAGCATCTTTAATTGACCTAAAATTGTCATCTAATACAACAATTTTACCAGCCTCTTTGGCAGCCTCAGTTCCACTACCCATGGCAAAACCAACATCTGCTCTTTTAAGTGCTGGAGAGTCATTAACACCATCGCCTGTCATACCAACTACAAGATTCATTTCCTGACATATTCTTACCATTCTTGATTTATCTGTAGGCAAAGCTCTGGCAATAACTCTAATATCTTTAATCATAGACTTTATTTCATCATCAGAAAGGCTATTAAGCTCTGTTGATGTAAGTGCCTTATCAGATTGATTTTGAATAAGTCCAGCATCTTCAGCTATTGATACAGCAGTTTCAAGTCTGTCTCCTGTTATCATTACAACCTGAATACCTGCATCCATAACCTCCTTTATAGCCATTTTAGCTTCTGGTCTTACATCATCCCTAATAGCTACAAAACCTATTAAAACAACATCATCATTAATGTCATTTTCTGTCATTGAGCTATTTGAATATCCAAAAGCAAGAACTCTCATAGCCCTTGAAGCAAGGGTGTTAATCTTTTCATTTATTTCATCAAAGTTAAGCTCAACTTCGTTACCATCTTCATCTAAAGCCTTTGTTGCAATAGAAAGGAATTTTTCTGGAGCACCTTTATAGAATGTTTTGCCTAATTCTTTTATTTCAACTTGACTAAATTTATTTGAAGAATTAAATCCCTGTGAATTTGTAACACTATATTCACTTTCATTTGTTAAAACATTATAAGTTTCCTCGCCAATAAACTTCATTAAAGCCTGGTCTGTTGCATTACCACCAATTACTTTATGGTTAGCATCAAACATAGATGCTGTATTCTTACCTATAGATATATCCAATAAAGCCTTTACCTTACTGTGAAGTCCTAAATTATCCATAGGTATAGTATCACCATTAGGCATAAAGAATTCTACTACTTCAAGCATACCCTTAGTGATAGTACCTGTCTTATCACTAAATAAAATGTTTAATGAACCAGCAGTTTCAATACCTTCTGCTTTTCTAACTAAAACATTATGGTCAAGCATTTTACTTGTATTCTGCATTAATACAAGGGAAATCATAAGAGGAAGTCCCTCAGGTACTGCACAGACAATAATAACAATAGCCAATGAAACAGCATCAATTACATTTTTCAAAATTTCTGCCCAGCCTATAGAAAGATATTGTTCTATGCCACCAGCATTAAGCACAAAATATGCCATATAAAATACTGCTATTACAAAAGCACCTATATAACCAAAAGTAGAAATCTGATGAGCAAGTTTACCTAATTTTACTTTTAAAGGAGAGTCTACCTCATCCTCTTGCATTTCTTCAGCCATTTTGCCCATCATTGTTTTTAAGCCAACTTTTCTAACATCTAAAATGCCTGTACCATCAAAAACAACAGCACCTCTGAAAAGGGAATATTTATCTACAAATGTATCACCAGTAATATTATCTGCCATTTCAGTAGAAATATCAGTAGCAAATTTTTTACATTCCTCTGCTTCACCATTTAAAGCCGAATTATCAACTCTTAAATCGCCTTCAACTAATATACCGTCTGCTGGAATTTTATCCCCTGATTGTAGTAAAACCTTATCTCCTACAACTACGTCATCTACTTCAATAACAGTAACCATAGAATTACGGTATACCTTACAGACATCTTTTTTTGTGCTGTTTTTTAACTCTCTATACTTAGTATCACTTGCAACACCTGTCTTTGCTGTAACAAAGGCCACAATTAATACTGCAACAACTGTACCTATGGGCTCATAAATTTCAGCATATCCTAAAAAGAACATTACCACCATTAACCCAGCAATAAACAAAAGTATCTTAATCATTGGGTCGCTAAAAGTTTCTTTAAACTCTGCCCAAAAGGTAGTAGGCTCAGAATCCGGAATTACATTGTTGCCATATTTTTCTCTGGATTGCCTTACTTGTTGGTCATTTAAACCTTTTTTTAACATAACTTCACTCCTCTTTTGTTCTCATAGATACAAAAAAGTCATTGAACTTTATACACAAACTTTAAGTACATAAAGACACAATGACTCTATCATCTACGAAATACTAATAATTTTAAAAAAATAGTGCAGTTATATAATAAACTATCATTAAAGCACAATTTAATCATCATAACGCACCACCCCTTTTGTTGCATTATAACACATATATATACAATTATCAATATAATTTATAGAATTTTTACAAATATATTATATATTTTTTAGTCATTAAATAAAATTTTATTTAATGACTAAAAATTTTCTAAATATTCTATATTCTTTTTGCAATATATAACTCCGATAATTCATTTTATTAATAATAATACAAATAAGTTTATTTTAAACTTTATATTTCAGTATGAACTAATTATAACATAAAACGCTTGAGAACCGACAGATTTTACGCTTAAATTTACATTTCACTATGAACTAATTATAACTATGCAAAAATCGTAGGCGATAATGTAGCAACAGAATTTACATTTCACTATGAACTAATTATAACGGTGATAATTATTACAGAGGCTTATACTTTTATACATTTACATTTCACTATGAACTAATTATAACCGATATTGATCAAATACTTTTAAGTGGCATTAAAAATTTACATTTCACTATGAACTAATTATAACGATGCAATTATTCAAATTGATAAAGACATTACATATATTTACATTTCACTATGAACTAATTATAACGAAAGGCTTTTACCACAATTACTACATTTTACAATAGATTTACATTTCACTATGAACTAATTATAACAAAAATAGAAGACAAAAAAGGAATTACAGCAACTAAATTTACATTTCACTATGAACTAATTATAACAGTGCAAAAAATGATTGAAGAAAGAGGAGGAAAATTATTTACATTTCACTATGAACTAATTATAACTCCGTACCACCCAGTATGTAACATTCAACAGATTTTGCATTTACATTTCACTATGAACTAATTATAACAATTGACACAAAAGATGTATCAAAAATTATATCTGATTTACATTTCACTATGAACTAATTATAACTATATCTCTTCCTTTCTTGTATAATATCATTTGTGGATTTACATTTCACTATGAACTAATTATAACCTGGGTGTGCCTTTCGCCATTCTTCGACAATTTTATTTACATTTCACTATGAACTAATTATAACCTTGGTCTAGGCTTAATAAAATAGGTCTCCTATAATTTACATTTCACTATGAACTAATTATAACCAAAAAGAACTTCGTGAAAATACAAAAACATTTACATTTACATTTCACTATGAACTAATTATAACAGAGATGACCGAGTTCCATACAGCCAATGGGTAAAGTATTTACATTTCACTATGAACTAATTATAACAAAGACAGAGGTAGAATTAAAGCAGAGATTAAAAGAATTTACATTTCACTATGAACTAATTATAACATATTCTTATCTAGTTTGTACTGGCATTTAAGCCACATTTACATTTCACTATGAACTAATTATAACAGCCTTACAAATGAGCTTTTTGTAACTACTGCTGAATTTACATTTCACTATGAACTAATTATAACAACAACAACAATATAAGTATTTGTTCTTGGGTCAAATTTACATTTCACTATGAACTAATTATAACCAGCATATCTGACAGAAGCGAGTATATTACTTAAATTTACATTTCACTATGAACTAATTATAACTTTACAGCCTTAAAGGCAACTAACCCACCCAATAAATATTTACATTTCACTATGAACTAATTATAACGCTTTACTCCTGTTGCATAAGAACCATAGTTCATTACATTTACATTTCACTATGAACTAATTATAACGATATTCCAATTCTATTCGACTCATGCCAGCTATTGTATTTACATTTCACTATGAACTAATTATAACAAAGTTGCAAGCACGAAACGAAGAACTTCAAAAAGATTTACATTTCACTATGAACTAATTATAACTCTCTTGTTTTTCTTCTTTCAATATAGCCCATAGTAATTTACATTTCACTATGAACTAATTATAACGTTGTAATTTTAGCTATATATTTGCTACCACAAAAATTTACATTTCACTATGAACTAATTATAACTGGTACACCAGAGGTTATTGCAGTAAAGGGTTATGGATTTACATTTCACTATGAACTAATTATAACACAGTAAATATCTCGCAAATGAGGGACTTACGGTATTTACATTTCACTATGAACTAATTATAACCAATGTGTCAGCTTAACGGAAATTATTTTACCAAAATTTACATTTCACTATGAACTAATTATAACAAATTTGGGAAAAGCTTGCACTGGTCTTTGTAACAGATTTACATTTCACTATGAACTAATTATAACTTAAAAATAGCTCTGTTTTGGGGTCGCCGAACCCGCATTTACATTTCACTATGAACTAATTATAACCCTAAAATGTCATATATATCTTTCTGAACAATGCCATTTACATTTCACTATGAACTAATTATAACCTACAGTACCTGCAACTGACCCTACCTTTTTAAGTCATTTACATTTCACTATGAACTAATTATAACAACCTTTGATTTGCTACTTTCAATCACTCTACTTAAATTTACATTTCACTATGAACTAATTATAACTTATTGAAAGCAGCCTTTGACATTAAAATAAGCGCATTTACATTTCACTATGAACTAATTATAACAGTAAAACAGATAGGAAAAGCAGTTGTAGAAACATTATTTACATTTCACTATGAACTAATTATAACGGTATAAAAAAGATGTTGGAATTTACAGCTATGATATTTACATTTCACTATGAACTAATTATAACGGCATAAAACCTCGTCTTGCAAGTATTCTACTAAAATTTACATTTCACTATGAACTAATTATAACAGATGATAAAAAGTTACTTAATGATTGCTATATTAGATTTACATTTCACTATGAACTAATTATAACCTAGATTATACCAATCTAGTTTACAAATTAAATCAATTTACATTTCACTATGAACTAATTATAACTCTATGTTCTCAGATGGAGGCACATATACCCTATACATTTACATTTCACTATGAACTAATTATAACTGTTGCACAATGTTTTATTTGTGTTTTCAAAGTTTAATTTACATTTCACTATGAACTAATTATAACACTTCAAAAGTTTGAAGAAATAAAAACTGAATATAAATTTACATTTCACTATGAACTAATTATAACATATAATGAAATAAACTAACTTGTGAAGGATAAGGCATTTACATTTCACTATGAACTAATTATAACGATGTAAAAATAATACCTACTGTTCCACCACCGTCATTTACATTTCACTATGAACTAATTATAACTCGGCTTGTCCATCGAAGTAATTTGAACCTGACCCCATTTACATTTCACTATGAACTAATTATAACGTAGGTAATGAAGGTAATGGTGTAAGTGAACTTTTACATTTACATTTCACTATGAACTAATTATAACAAACACAATAAACATAACTATTATTTTATTCTTTATTTACATTTCACTATGAACTAATTATAACGATGATAATAATAATGAAGTTGGGTAACCCCTTACGAATTTACATTTCACTATGAACTAATTATAACGATGATAAAAAGTTACTTAATGATTGCTATATTAATTTACATTTCACTATGAACTAATTATAACTTTATCTGTATCTTAGAGCATGTAGAATCTACATCATTTACATTTCACTATGAACTAATTATAACAAAACGTTATCATAAAACAGCGCTGCTCTGTTTATATTTACATTTCACTATGAACTAATTATAACGACAAAAAACACTACAACTACTGAAAAAACAACTGATTTACATTTCACTATGAACTAATTATAACTACAAATTTGGAGGTGCTTTAAATGGTAACTTGCTTATTTACATTTCACTATGAACTAATTATAACTAAAAATATGTTAAAATAATAGAAAAATATATTGAAATTTACATTTCACTATGAACTAATTATAACATATCAAACAACTACTAACCATTCTGACTTTAATTTCATTTACATTTCACTATGAACTAATTATAACACTAATCGATAAAAACAATTTAAAAGGTCGTTGCGATTTACATTTCACTATGAACTAATTATAACGCAGTAGAAAAGTGTAATGTAATAACTGCTGTATCTTATTTACATTTCACTATGAACTAATTATAACATTATTTTCTTGCTATTATGAACCAATTTATGCTTAATTTACATTTCACTATGAACTAATTATAACTTAAATTATAGAACAATAATTTGGTTTTGTCAATGAAATTTACATTTCACTATGAACTAATTATAACCATACATCCTCTCAAGCTGTTTCCTCATAACATCAAAATTTACATTTCACTATGAACTAATTATAACATAAGGTTTTGAAAAGCTGGACGGTCAGTGTTTTTGCATTTACATTTCACTATGAACTAATTATAACTCTTAAAGCATCAAGCAAATGGTTATCTTTATCCACATTTACATTTCACTATGAACTAATTATAACAGAGGTAGCTAAGGCGGTCTTGTGTGATGTTGTAAGATTTACATTTCACTATGAACTAATTATAACTCAGCATTGGCTTCTCTATGTTCTTGTATTCTCCTTATTTACATTTCACTATGAACTAATTATAACAACATTGCACGTTTATGCGATAGAACAGTTGACAAATTTACATTTCACTATGAACTAATTATAACGGTTGTTACTGACCCTCCATATAATGTAAATTATAGATTTACATTTCACTATGAACTAATTATAACGAAACTATATTCTGTTCCTACTGGGTATATCCACATTTACATTTCACTATGAACTAATTATAACTTTATTCTACAGTAGAGTACCACCGTAATCATTAATTTACATTTCACTATGAACTAATTATAACGCACGAGCAGAATTAGATTTACCTAAAAAAGCAGGATTTACATTTCACTATGAACTAATTATAACCAGGTAACGATTTGGATTCAAAATCTGCAGAGGTTGATTTACATTTCACTATGAACTAATTATAACAAGGATGATTAATTTGAATATGTTATCGGAAGCAGATTTACATTTCACTATGAACTAATTATAACCTATTTCCCACCCTGATGTTTTTCTAACTCGCCAATTTACATTTCACTATGAACTAATTATAACTGGATTAAAAAATGAAAAATAATAGTTGACATACATTTACATTTCACTATGAACTAATTATAACTTCCCTGCTAGAGCTTCTGACATTTCTTTGAAGAAATTTACATTTCACTATGAACTAATTATAACTTGACATACGACTATGCTGGGGTAATGTACCCAGATTTACATTTCACTATGAACTAATTATAACGAACCGATACTCCACAAGTCATAAATTTTTCAGATAAATTTACATTTCACTATGAACTAATTATAACTGACATGTTCGTCATCGTTGAAAATGATGTTGAAAAAAATTTACATTTCACTATGAACTAATTATAACGATAATTGTGTTACTTTTAATGAATATATTTTTCTATTTACATTTCACTATGAACTAATTATAACCGGCACATTACTTCGTCGATGGTGACAGCTGTACACATTTACATTTCACTATGAACTAATTATAACCAATACGCACAGCACTTGAAACAGGTATTCGCAGATTTACATTTCACTATGAACTAATTATAACATTTGTAAATTGAAATGCCAAATGTATCAGTTTCTCATTTACATTTCACTATGAACTAATTATAACTTACTTCTTCTAAAAAATTTTCTAAGTAAAAAGCAACATTTACATTTCACTATGAACTAATTATAACGGCTTAACAGCCTATTTAAAATTAATAAATCAGATAATTTACATTTCACTATGAACTAATTATAACGCAATAGAACAGCTCAAAGAAACCGGACTAGATGAATTTACATTTCACTATGAACTAATTATAACTATAGAAAATTCTATGAAAAACCATTCCCCAATAAAATTTACATTTCACTATGAACTAATTATAACCATTGATATAGTCTCTACACAACCTGTCATAATAAATTTACATTTCACTATGAACTAATTATAACGATCATCGTTAAAACAGTAATATTCGTGTTCTAAATTTACATTTCACTATGAACTAATTATAACGTATTGAATGTAGATGGTGCAAGATGGAATGTATATAATTTACATTTCACTATGAACTAATTATAACTTGCCGTCTTGTCATTGTATCGCTTTAACCGTTTTTATTTACATTTCACTATGAACTAATTATAACAGTGTGCTATTATGAGTATACCAACTCAGAATAAAGTATTTACATTTCACTATGAACTAATTATAACTCCAACTGGTTCACCTCCTCCCAGTTGCCTGGTATATTTACATTTCACTATGAACTAATTATAACGTCTTAACCCTTGACCCTTATTCCCCCCTAACCCCCAATTTACATTTCACTATGAACTAATTATAACGAATGCTTCTTGTTCACTGTAATATTAATTTTAAATTTACATTTCACTATGAACTAATTATAACACTTGGTGAACTTGAAGAGATAAAAACTGAATATAAATTTACATTTCACTATGAACTAATTATAACTTTATTGCCGATAATTGATACTCAATAGAGTTTTATTTACATTTCACTATGAACTAATTATAACCGAAGTGTAGACGTAACAAGTCATGCCGTAGAAAGATTTACATTTCACTATGAACTAATTATAACTTAAATGTCAAGAAATTGCTTTTAAGCAATAGGGATTTACATTTCACTATGAACTAATTATAACTATGAAAAAACTTCAAAAGAATAATTTTATAAAAAATTTACATTTCACTATGAACTAATTATAACATTTTTTACAATTTGGATTATGACAAGACAAGGTGATTTACATTTCACTATGAACTAATTATAACGGTTTTATACCTCGTCTTTTTCTATTCGTAACCATAAATTTACATTTCACTATGAACTAATTATAACGCAAATTTTTGAACAGCTTTTCGCTGTTTTTCATCCATTTACATTTCACTATGAACTAATTATAACTTTAAGTAAAGATTACAACCATAGTCTTATAAGAATTTACATTTCACTATGAACTAATTATAACATAAGCCAACAGGCAGGCTTATGTATACTCTTAGAATTTACATTTCACTATGAACTAATTATAACTGGTTCTGTAAATCAGATAAGTTCTTTGAAGGTTTATTTACATTTCACTATGAACTAATTATAACTATTTTCTCTTGTAAAGACCTTATATTCAGATTCAAATTTACATTTCACTATGAACTAATTATAACAAACTTTTCAGAAGATTATGCTAACAGGTAACGATTATTTACATTTCACTATGAACTAATTATAACAATAAAATGCTTAAAAATTAAATTGACTCTACTAGATTTACATTTCACTATGAACTAATTATAACGAACTAAATTCTAGCGATGTGTGTGTAAACAATTTAAATTTACATTTCACTATGAACTAATTATAACTGTTTTGTTTTCTTCTATAACAGGCAAACCTTTCAAATTTACATTTCACTATGAACTAATTATAACGATGAACATTCTTATAATCTGCAATGCGAAACCAAATTTACATTTCACTATGAACTAATTATAACTATCATAAAACATTTTTTAAGTAAAGAGAAAGGAGATTTACATTTCACTATGAACTAATTATAACTATATATATCATACCCGCACCTTTCCGGTGTCCTCATTTACATTTCACTATGAACTAATTATAACCCTCACGACACTAGACATACTTGTGTAAGTTTATTAAATTTACATTTCACTATGAACTAATTATAACTAAAAATCGACCACATTCAAAAAGTTGCTGACGATTCATTTACATTTCACTATGAACTAATTATAACTGGAAGTTATGTTCTCCTATAGCAAGTATGAAAAATTTACATTTCACTATGAACTAATTATAACCAAGAATACCTTTTTCTGTCTTGCTCATAATTACATTTACATTTCACTATGAACTAATTATAACAAAATTTAAAAAATGCTGATGACTATGAAAAAGTTAATTTACATTTCACTATGAACTAATTATAACTGTATTTAAAGCCGTCTGACATATTGTCGCTAGCTTTATTTACATTTCACTATGAACTAATTATAACAAACTTGCAACAAGAAGTATGCCTTTCACTTTCACATTTACATTTCACTATGAACTAATTATAACGTAGGACACAAAGTTTCCAAAAGACCTTTTAAATAGATTTACATTTCACTATGAACTAATTATAACGACTGACCTTAAAAGGAAAACAGCACAGAGAGCAACATTTACATTTCACTATGAACTAATTATAACGGTTTGCCTTTTCATCTGCTAAAAGCTGTTTTGAAAGATTTACATTTCACTATGAACTAATTATAACGGTAGAAGTGAAGATTTTGTAAATGTAACTGATATTTACATTTCACTATGAACTAATTATAACTCTAGCTGTAATTTTGTTTCTAAACTTACTTTTAAATTTACATTTCACTATGAACTAATTATAACAAAACAACATTTTACATTATACTATACTGTTTTGGTATTTACATTTCACTATGAACTAATTATAACCCTATTGCGAATGTAATCAGGCACTATGACGTTACATTTACATTTCACTATGAACTAATTATAACTAACCATTTTCAAAGAAGAAAACAAGCCCGCCTTTAAATTTACATTTCACTATGAACTAATTATAACTAAAGAAATGGTAACAATTTCTTTAGATATTGCAGATTTACATTTCACTATGAACTAATTATAACTCTTCTAATATCTTTATAAAGATAGAACTATTTAAGATTTACATTTCACTATGAACTAATTATAACAAAATAAAAAAATTAAAAGAAAGGTGGCATAATTAATTTACATTTCACTATGAACTAATTATAACGGAATGTACTGTGCCTTGGGAGGTTCTTGGTGGCAAATTTACATTTCACTATGAACTAATTATAACGCGTGTGGCGTTCACTAAGTCTGGTACTTTCAACGCTAATTTACATTTCACTATGAACTAATTATAACTTCCACCCCAAGAAGGGTGACAAGAAGGAGTACCATTTACATTTCACTATGAACTAATTATAACGACATCTACAACCGTATCGGTATTTGGAGATTTAATTTACATTTCACTATGAACTAATTATAACAAGTGAAAACTTATGCATTTCTACTTATTATAACAAATTTACATTTCACTATGAACTAATTATAACTTATATAACTATATATTCTCAAAGGGTAGCTGTTAATTTACATTTCACTATGAACTAATTATAACTCTGTATAGAAGAAATTAAACTAGCAACAAAAAAATTTACATTTCACTATGAACTAATTATAACAATACGTCGGCAGTTATAAAAACTTTCAAACAGCTGAATTTACATTTCACTATGAACTAATTATAACTAGGTGTCCCCACTTATTGCATCCGGCATCGCTTATTTACATTTCACTATGAACTAATTATAACGATGCTATTGCACAAGCTAAGTTGATGTATGACAAATTTACATTTCACTATGAACTAATTATAACGTAAAATATTGTTTTACAGTCGTTTTGGGGAAAGGAATTTACATTTCACTATGAACTAATTATAACAATAAGAAAAAAGAGTGTAGCTACTCTCTCAACAAAATTTACATTTCACTATGAACTAATTATAACATTATAAAAACAATATAAAATTGTTTTTTTATTTTATTTACATTTCACTATGAACTAATTATAACGACAGTCCTAGATTATACCAATCTAGTTTACAAACTATTTACATTTCACTATGAACTAATTATAACGGCAGTGGTCGAAAATTAGACTTCAAATGTTTATATAATTTACATTTCACTATGAACTAATTATAACCATCTCAACTTCCTTTGTAATATTGTCATAGTAAATTTACATTTCACTATGAACTAATTATAACTTATACACACTATAAAAGGTACAAACATCGCTTGCTTCATTTACATTTCACTATGAACTAATTATAACTCCAAGCTAACATCTTAGTTACGCTGTCGGCATTTATTTACATTTCACTATGAACTAATTATAACGCACCGTTAGTGCTTGAAAAACCTGTAACAATAGATTTACATTTCACTATGAACTAATTATAACCTGTTTCTCATTATATCAGTAAATAAGCCACTTTGCAAGTTTTATTTTGTCTATCTTTTTAAAATCACCTAAATAGTATAAATATAATTCCATCTTAAAATTCATAAAACACTTGTAAGCCCTTTTATTACTGAACTGTCGATACCCCCTATTTTTTACACTATCATAGGTCGACAGTCAAATAAAGTTATCTGTTGCATCATCATTTTTACCCCACATTTCCTTTTTCATCCATCTATTGCTTCGACTTTTAAACAAAATTACGGAATCTAAATCCTTTCTAATCCATTCATTTAATTCTTTATTCAATTTCAATATTTGAACTTCTGATAACTCACCCTCAAACACAGAATTTTGAATATGTGTTAAGTATTTTTTGCATATCTTAAATACTTTATTTAGAACTTTTTCTCCACCCTGTTCTCCTGATATATCATAAACCAAAATTACATACACAATATCACCACCAAATCTTAAAAGGTTCGTATTCCTTTTCTCCTATCAAGTGTTTAATAAGTTTATAACATTCCAGCCTTATTAAATATTGATAAGACACTTCTCTATTTAGCTCTTTATGTTTAATAGTTGTTTGCATTCTGGAATCCAATTCCCTTGCTATAATTTGAGATGCCTCTTTTTTTAAGTGAAGAAAGTTTAAAGATTCTGTAAAGCTACGTTCATTTATTTGATTTTTATTCAACAGCGAAAATATTAATCTATCGCCCAATAAAGGTTTAAATATCTCAGATATATCTAAAGCTAAAGAAAATCTTCTAGTTCCTGGTTCGTGTAGAAAACTTACTGTAGGATTTAGTTGCGTTTTATAAATTTCACTTAGAACTCTTGTATAAATCATTGTGTTTACAAAAGAGATTAATGTATTTATCATATTGTCAGGAGGATTTTTCACTCTCTTTTCAAAGTTTATGTTTTGATTTACTATTGTATTCCAACTTTTATAATAAATTTTTCTAATATTTCCTTCATATCCCATTAATTCTGTAACACTTTTTGATTTGTAAATATTCTTTCTTATATTATCAATATCATCCAAGGTACTTTGTAAATCTTTTCCTCTCGCATTATAATATCTAACATTTCTATATATATTATCAGCTGCACCATCTATAAATTTTTGAGCAATCTTCAATCTTTTATCTGAATCTGTATAGTGATTAACTTGATTAACTAACAATTCTCCTGAAATTAAACTCTCTTTGGGATAAAAGCTTCCTATGTAATAGTCATAATAATTATAACAATGCACTATAATACCATTTTGAGATAATATATTAAGAAAACTGGTGTTAAACTCCATCTGTGTCATAATATTTATTTCACCAACAGTTTCTATAGGTATATCTTTTTTATTTCCTGCTTTATCAATAAACCTAATAGTATTATCGTGTCTTTGTAATGTTCCCTCATTATAAACAAATAAACTTTTTTTCATATTTACACCCCCTAAATATAACACAAATCATAAAACGCACAATTCTTGCATATTTTTTTATTATCCTCTTTTGGTGCAATATCTTTATTTACTATATTTTCAATATCAATCAATATTTCATCTATTTTTTGTTTATCCTCTTCCTTTAATTCAACATCAATATTTTTCTTTAAAAGAGGATAATCTATTTTAGCCTTAACATTAACATCTCGCTTGCTTAAGTAATAAAGATAATACTTAACCTGAAGTATACTTGCTTCTTCAATCTTCTTGCTCTTTTTTACTTCATGTAAAATCCCCTTTTCCTTTATAAAATCAATATTAATCACATTGTCAATATTGATATGCTTTTCATCTCTACTATAACTGTTTTCATCAATAAATTTACCTATTGCAACATTTTCATTATTCTGTTCCATATTTATATTGTGGTAGTAGTACCACAATTTTCTTTTGCACACCTCATAGTAGTATACCATAATCCCTGTAATATCCTTCTCCATAACATCCTCTCCTTACCAGAATGTAGCATAATTTTGAATCTTTCTATCAGCCTTAAATCCAATTTTTGAGTCGTATTCACAATCTAAAACCCAATAATAATGTCGACCATTTATTTTTATATCTTTACAATTCTTTGTTCTATCGAAATCATAATAAGGTATAGAAACAACATTTTCACTTAATTCTTCTAAGAGTTTTATTCTTTCCACCTTATCCTCTTCATTTTCAATCTGTTTTATAATGGATTCGTATCTTTCCTCATTTTCATAATATAACTCCTTTGGAATTATATCTACGGACCTTATATGTCTAACCTCAATTTCACTTATATCCAACGCATATGCAGGCGTATCTTTGATTCTTCTGTAGTATTTATAATACTCTTCAAAAAATTCACTATTTCTAACTTTATCAGTTGTGAAATATGTATTTATTAAATTTAATTTATCACTTTCGCTTATAACTCCATCCACCTCTGAAATAGCTTCTTTAGACAAGTTATACATTGTTCTATCTATAAAGCCTCTGCTACCATTTGATATTAAGTTACTGTCTATTTTTGTATATACAAAACAATTAGTTTCATCTATAGGCTTTTCGCCTTTTCTATTGCATCGACCCATTCTTTGGAAAAGTGAATTTAAGTCTTGAAGTTCTGTAAATAAGTAATCAAAGTCAATATCAAGACTTGCTTCAACTACTGAAGTCGTAATCCAAATTTCATTTTCTCCACCTTCGTTTTTACCTGTGCTTATAATGTGATTTTCTTTTTCTGCTCTATCTTTTTTAGTAAATCTTGTATGGAAAATATGTACATTATCCACTTCAACTTCTTTTACAATTTCATCATACATTGCTTGAGCTTTTCTAATTGTGTTACATATTACAAGTATTTTATTAGGTTTATTATCATTTATATTTGCATAATGTTTAGCTATAATATCCTCAGCACTTATTTCATTATTTATAACCTTTACATTATGTCTTTTAACGCTATCATCTATAAATTCCTTATATTTAAACTTATCACCTAACAAATCTCTTATAAATGGAGGAAGTGTAGCTGTAATTATCGCAACTTTTCCCCCCATTTCTGTTATCATTTCTATACCACGAATAAGATAAGCCAACAACTCTGGACCATACATCTGTATTTCATCAATAACAATTTTTGAATATGAGAATGTAGTCAATTTCATTTCATAACCATTATACTTAAATACAAAATCAAAAAGCTGGTCCATTGTAGTAACAGTCAATGGCATTGATAATTTTTTACCTCTGTCGTTGTATTCCTTTGGGTCATCAATTTCAGGATGTTTCTTTATAACATAGTTAAGACTTTCAGAATGTAAAATAGACAATTTTTCTTTTACATCATTTTTTAAAATATCTTCTTTTATTCTGTCATACATAGCATTTATAGCTGTCTTTAAAGGTAAAACAAAAAAGCCCTTATGATTTCCAATCCATCTAAGCCCACCTTCTGTTTTTCCCATACCTGTTTGTGCTACAACTATAATGTTTTCATCAGAATTTTCATAGCAATAATTTTGCATTTCTTTCCAGTCTGCATTTGGATTATTGACACGCCAACTATTTTTTAAATCCTCCAAACTATTGTCTAAAAAATCATTATTAAATTCAACTTCACATTCAGCACTTGCACAGTAATCACATTTGTGAAGAAATCCTTTAAGCAAAATACTTTCTCTTTCTTCCATTATTTTGGTTTTTACTAGCTTATTTAAAACAGAATTTTTAACTTTATAAACTTCAAAGTTTTCAAGCAATTTATTTATTAAATCTCTTTTCTGTCTAAAAATTTTATCAACATCACAATAATTATGATGATATGCTACTGTAAAAAACACTTTTAAATAATCGTTAAAATCATCAAATTCATTACTATCTATGAAAAAAGTAGATAATACATTGTGAGCAATCTCAACATCTTTATCGAATTTTATCCATTTTACACTACTTACTCTTTTCTGAAATTCTGGATTTACTTTTCCATAATCGTGATATTTACAAGCTATATAAATAAGATTTTTCAAATGCTCTGTTTCTACGTAACCCAAATTCACCAAGACCTCCAGACAATGCTGGAGGTCATTAATGTGTTGGGCTATGGTTTTATTTCCTTTTGCTAAATATTTATCCAAATCCATAGCTACACCCCTCAAATTAAATTAACAATATACTCGCCGTCATAAAAAACATTGTGTTCTTTACTACATTCCTCTATATAATATTCTGATGCATAGATAACTCTTTTCTTTTCAAAAATCCGTTTTCCATTTTCAATTTTATAAAGTTTATTTAAAGAATATTTAGTTCCTACTATAGCTTGTCCTTTTTTTGTCTTAGTATATACTATATCATCTCTGACTGTATCTATACCCAAATATGATGAATATTCACTTCTTATTTCGTCTTCTGGAAGTTCATCATACAATTCAACAAACTCTGCATCAGTTACATTTACAAAATCTTCACTTCTACCTATGGACTTGATATTATATACATTATTATAAATATCGTTCAATGTATCTTCATCTGCGCTAATATGTATAATAAGCTCAATACCATACAAAATTTCATAAAACTTTAAAGATGTAGTCAAAGACCTAAACTTAGATACTGGTAATGTATAGTTATTAAGTTCGTAATCTTTGACCCTTTTATTTAATTCTTTTTCAAGCCCCTTAACTCTATTTTCGCGACGCAAAGCAAAATTATATTCATCAGAACCTTTTTCTGACTTTTTCTTCAAATCTGCATATTTAGCCTTACTTTTTTTCAACTTATCAAGAACAGCTTTAAGTCTATTTTTCTTAAAATCGCTAATTTCATCATTTAAGTTTTTTAAACTTCTGTATTCTTCTAAAAGTTCTTCATTTTCAACATTAATAGTTATTCCCTTTCTAAAACTATTCCCCTGTGTTTTCTTTGCACTTGCAACTCTAGTATAGGCCTTTGATAACTTTTCACTATCATTCATTTTTACCAAAATACCTCTATCATCCATAGTAGAGTTTAGAAAACAATAATCTGTATAAGCTTTCTTTCCCATTGACTCAAATTTTCCTTGAATACTAACATCCATAGGATGTGTTTCTGTATAGCCACAAGCGTTGTGTAGAGCACCTATAACTGTAGACATAGGAGGTAACGGATAAGTCATTTTATTAGTAACAGTTTCTTCTCTCCTATAATTGGCACTTGATTGAGTCAACTTAATTCTTAAGCATTTCATTTTCTCACCTACTTCCTGTTAATTATAAAACTAACAACCATAGTAAGCCTTAACATCACTTCTTAAATCATCAAAGAACTCTGAAACACTTATTGGCTTTAACTTTTCTACAATTTCAGATTCATTTTCAAAAGTCATACCTTTTAAAAGTCCTACTCTAAAGCCCTTATTAATTTTATCTTTTAAGTCATCTGAAATAATAAGTTTATTAGCCTTTACATTAACTACATTTTCAAAATAATGAGTTTTTCTTTCACTTAAACCACCTACAACAAATAGCGGCTCGGCATTGTCTAAATTTCCTCTTACAACAAGTGAAAGATTTTCAACAGCATCAATTAATGAAATAACTCTTTTTGCTTTTTCTTCATTTGATGCTTCTTCTGTATCAAAATTACTATCCTTACCAATCATAGTAAGGTCAATAGTCATACTATAAGCCTTTAAAGACTTGTCATATTCATATTGAAATGGCATAAGACCTACTTCATTACCCTTACCTGTTCCCTCTTGAACACTTATGCCAAGGGCTTTAGCTCTATTAGTTGCTAAATATAAATTGTTGTGAAAACGAGTTTCATTTACAAATTCATCACAAGAAATAGCATCTGTTAAGTAAAAAGAACTGTTTCGTACATATGTAGTTCCCTTTGTACTTAAATAGCCACCTTCTAAAGCTCTTGTTGTTGCTGCTGTAACTTCATCGTTAACAAGTTTCTGAGCAGCACCATCAACCTGTGTTTGTAAATCATCATACATACCAGACTGAACCATAATAGCATTTTTAAGGCTCTCTCTACTTCTCATAGAATAAATTTTACCCTTTTTAAACACTTTTTGAACACTTGCAATATTACCTAAATTTTCAGAATAGTTTGATGTCATATTAGCTACAACAGTTAAAGTTAAAGAATTTTTACTCATAATTTATTCCTCCTCATTTTTACCTTCTGTTTCTTTATTTTTCTCATCTTTACCAGCAGCAAGTCCATTTACAAAAGCATATGCTATATCTTCATTTTCCTCAAAATCCACAAAAAGATTATAGGCAAAATCCAATTCCATATTTAAGTAATTAGCCATCTGCATTAATATATCACAATACCTCTTATAGTCTTTAAAAACTAAAGCACTTGTAAGTTTTGTTCGATAAGATTTTAACTTATTTGAATTGTTACCACTCATTAAGCTATTTTTTGTAATGTGAAAAGCACAATATTTTGCTGAATTAATACACTTTTCCTTTTCTTCGTACATGTCCACCCCTCCTGTTATCATCACATTGACCTTTATTAATTTATCAATTAAAAAACTATACTTTAAAGAGTCACTTGCATTATCATCTTTTAATAATATTTGTATAATATCCGTAACATTTGTCATATTCAAAACGGCATCTATAACCTTATCTTGAATATCTATATAGTAATTATCATTTACTTTATATTTTCTCGCAAAGTAAGAATAGTCCTGTATCTTTTTCTTTATACACTGAAAAACTTCTATACTTTCTTTTCTTATATAAAGTGTCTCAAAGTAATCATTTTCTCTTTTTTTAGTAATTACTTCAACATCGTAGTCAATATAATCGCTACTTTCAATTATCATATTAAATAATACTGTCTTCGCACTTAAAGCACGATTATTATCATTATTCTTTTCTTTTTTGTCTAATTCCATAGCAAGTACATTATTCGTAGTTTCAAGATTTTTAATACTTGAATTGTTATTTATAAATACTGCATCACTACCCATTACAAAACCAAATGGAGTAAAATCTAATATGGTATCATCTTCCGCAACAAATGTAGAAGTATTGAAATTGTATCCAACTGATTTACCTTTTTTAGGCATATCAATACAATAACCTAAAACTCTACAATTTTCTTTTTTCTCGCTAAAAAGAGAATTTGTATTATTATAATTTCTATAGAGATTTGTCTTGTTTCTAAATGTTTCTCTTATTATTTCTTGTCTGTTTGCATTTATCAGGTCTAGTATTTCAGACTTATTTTTACCATTAAATTTATTTTTTGAAAAATATTTCTTTAATGTCGTATTTCCCAAAAGTCTTTCATTAATGATTTTAATTTCATCTTCTGTAAACTCATTTTTATCTCTTATTGCATTTTCTACAAAAACATGGTGCATATCCTTTTTAAATGAATTTTCTGCAAAGTCTAAAAATAATTCTTCTGTTATATCCTCAATATTGTAGTAAATATAATCTTCATCATAATCGAATTTTAAGTCAAAACCCTTTATTTGAGCATACTCATAAAATTTAACAAGACCTAATATAGCTGCTGAATATCGCCAATCAATACATTCCGTTCTTGTACTATATTCAGCACCATTTTTTTCATACATAAAAAACCTCCTCTCCCTTCTATATATTTTTCTGTGCAATTAAATCAATCATTCCAAAACCAATAGAACGATGAGCCAAAATACCTGCTTGATAAAAATATTGAAGTATATAAGGTTTAGCACTAATTTCTATGAAACCAGTATTAGCATCAATATAAGCCCCATAATTATATACAACATTTTTATTACAGTTGATTGCCTTTGCACTTATTTCATTAATATCACTTTGACTAAAACCTGCTAATACAGCTTGTCTTTTAAGTCCTTCTGTCAATTCAAAATCAAATTCATCATTGAAAGAAGTATAATATTTATCTGTATTATCTCCCCTGTTATGTTCTCTAACAACTATTGGAGCACCTGTAACAGTTTTGAATATACAACTGTTTTTGTCAATAATTCGTTGATTAAATTGTTTTATTGATAATAGATGTATAGCATTACCATTATCCAAAGGCAAACTCTTGTTTAATAATTTTAGAAAAGCCGAATACATAAAATAGCCTGTATTTTCTCTGTCATATGTAGAGAAAATCATTTTTATTTCATTTTTTCCAAGTTTAATACCCTCTCCTGAAAAATCAGGCTTATTAAATATTACACTCCAAGTAAAGTCTTTTTGCTTTGTATCCTTATAAAACTTTTCAAAAAGCTGACCATCCATATATCTGGATAAAGCGTTTTTAATAATACTGGCAAAAATTCTTCTGTAATCCTTTGTTGGAATTTCAGCCTTGTCTAATGAAAAAGTTAATTGAAATTTCATTTTATCACCTCCACCTTATATTTTATGAATACATAATAGCACCAACATGTTAATTTGTCAACCACTAATGTATATTCAAGCAAAAAATTTGCTTTTAATCTTAAAATATGTTATCATATCACTTGTTAAATTAGTCCAGGATAAAGTATTTTCTTACTTTGTCATCATGGAATGTAAATCTAATTTATATCCAAACTAATAATTTGTCCATATTGGGAAAATAGGTCGTTGCATATAGAGCAACGGCTTATTTTTTTTGTATAAATAACTTAAATCATCCTATAAACTTATATTCAATTTAAATATATCACTCTTTATGTACAATAATCAGGTCTATTACTGATATACTAGAATACTTTTATGATAAAAATTTTTATAAGTTATTTTTCACTCTGAACTAATCTTTATAGCGTATCGAAATATAAGTCGTCCTGCAATACACAATTTACATTTCATTTTGAACTAATCTTTATCGAGTTATTGTTGACGATAGTTGTCCAATTGCCGAATTTACATTTCACTCTGAACTAATCATTATAACCAGCCCTTGTTGTCTATAAGAATAGAAACACAATCCTTTACATTTCACTTTGAACTAATCCTTATCCGTACATATTATAACCCATATAAACTCAATACAAAATTACACAATTTTGTCTATGTTTAGAAAAACTTCTTTATTTAACAAATATAATATAATCTTATTGTTCAACATATCCTTTTATTTAAAACAATTATTATTCTGCCTATACAAACAGTTTTATGCAATATCAAAAGTTAACAGATTTTCATAATCTATAATTTATTATAACTCTATTTGTTATTTATTGTCAATATATGTAATATTATAAAACATAATAATAGATTGATATAATTTGTCGAATTATGTCAAATTAACGCACCTAATTATTTTATAGCACAAAAAAAGGTGTGAACCCACATAGGAATTCACACCTTTTAATAGTGCATCGGAAATATAAATCAGATATTTTAATATTAAACTAAACTATTACTTAAAACATCGTTCATCTGTTCTGCAAGAACAAACTCGATATTTTCCTTACCATATTCTGGAATTTCTTCAAGGTCAGGAGCATTTTCTACAGGAATAATAATCTTCTTTACGCCTGCTCTCTTTGCAGCAAGAACCTTTTCCTTTAAGCCACCAATAGGCATTACCTTACCTCTGATGCTTATTTCACCTGTCATTGCAATATCTGAACGTACAGGAACTTTCCTCATTGCAGAAACCATAGCAGTTGCCATAGTTATACCTGCTGATGGACCATCCTTTGGAGTAGCACCTTCTGGAATATGGATATGGACATCAGTGTGTTCAAAGTCAATATCCACACCAAGTTCTTCTGCGTTTGCTCTAATATAACTTAAAGCTGCATTATAACTTTCTTCCATAACCTTACCAACATTACCAGTGATTTTAAAGTTACCCTTACCCTTAAGAATATTAACTTCTACACTAAGAGTGCAACCACCTACACTTGTCCAAGCAAGTCCTCTACAAATACCAACTTCATCTTTAGCATTTATAGTTTCTGGCTTAAATCTTCTTCTGCCAAGGTAGTCAGTAATATTCTTTTTAGTAATTGTTACAAGTTTAGTTGAATGTATTCTTTCCTTTACTACCTTTCGACACACAGCACCAACCAATCTCTCTAAACTTCTTACACCGGCTTCACGAGTATAACTCTCAATCATATCAGCTACAGCATCTTTCTTAAATCTAAGCTGAGATTTTGTAAGACCATTTGCTTCTAACTGCTTTGGAATAAGAAATTCCTCTGCAATGTGCTGTTTTTCTTCTGCTGTATAGCTAGAAAGTTCAACAATTTCCAATCTATCTCTAAGTGGACCAGGAATTGTATCAAGGCTATTAGCTGTACAAATAAAGAGAACCTTACTTAAATCATAAGGCATTTCGAGATAATTATCTCTAAAGTTTACATTCTGTTCTGCATCCAATACTTCAAGGAATGCAGCAGCAGGGTCACCCTTATAGTCCTTACCAATTTTATCTATTTCATCTAAAAGAATAAGTGGATTTGATGCTCCAGCCTGACGCATAGCAGCTATAATTCTACCAGGCATTGCTCCTAAATAAGTACGTCTGTGACCTCTGATTTCGGCCTCATCACTTATACCACCTAAACTCATTCTTACATATTCTCTGCCTAATGCTCTAGCCATTGACTTTGCAATAGAAGTCTTACCTACACCAGGAGGTCCTACAAGACAAAGAATAGGAGCATTAATATTGTCTGTTGCAGCTTTTACAGCAAGGAATTCTACAATTCTTTCCTTAACCTTTTCAAGACCATAGTGGTCCTTGTTAAGTATTCTTTCAGCCTTCTTTAAATCCTTGCTTTCCTTTGAATAGATGCCCCAAGGAAGTGACAACACATTGTCAATATAGTCCCTGATAATAGAACCTTCCTGTGCACCCTGCTGACTTCTCTTAAGTCTTTCAAATTCCTTTTCAAGTTTATCAACAGCATACTGTGGCATATTGAGCTTTTTCATTTTTTCTCTGTAGCCGTTAATTTCTTCGCCTACACCACTTTTATCGCCTAATTCTTCATTAATAGCCTTTAATTCTTCTCTAAGGAAATATTCTTTCTGAGCTTCTTCCATATTGGCTCTAGCTCTGTTCATTATTTCATTCTTTACATTAGCTCTTTCTATTTCCTTTTCCATAAAGGCAATAGTAACTACTGTTCTTTCATAAATATCAGTTTCTTCTAATATTTTACGTTTATCATCAAAAGCTCTAACAACCTTGTCACCTAAAACATCACAAAGCTGACCAACATCTTCAGCCTCTTTTACCAATTTGGCAGTTAAAGGCTGAACCGGTATTTCTGCTCTAAAGTTATTAAATAAATCCATTAATATATCCTTAGATACATCAGCCCTTTCAACATCACTATTGATTTCAGTAATAGAATCTACCTGACATAATGTAAAATCAGAATGTTTCTGAATACTATTTATAAATCCTCTTTCACTTGTAGAAACTGTTATTTTTAACACACCATCAAGGATACGCATAGCACCCTCAATTTTACCTACTACACCTATTCTATATATATTGCCTTCAACAATGCCTTCATCAAATTTCTTAGCATTGGCAATAAGTATTTTATTATCCATACCTAAGGCAGCTTTTACTCCCTCTATGAGGGATTCTTGCTCAACACTAAAGGTATATTTACTATTTGGAAATGGCACAACACCGTCTACTAACAGTATTGGCATAAATCTACTTTTGTCATCCATACACAAACACCTCATTTAATATTCAAGCCATTATACCACGAAAAAAGCTGTCTTTCAACATATACTAATTTCTAAATTATTTGCTTTCTGCCAAAAGTTCCATAATTTTATTACTTCTGGCTACAAAAGCTGTCATTGCCTCCATTGATAATGGCTTGTGACTCATTATTGCAAGGTCATAAATCTGCTTACAAAGCATCTTTGTTTCCTCGCCCTTATTACTATCATTCTTTAAATCCAATAAAAGCTGAACAACTTTGTTGTTTGAATTAAGCACAAGTGTTTCATCTTTTGTGCTATCAAAACTGTTTTCCATACCATACATTTTACTCATTTCCTGCATACGTCTTGCCTGTTCATCAAGTTCAATCATACCGGAAACATCTTCACTCTTTAATGCTTCAACTTTTATCTTAATATTATCATTTTCAAGATTAGCCTTGAAAAGTTCTTCAAGAGCAGTTGTATCAAGCTTTACACTTTCTTCGCCCTTTAAAATTTCAGATACATCTGAATCTATTCTGGCAAACTTAGTGCCACCACAATTAGCTTCTAAGAAACCTACATAAGGTACGTCAAGTCTAGTATCAAGTACAACAGCCTCAACACCGTTATCCTTAAACAACTTAATATACTGTGCCTGTTGTTGTTTATCATTTACATAGAATACCTTTGAGCTGTCCTTAGCCTTAGCCTTGTATTCATCAAGAGTTTCATATTCACCATCAGTATTTACAAATAAAAGGCTATCCTTTACCTTATCATAGAAATCGTGTTCTCTCATACAACCATACTTTATAAATGGGCTAATATCATTCCAGAAACCTTCATACTGTTTTCTGTCTTTCTTAAACATTGAATTAAGCTTGTCAGCTACCTTCTTTGTAATATACTTACTCATCTTTGTAACATAACCGTCATTCTGTAAGAAACTACGGCTTACATTAAGAGGTAAGTCCGGACAGTCAATAGTACCCTTTAATAAAAGTAAGAATTCAGGAATAACTTCCTTAAGGTTGTCGGCAATAAATACCTGATTGTTATATAACTTAACCTGACCTTCTACTGAATCAAGTTCGTGCTTTAACTTAGGGAAATATAAAATACCCTTTAATCTAAATGGATAATCCATACTTAAATGAATCCAGAAAAGAGGGTCATTAAAGTCAGTAAATACCTTGTGATAGAAGCTAATGTATTCTTCGTCTGTACATTCACTAGGTTTCTTGAGCCAAAGTGGAGTAGTATCGTTTACAGGCTTTGGAGCTTCTTCTACCGGAGCAGTATCAGGATTTTCTGCAAGTTTCTTTGCTCTTTCTTCTTCTGCTTTCTTTACTTCTTCTACATCTTCAAAGTAAATTTCTGTAGGCATAAAGTAGCAGTACTTAGCTAAAATTTCTTTTAACTTCCAAGAATTTAAAAATTCCTTGCCTTCTTCACCTACATGAAGTGTGATAATTGTACCTCTTGTCAGCTTTTTACCTTCACCTATTTCGTATTCGATACCACCATCACAAACCCATTTAACAGCCTTAGCATCATTCTTGTAGCTTAAAGTATCAATTTCAACTTTGTCAGCAACCATAAATGCTGAATAAAAACCAAGACCAAAGTGACCAATAATATCATTACCATTTTCAAACTGGTCCTGATACTTGCTTATGAAGTCTGTTGCCCCTGAAAAGGCAATCTGAGTAATATATTCTTTGACTTCATCTTCAGTCATACCAATACCATTATCTTCAATCTCAATTAAGCTGTTTTTCTCATCAAGTCTAACAGTAACTTTATATGGACTATTGCTTTCTTCAGCCTCACCCATAGAAACCAATTTCTTGTACTTGGCAATAGCATCACAGCCATTACTTACAAGTTCTCTAAGAAAAATATCTGTGTCAGAATAAAGCCACTTTTTTATGATTGGAAAAATATTTTCGCTGTTAATTGATAAATTACCTTTTTGCATTTTATAAACATCTCCTAAAAGTATATCATTCTAAAATCATCTACTATATAATATTATAGTTAGTGTACTATAAAATGTCAAGATTTTTTTAGCACTCATTTAATGTGAGTGCTAACAATTAATAATTTTGTAATAAATATTGACTCGTTTATGTCCTTTTTATTGTACGTTTTGTACATATTACACAATATTTCATTTATTTACACCCCTTTTTGTTGACACTTTTTACGACATATGTTAGACTTATTTACAGGATATTAAATATCTTTAAATTTTATTAAAAAAAGGAGGTTGTATATTATGAAAAAGAAATTAAAAATGACATTTGCAGTTTCTCTCCTTGTTCCAACTATGGCTGTACCTAGCTTTGGTGCTACATTAGGCGATGTAAACAACGATGGACAGATAACAGCTGATGATTCTTCTGCAGCACTTCAAATTTGCTTAACTGGTATTGTTCCGGAAAATTGTTTATTTGAAATGGCTGATGTAAACGGTGATGGTATTGTTGATTCCAGAGATTCAGCACATATTTTGCAGAAAGCTCTTGACAATAACTACGAATTTAACAATGGTGAAACAAGTAATATTATTACTGTAAATGGTTCACTTTCACAAGATGACCCGGCTAATAATACATATGCTACTATTGAAGCAGCCTATGAAGCAGCACCAGCTGGTACTGCTGAAAATCCTACTGTAATTTCAATTATGCCTGGTGTATATAGACTCCATGGTGATGAAAGCAAGAACGGTCTTTCTATTACAAAGGATTATCTTACATTTGTAGGTCTTTCTGACGACCCTAACGACGTAGTTATTGCCGATAACAGAGGTAATAATCAGGGTGCATCAGGTAATTACAACAGTGCTACAGTTGTTTCTAACTGTACAGGTCTTACATTAAAGAATATATCTATTTACAACTATTGTAACGTAGATGTACCATATGCAAAGGACCCATCTCAGGCTCTTACGAAGCGTTCAGACCTTGAAACTCAAGCTTTTGCTTATTTTGGTGGTGGCGATAAGCACTTCTATGATAATTGTCAATTCATTTCAATCCTTGATACATTTGAAAATGATGTAAAACGTGGTTACTACAAGAATTGCTATATTCAGGGTACTAACGACTTTATTATGGGTTGGGGTGGCATACAGGTATTAGATGGCTGTACTATTAACTCTCTCAGCAACCATGTTGTTGGTGGTGGTGAAAAGTTCCTTTTCAAGGATTGTACATTCCAGCTTAACAAACCTGAAGGCACATTACCTACTTACCTTTGCAAGGGTTGGGCTGACATTACTCTTTTAAATTGTCAAATTCCAACTGACAAGGGTACATACCAGTGGACACCTAGTCTTCCTGGACAGTATACATTCCAGTATCGTAATTTAACTGACTCTACTGGAGCAAAAGCAAATATTGTTGATGACAGCTGTGCTATTGAACTTACAGATGAACAGGCTGATGCTTACAACCTTTGGAATGTTCTCCGTGGCGATGATGATTGGGACCCTGCAAATTGCAGAACTCAATACGAAAACAAGGGTAACGAACCTATGCGTGTAGTTACTAACGATGCCATTACAGTAAAAACTGGCGAAGCATCTGGCACAATTACAGCCTCTGTTTACCCTGCCAGAGCAAACCAAAACGTAACATTTACTGCTGAAGGCGATGTTACTATTGAACAAAACGGAAATAAATGTACAGTAACTGCTAACAACCACACTCTTAATCCAACTACAGCTATTGTTACAGCAACAGCATCTAATGGTATTAAGAACAAAACTGTAGTAACTGTTGAACCAAAAATAGAAGATGCTCCTACATTTACTAAAGAACCTACTGTAAATATCAGCAACGGTGCTATAAATGTAGACTATGCTCTTGATTTAGGTGTAGCAAGTAATGATACTTCACTTATTACTTGGTATAGATGTGATGATGCAGAAGGTAATGGTGCTATTGCCATTGCTGACTCTAAGATGGATACTCCTACTAAGTCATACACTCTTTGCGAAGGTGATATTGGCAAATATATTAAGATGGTAATTGCTCCAGATAGCGAACTTAGTAAAATTGGAGATGCTGTTACTGTAATGTATCCAAATCCAATTACTGCTGATGATGTTACTTCTGCAAATATTGACACTAACTTCCAGAGTGTTCCTACTCATCCACCTTTCATTACAACTGATGTATTAAATTCTGTGCTTGAAGATGGTGTAACTCCTTACAGAACTCTCTTAGAAAAGAGTATTCCTGGCACTGTAAAGGGTAAATGGAACTTTATTGGTGACTGGTATTATAACTATGGTTCTGGTACATACGCATCTAATGTAAAGGGTGCTATTACTGGCACTAGATACTGTCGTGCTATTTATGCTCAGCCAACTAACGATTATGGTGATATGTCTGCTGTTGTAGACTTAACTCCAGAAAAGACAGCTGGTCAGGGCTTTGGTAGTGCCGGTCAGTATGAAGAATTATTAATCAAGTTTGACCCAGATACTCAGACAGGCTGTGGTATTCATTATATGAGAAGTAAATCTATGACAAACACTATTGAATTCCAGCTTATGGAATACAAAGACGGTGTTGGTACTCCAATAGGAGATATGCAATACATTCAGGCTGGTTTCAGAGATAGATGTAGAATTACTCTTGATTTAACTGGCACTACACTTACTGCTAACGTTTCTAGTCAGTATGTTGATGCTTTAACAGGTGAAGGTGTAACACCTATTACACTTACTGGTACAATTACAAATGTTACTAACTTTGGTGGCTTTGAAATTTATCATCAGGGTTCTACAGGTGGTAGATATGTATTTGAAAACGTATCTTTAAACTACGGTGATAGAACTAAATAATTTTTTAAAAAAGTCCTTGGAAATAAAATTTCCAAGGACTTTTACTTTATTCAATTCGGCTATTCCAATATTCTAATAACTGGCTTTTAACCTTCTTTATTGTATTCAAACTAATAGGCAGTCTTTCCATATTTTTCATTATTAAATCATGACCTTCAACGTACTTTGTATTTTTCATATTTGCAATAATACCTTTGTTTATGTAAATAAAATCTTCTGATTTTACATCATCTATAAAATCATGTAACTGCTTTCTTTCTCTCTTAATTTCACCATTTTTCATATGGTAGTTTATATACTTTGCTCTGTAATCAACATACATAATATCTGTCAATAAAATTTTATCTTTCTTAATATTTGACATTATATAAAAATCTCTGTCTTGACTTAATTTGTCAACATATTCTTCAATAGTTGATAGAATTTTGCCATTCATACTTTCTTTAGGTATAAACCTGAAAGCCTCTATTTCAAAAGCATTATAAACATAATCCGTATAACTGGTCAAAAAAATAATTATGGGATTTTTAATATAGCTTTTTATAATTTTAGCTAACTCCATACCGTCTAAATCTGGCATTTCTATATCAAGTATAAACAAATCGTAATATTCGCCATTTTCAATTTCCTTAGCCAATTTAGTACTATCTTCAAATAAAGATATGGATAAATAAGATAAATCTTTAATTTCATTATCAACTGCTCTCAAATATATCTCTTGGTCATCACAAACTGCTACTTTCATAAATCCTCCAAACTCTAAAAAAAGCCCCTAAATTGAAAACAATTTAAGGACTTTGAGCTATGCCGGTGGCGGGACTCGAACCCGCACGTAGTCACCTACAACAGATTTTGAGTCTGCCTCGTCTGCCAGTTCCGACACACCGGCTCATAACAGATTTATTTTAATATATTTTCATAAATTTGTCAAGATATTTTTAAGCTATTCTCCCTTTAAAACAGCCTCTCCACATTTTAAACCATCTGTAGCAGCAGACATTATTCCTCCGGCATAACCACAACCTTCTCCACAAGGATATAACCCCTTTATGGATACAGAATTATAATCTTCTTTTCTCACTATTCTAACAGGTGATGATGAACGACTTTCCACAGCTGTCATAACGGCATTATCCTGTGCAAAACCTTTAATCTGTTTATCAAAAACTTTTATGCCTTCTTGTAAAGCCTTGTACATAAAATCAGGGAATATATTTTTAAAATCTGACGGTGTAACAGTCGGTCTATAGCTAGGTTTTATATCTCCTAATTCTAAAGTTTTCTGAGATTTAAGGAAATCCCCTACTTTTTGAACTGGAGCATTGTAATTTTTTCCACCTTCTACATATGCACTGTGTTCAATTTTTCTCTGTAACTCTACTCCACCCAGTACATCATCAGTGCCAAAATCCTCAGGCTGTATAGATACCAATAGTGCTGAATTTGCATTTTCCTTATCTCTTGCAAAATAACTCATACCATTTACAGCTAATCTTTCTTCTTCTGATGATGCTGCTACTACAACTCCACCTGGGCACATACAAAATGTGTAAACATTTCTTCCATTAGGCAAATGAGCTACTAACTTATAGCTTGCCGGTGGCAAATATTTTGCAAATTTCCCATACTGGCTTTCGCTAATAAAATCCTGTTTATGCTCAATTCTTACACCCATAGCAAAAGGCTTTTGTTCCATTTTTATATTTTGCTCCTTTAAGGCATAAAAAGTATCCCTTGCCGAATGTCCTATAGCAAGAATAAGAGAATTAGTTTTTATTTCTTTTTCAGCACCGTTACTAATGTACTTAACACCAGTCAATGTACCATTTTCAGAAATCACTTCAGTCATTTTACTGTCAAAAAGCACAGTACCACCTAATCTTATAACTTCTTCTCTTATATTTTTTACAACCTTTATAAGATAATCTGTGCCAATATGTGCTTTTGCTTCATAGAGTATTTCTTCCGGTGCTCCAAATTCTACAAATGTTTTCAATATAAAGCTATGACGAAAATCTTTTGTGTTAGTAGTCAATTTTCCGTCTGAAAAAGTACCTGCACCACCTTCACCAAATTGAACATTGGATTCAGTATTAAGTACTCCTGTTTCAAAGAACTTATTAATATCAGCCTGTCTGTCTTCAACAGCCTTACCTCTTTCAAGTACAATAGGCTTTGCTCCGGCTCTCGCTAATAAAAGTGATGCAAACATACCTGCCGGACCAAAACCGACTACAACCGGAGAATTAATACACTTGTTTTCAGGAATTGCATATGAAATTTCCTTGTATTTTGAAACATCTTTTAATTTCAAATATCTATCCTCATTTTCAATATCGACCTTCAATGAAAATAGATAAAATACATTTTCCTTATCTCTGGCATCAATAGATTTTTTTACAATACTTAAATCTTTAATAGCATTGGCAGATACTCTTAATATCTTTGCCACTTTTTTAGCTAAAATCTCTTTATTAACTTTTACATCAGCTTTAATTTTAACATTTGAAATTTTAAGCATATTAACCCTTTCTAAAACTCTCTGCAGCACTTCTGCCGGCAAGTCTGCCACTACTCCACGCCCACTGTAAGTTATATCCACCACAGTCGCCGTAAATATCCAAAACTTCTCCACAGGCATAAAGACCATCTACAATATATGATTCCATAGTTCTGCCATTAAAATCTTCTGTAAGTATGCCACCGGCTGTAACCTGTGCATTTGTAAAGCCTTTTGTACCGGTAACTGGAATTTGATAATCCTTAATATATGATGCCATAGACCATAAAAGCTGATTATCCAACTTATTAACAGGGAATGACAACTTTTCTATGCCGGCACGTCTGGCGATTAAGTTTCCTATTCTCTTATTTAAAAGACCCACAAAATAATTTTCCATAGTCAAGTGACCTAAAGCCTCTTTTCTACTTTCTAATATATCGAATATCTCCTTAGGAGAATACTCAACCATAAAATCCAAAGCAATAGTTAAGTTCTTTTTAAAAGCAACTTTTGTGGAAATCTGGAATATAGGTGGACCGGAAAGTCCATAATCTGTAAACAAAACTTCACCATATTCACTGGCAATCTCTCTATCTTTGTGGATAAGTGACACTCCACCGGTAAATTTTATACCCTGTAAACTTTTAACTTCCTTTGGTTCTGTTTTAATTTGCACTAAAGCCGGTGCAGTATTAGTCATACTGTGTCCTAAGTTTTTGAGCAAATCAAATGCTGAACCGTCAGAGCCGAGAGCTGGCTGTGCACAACCTCCACCAGCGACTATAACTCTGTCACCTCTTACTACATCTCCGTCTTTTGAAGTAATCTTGAAAGACTTTTTATTTCTTGATATGTCAGCAACGTGAAAACCTGTCTTTATTTCTATACCAAGTCTGGCAATTTCATTTCTTAAAGCATCAGAAACTGCACTTGCCTGTTCAGAAAATGGATATAATTTACCTTCATTTTCTTCTTTTGGAAAAACTCCCATTTGATTAAAAAAGTTTACCGTATCATTTACGGTAAACTCCTTTAAACTATAGGCTGTGAAACTGCTGTCTTTTCCATAATAATTTTTAACAGAGGCATTGAGATTACTATAATTACATCTGCCATTGCCTGTAGCAAGAATTTTCTTGCCCACTCTGTCCAGTCTTTCCAATATTAAAATTTCAACTTTTTCATCAGTGTGTGCTGCCTCAATAGCCGCAGCCATTCCGGCAGCACCGCCTCCTATAATAATTAATTTCATTACTCACCTGTACCAATAACAACAACAATATCGTATTCAGAAGCAACTGTTGGGTCTGTAACAACTTCACAGCCGTCAAAAGACTTCTTAAGCTGTTGTCCCATACCGTCTTCTTTTACATAAATTCTTGTTTTACTTACCTTTTCACCACTATATGTTCCAATAGAAGATACATTGTAACCTTCTCCTTCAAATTCCTGCTTAACCTTAGTAGCCATACCATTTGCATAACCACCATTGAGAACCTGAATAGTTAATTCAGCATCATTGTAATTTCCAGCATTGGCTTCTGCATTCTGCTGTGACTCTCTTTCAGCAATTATTTCATTACTTGGTCTTGAGAATATGTCATAAGCAAGTTTATTTGTTTCTTCTTCATCCATAACATACCCACCTACAAAACCGTACATTGAGCCGATTTCACCTGGTAAAGTATATGTATTTACCTTATTGCTATCAAACTGCTTTAATACATTTATATACTTTATAGCATCAGTAATCTTCAAATCTGTAGTAATGTACTTAAAGAAAGTATTAATATAAGCAGATGGATTAGAGAATATAGTATCTGCATTCATAACCTGCTTTAAGAACTCTTTAATAAAGTTCTGCTGTGTTTCAACACGACCTATATCCTGATTGTCGTAACCCTTTCTAAATCTTACAAGACCTTCTGCCTGCTTACCATTAAGCTTCTGAGGACCAGCCTTTAAGTGAATTGCAAGGTCCTGACCAGGGTCGTCGTAATCCATATCAATCGGAACATTGTATTCAATACCACCAATGGAATCAACAAGATAATCAAATGCCTCAAAACTAACCTTAACATAAAAATCAATATTAGTATCAAGCATAGTATTAAGCTGATTTTCCAAAAGCTCCATACCATACTTGTCACCACCATAGTGATGAATAGCATTTATCTTCATACCATGCTGTCCAGGTTCAGGGAATTCTTCATTCATCTTAGTAAAAGTATCATCATCAACTCTTACAAGAGTATCTCTCGGTACTGAAATAAGATTTAATTCTCCTAAAACTGAATTATAACAGCCTACAATAATTGTATCCGTTCTTGTTCCGTCATCATCAACACCGACAATAAGGAAAGTTGTCCTTTCCGGAAGTTTCGGTGTTACCATTTCAGAAATCTTTGTAACCGGTGTTTCCACAATGCCGTCATCATCAGGATTATCATTAATGTATGTCCAGCCAAAATAGCCGAGAACGGCAACACAATAAAGACCTAAAACAGCTGCCAAAATCATAAAGAATTTAGCCTTTAAAGTTCTCTTTTTCTTAGGTTTGTTAGGCTTATCTTTAGTAGCCTTAACCTTTTCCTTTACAACTTTTGCCTTTTTTTCCTTCTTTTTTCTTCGCCCGCTGTTTCTACTTCTTCTGCGGCTGGGAGTTTCCTCGAAGTCGTAGTCGTCGTAATCGTCATATCTGTTTTTACTCATTTCTTCCTCCTAAATAAGCCTACAAATTATTTGTTTGGCTTAAAAGAACTCTTAAGTGAAACAATACGGTTAAACACAAGATGTTCTTCTGTACAATGCTTGCTATCAGCAACAAAATATCCGTTTCTCATAAACTGGAATCTATCCATAGGCTTAACACCCTTTATAGATGGTTCAATATAAGCCTTTACAGTAGTAAGTGAATTAGGATTCATACTGTAGCCGTTTTCTGAATTTTCATCCGGTACTACAAGATTTTCGTATAAGTTTACATCAGCAGTAACAGCAGTTGCTGCATTTACCCAATGAACTGTACCCTTAACTTTTCTTGCTGTAAAATCAAGACCACTCTTTGTAGCTGGGTCATAAGTACCGTGAATTTCAACTACCTTACCGTTTTCGTCTTTAACAAAATCAGTACAAGTAACAAAGTATGCACCCTTCAATCTTACTTCATTACCAACAGCAAATCTAAAGTATTTCTTAGGAGGTTCTTCCATAAAGTCAGAAGCCTCAATATAAAGTTCTCTTGAGAAAGGAACTTCTCTTTTACCCATTTCTTCGTTCTTAGGGTGATTTTCAATTTCAAGCATTTCAGTCTGACCCTCTGGATAATTTGTTATAACTAACTTAATAGGGTCTAAAACTGCCATAACTACAGGAACTTTTGGCTGTAAATCTTCTCTGATACAATATTCAAGCTGTGCTAAATCAACAACTGAATTAGCCTTTGAAACACCAACCATATTACAGAAATTCTTAATTGACTCTGGAGTATAACCACGTCTTCTGATACCAGAAAGAGTTACAAGTCTAGGGTCGTCCCAACCATCAACCTGATTTGTTTCAACAAGATTTCTTAAATATCTCTTACCCATAATAGTGTCTGCAAGATTAAGCTTAGCAAACTCTACCTGTCTAGGCTTTGTAGCCTTTGGAAGTGTAATATTATTTACAACCCAGTCATATAAAGGTCTGTGGTCTTCAAATTCCATTGTACAAATAGAATGTGTAATACCTTCAATAGCATCTTCAACAGGATGTGCGAAATCGTACATTGGGTAGATACACCACTTGTCGCCTGTAGAATGATGATGAATATGAGCAATTCTGTAAATAACTGGGTCACGCATATTGATGTTAGGTGATGCCATATCAATCTTAGCTCTTAAAGTCTTTTCGCCATCACCAAATTCACCATTTCTCATTCTCTGGAAAAGGTCAAGGTTTTCTTCAACACTTCTGTTTCTATAAGGACTTTCCTTACCAGGTTCAGTAAGTGTACCTCTTGCTTGACGAATTTCCTCTGCATTCATATCACAAACGAAAGCAAGACCTTTTTTAATAAGCTCTACAGCAAAATCATACATCTGTTCAAAGTAACTTGATGCAAAAAATAATCTATCTTCCCAATCAAAACCAAGCCACTTAATATCATTTTTAATTGATTCAACGAATTCTGTATCCTCTTTAGCAGGGTTTGTATCATCAAATCTTAAATTGCACTTACCACCATAATATTCTGCTAATCCAAAGTTAAGGCAAACGCTTTTTGCATGACCTATGTGAAGATAGCCATTAGGCTCTGGTGGGAAACGTGTAATAATTTTTGAGCAATCATCGCCTAAATCTTCCTGAATAAGGCTGTGAATAAAATTGCCTGTGCCACCTAAGCCATTTTCTTTGTTATTATCTTCCATTATTTTGTCCTCCTAAAAATTCTTAGTTTGGAAATCTCTGTGGTAAAAACCTTTTCCACAGTGGGGACAAACCCCTATTTTCAATATCTCATCCCCTGTTTCCACAGAAAGTGTATAGTCAAGCATTACCTTCGTATGCTCTCCTTTTTCAGGGCAATTATGAAAAGTGTAATAAAAACTTGTTGTTTCCTCAAAGTCCTTTACACCTTGAAAACTTTTTAGTGTTTGAAGTAAATCCAAATTATCACCCACATTTTGCATTACTAATTTATTTATTATAATATATCTTGTTGAAATATGCAAGTTATGTTATTATTAATTGTGAATATTTTTCTAATTTAGGAGATGTTAAAGTGTATAATTTTAATATAGAACCTTCACAAATTAAGCTTTTTATGAACAAATTGCTTATTGAAAACAGCTTTGATGATTTTGAACTGAGAGAATGTACTATTGCAACAAAAGCTACATTTTCAATAGACGGCAAATTTAACAAGGATTGGGACGAAAATGAAAATAAAGTTTTCTGTAACTGGAGTGAAATTCGTCCTCTTGCTTTTGAAATTATAAAAGGAAAGCAAAAGCCCCTTTATATGAAGTATGTCTTTGCATATTCTGATGAAAAAGCCCTTACATTCCACCCTAACGCAAAGGCTTGTTTTGTAAATATAATTTTCAAAAATGATGTTGTGACTGTAAGTACAGGTACAGCACAAATTGAATTTTCAATGAACCACGACCTTGACCAAGTTTGGGATAGTTTTGTATCTGAATTTTTCAAGGCTTTGGGTATTACTGAAGTAAGGTAAATTTATTTTTCCTACACTTAATTATACCCTCTTTTTGCAGTTTTCCTATTTCAGTTGACAATGCACTTCTGTCAACTGAAAGATAGTCTGCAAGTTGCTGACGATTAAAGGGTATTTCAAAAGTTAGTGAATTATTTTTCATAGACTCACCGGACAAGTATGAAAGTAGCTTTTCTCGTATGGTTTTCTTTTTAATATGTTCTATTTTTCTTGTAAAATTCAAATTCTTTTTCGCCAAATTCACAAGCATATTTCTTACTATTTTTCTTTGACATTCTTCGTTAGTAAAACTATTTCCAAGTATTTTTTCAACATTAAAAAACATAACTTCTGTTTTTTCCAATGCCTCTACACTTATTTCAGCTGTACTATTCTTAAGGCAGGCAAAGGTTTCAGCAAAAATTTCTCCTGAAAGCAATTCTGAAATAACACTTCTGTTACCCCAAAAATCTTCCTTTATAACTATAGCTTTTCCGGAAATGATTGTTCCAAAAGATTTTATACTATCTCCATTTCTTATTATAAAATTTCCCTTTTCATAGCTTATTTTCTTAGGACTTAAATCAGCTAATATTTCCTTTATTTCCTCATCATTTAAGCCATTAAATATAATTGATTTTTTTAATACATCTATATATTTCTCCAAAAATATTCTCCCTTTTTCAAAAAATGTTGTAATTACAACAGAATTATTATTTTAAGTATATTATACTTTACCCATAAATTCAAGAAAAGAAAAGGAGATTTAAAATATGGAAAATAAAATGTTTTGCTTTCAATGTGAACAGACAGCTGGTTGTACAGGCTGTACCGGTAAAGCCGGTGTATGTGGAAAATCTGCATTAACTGCTAAACTTCAGGACCAATTAACAGGTGCATTGATTACTCTTGCAAAAAAGAACGAAATTAATGAAGTCAACACAAAAGTTATAATTGAATGTCTTTTTACAACAATTACAAACGTTAGTTTTAATGATGAAACTCTTATACAGCTTATAGACAAAGTTCACTCTCTAAGTGGTAACACAGCAGACTACGATATGTCTAACCTTTGGAATGAAAATGAAGATATTCGTTCATTAAAATCTCTAATACTTTTTGGCATAAGGGGTATGGCTGCCTATGCCTATCACGCTATGGTCTGTAACTATACTGATAACGATGTAAATGAATTTTTCTACACTTCACTTTCTGCAATAGGTAGTGATTTAACACAAGAAGAACTTTTACCTCTTGTATTAAAAACAGGAGAAATTAACCTCAAATGTATGGCATTATTAGATAAAGCTAATACTGAAACTTTTGGCAATCCTGAACCTACAAAGGTTACTCTTGAAATAGAAAAAGGACCTTTTATTGTAATTACAGGTCACGACCTCTATGACCTAAAACAGCTTTTAGAACAAACAAAGGATAAGGGAATTAACATTTATACTCATGGTGAAATGTTACCAGCCCATGGCTATCCAGAGCTTAAAAAATATCCTCATTTAAAGGGTAACTTTGGTACAGCTTGGCAAAATCAGCAAAAAGAATTCGACAACCTTCCTGCTCCTATTCTTTACACAACAAACTGTCTTATGCCAGTCAAATCTAGCTATGCTGACAGAGTTTTTACAACTGAAATGGTTTCTTATCCGGAAATGGTACACATCGGAGATAATAAGGACTTTACTCCTGTTATAGAAAAAGCTCTTGAATTAGGTGGCTATGCTGAAAATCAAATAAGAACCGGTATTAATGGTGGTTCAAGTGTTATGACAGGCTTCGGTCACAATACAGTATTATCTGTAGCAGATAAAGTTGTAGATGCTGTTAAGAATGGTGATATTAGTCACTTCTTCCTTGTTGGTGGTTGTGACGGTGCAAGAGTTGGCAGAAATTATTATACTGAATTTGTAAAGCAAACACCTAAAGATAGCATTATTTTAACTCTTGCCTGTGGCAAATTCAGATTTAATGATTTAGATTTAGGCACAATAGACGGACTTCCTAGAATTATGGATATGGGACAATGTAATGATGCCTATAGTGCAATAAAAGTTGCTGTTGCACTTTCTGAAGCCTTTGGCTGTGGTGTAAATGAGTTACCTCTTTCTATGGTACTTTCTTGGTATGAACAGAAAGCTGTTTGTATTCTTTTAACTTTACTCCACTTAGGTATCAAGAATATTTATTTAGGACCAACTCTCCCTGCTTTTGTATCTAAAAATGTGCTTAATTTCTTGGTTGAAAATTATAATATTTCCCCAATAAGCACTCCTGAAGAAGATTTAAAGAAAATTTTAGGCTAAACTCAGAACACATTATTTTCGATTTACTAACATAAAAGGCTGTTGAAAACTAATACTTTTCAACAGCCTTACTTTTATTTATAAACTTCTAACCATTTACCTTTCCATGCATATAAAATCATCAATACTGTACCTAAAGTCCATGAAACAGGATAAAGTATGTAAATACCGTCTATAGAATTAAACATTGGCAATATAAATTGTACCCAAACAATTCTGAATAAACACATAGATACTAACAAAACTACCATAGGTGGAACACTTTTTCCTGTACCTCTGACAGTTCCTGCCAATGATTGCAGAATACTAAGTATAAAGTAAAATGGACAGAAGAACATAATTGCCCTTCTACCGTAGGCAATTACCTCTTTATCCTCTGTAAACAATCTCATAATTTCATTTGAGAACAATAATATTAAAGCACCGGTTACTATTGTGTAAATCATTCCCATTCCTATAGTTGTCCACATACCTTTTTTTACTCTGTCAATTTTTCCAGCACCATAATTTTGACCAACAAATGTTGTTACGGCCATACTAAAACTCATAACCGGCAAAATATTGAAACCGTCTATCTTCATATATGCACCAAAGCCAGCCATAGCCAATGCTCCAAAGCTATTTATGCTAGCCTGAACAAGTATATTTGAAAACGAAATAACCATATTCTGTATGCCTGTTGGCAAACCAATTTTTACAATACGAATTGCCATTTTTCTATGGCATTTAATCTTTCTTAAATTTACCCTGTAGCTATCATTAATTTTCATTAAGAATATTAAAGCCAAAATGCAAGAAACAACCTGACTAATATCTGTTGCTATGGCAGCTCCTGCTACACCCATTTTGAGGAAACTAATTAATACTATATCCAATATTATGTTAGTAACTGAGGCATAGGCAAGGTAAATCAATGAACGCTTAGAATTACCTGCTGCGTTTAAAATACCTGCTGACATATTGTAAACTACATTAAATATTAATCCACAGGAATACAATCTTAAATATGTAATTGAGTCATTTATTACATCATCAGGTGTGCCCATTAACCTTAATATAGACGGTGTGAATATTACACCACCTATTGTCAAAACAATACCTAAAATAATTGCAATAAAAAAAGCTGTATGAACAGCATCTTGTGTAGCCTTATTATCTTTCGCTCCTAAAAATTGTGCCACTATTACACCGGCACCAACAGAAGCACCCTGACTAAATGCAATTAACAGATATATAAGTGATGTACTTGAACCAACAGCTGCTAAAGCCTTACTTCCAACAAAGTTACCTACAATGATAGAATCAGCCGTATTGTACAACTGCTGTAGTAAATTGCCTAAAATCAAAGGTATTGAAAAAAATAAAATATTCTTCCATATTTTTCCCTCTGTCATAAGGTTTGATTTTGATTTTTCTCTCTCCATTACATTTCTCCCTCTTTGACAACATCTTTCCAGAAATATATTATAATCACATTATTCTTTAATATCAAGACTAAAAAAAGGAATGTACAATCTCTCATACATTCCTCAAATTGTCAATAAAACTTATATAATGTCATATGTTTTAGTGAAATCTAATATAAATAGATTATTTTGTAGAAAAAAATCGTTTATGCTATAAAAAAGCAAAAAAGCCCAATTGTACTGGACTTTTCCGATAGACTGAAGGCTATGGAACAAAACCATAGCCTTGATTTATTGTATTAATAAGTATTTAACTGTATTTTGCCATTGCCTTTTGTAATACTACCGAATGTAGCAAGTGAATCAAAGGCTACAAACATTCTACCTTCGCCATTTACAGACTTACTATAGGCTGTATTGTTTTCGCAAATAACGTTTATAGAAGTAGCCTGTGCTTCGTAAGCTACTTTTCCCTCAGGATAAGATACTACATCAATAGGAGATAACATCTTATCGCCATTTCTGATTATTTTTACAAGTGAACTTTCACTGCCTTTTGTAAAAGTTACATCAAAGCCATAGCTGTTTAATGAATTACAGTTTACATAGTATTCTCCACCATAAGTATAAAGCTGTATAGCTTTGCCGTTTATTAAACATTCTGTATTTGTATAGGCTATATAACCCTTGCAAGTTACAGTATATGATGCACTTTTATATCCATTTGTTACAGTAATAACGGCTGTACCAACTGACTTTGCTGTAACTGTACCTGTATAGCTATCAACTGATGCTACAGAAGAATTACTTGATGACCAACTTAAACTAGCACTGCTGTTATTTGACACAGCACTTGCTGTAAAACTTTCTCCAACTGTCATCTGTGGCATAGTGTGCATTAAATAAACATTGTTTTTATTTGGATTTTCTGCCACTGTAGTAGTTTTAGTTGTTGTATAACTGCTACTACTTGAAGAAGATGAACTTGATGTACTTGTAGAACTTGATTTATAAGGACAAACACCATTGGGATGTAAATGTGCCGGATATCCTCCACAATGATAGTGGTAAGAACCTAAACCACTTTTGTTTTTGTAATCATGGTGACCTCCGTTTGAATCAGTTCTTCCTGGATGTGCATATACTGAACCAGCTGAAAGCATAACTGATAACAATATAGCTGTAATTTTTCTTAACTTCATTTTAATTACCCCTTTCTAATATTTTATATATTAATAATACACAAAATAAGGTGGTAATTTCAATTCAGATATATTGACATAATTCGACATAAATTGATGTTTTTTGCAGTAATTAACATCGCTAATTTGTGTCTTGATTGGTTAAAGTCGTCTGGATTTATCTTTCCGATTCACTAAAAAGACCATATACTTTTCAGTATATGGTCTTTAGAATTATTTCTCTTTTTTATATTTTTTAGCTTTATCCATCATTTCTCTAAAACTTTCCTTATATTTATAAGAAACAGCTCTTGGATTGTTTTTCAAAAGTTTAAATTTAGCCTTATCTTCGGCAAGCATTCTTTTATAATACTTGTCTTTTAATGTGTCTAACTTCTTTTTAAGATTTTGTAATTCTGGGGAGTCTTCATCAAGTGCAATATTTGTTATATTATCCCTTGCTGATATATAGAGTTCCTGTAAGGACATTTTTTTAAGTTCGTCCATTTTTTCTTTGCCATTTGCAATAGCAGTATTAAACTCAATCATCTTATTATGAACATTCATAAGGTCATCTTTAAGTTTCTGTGAATTAGCAAGCATTTTCTTTAATTCAACAGCTGTTGTTGAAGAATTAAAGAAATCAACAATAAACAATGAACTTATGCCGGAGTCAATAGATAGCAATACCATATCATTTAGGAATAAAACTCCTTTTTCAACCCAACTGTGAACAAGATATATCAACAATATACTTAATACACCCCAACAAAGGCTGTTAAAAAGGCAGATATAACCACATAAATTAAATGGTTTATCACTATAATCCCAATATCTGACCTTATATATTCTTTCCATAATAAAACCTGTTACAAACTCCAATACAGAGGCTGCAATAGTTCCTATAATGAATACAAGAATCGGACTTGTTCTAAAAGGAATGACAGCAAAAAGTATAATAATAGCACCAGTACCATATATAGGTATAACAGGACCTCTCATAAATCCTCGGTTTACCCAATTTCCAGTACAAACTGAAACATAGGTACTTTCAATTATCCAACCAAAGAAACAATAAATATAGAAAAACAACATCCATTGAAGTATGGAGTAATGGTACATTTTTACCTCTCCTTAATAATCTTCAGGTCTGTCTTTTCTAAGTCCAAAGTAATAGCGAATAGCTTCTACAATTCTTTCTGCTGCATATCCGTCACCAAATGGATTTTTAGCAGCTGACATTTTTGCGTATACTTCTTCGTTTGTTAATAATTCAACTGTAGTGTTGTAGATATTTTCTTCTTCAATACCAGCAAGCTTTAAAGTACCGGCTTCAACACCTTCAGGTCTTTCTGTTACGTTTCTTAAAACAATAACAGGCTTACCCATTGAAGGTACTTCTTCCTGAAGTCCACCACTATCAGTGAGAACTAAGTAACTTCTGTTCATAAGATTGTGCATATTTTTAATATCAAGTGGGTCTACAAGATGAATTCTATCGTGGTTACCAAGATATTTAAATGCAACTTCTCTTACAGCTGGGTTATAGTGAACAGCATAAACAACTTCAACATCAGGATAATCCTCAACAATTCTGAGAACAGCCTTACAGATGTTTTCAAGAGGTTCGCCAAGATTTTCACGTCTGTGAGCAGTCATTGTTATAACTCTCTTGTTTTTGTAATCAATGTTGTTAAGTTCTTCTAAATCAAACTTAAAATCATCGTTGATTGTAGTCTTTAAGCAGTCAACAGCTGTGTTACCTGTAATAAAGATATTGTCAGGAGAGATGTTTTCCTTTAATAAATGTTCCTTTGCAAGCTTAGTAGGAGCAAAGTGTAAATCAGCCATATGACCAGTAAGAACTCTGTTCATTTCTTCTGGGAAAGGCTGGTGCTTGTCATATGTTCTAAGACCTGCTTCAACGTGACCTAACTTACTGTCATTATAGAATGCTGCAAGAGCACCTGCAAATGTAGTTGTTGTATCGCCGTGAACGAGAACTAAATCAGGCTTACAATCCTTCATTACTTCTTCAAGACCTGTAAGAGCCTTTACAGTAATACTTGTAAGAGTCTGTCTCTGAGTCATAATATCCAAATCGTAATCTGGCTTTAAATCAAAAATTTCTAAAACCTGGTCAAGCATCTGTCTGTGCTGTGCTGTAACGCAAACAACCTGTTCTATATCATCACACTTGTCCATAGCCTTAATAAGAGGAGCCATTTTTGTAGCTTCTGGACGAGTACCGAAGATACTCATTACTTTTACTTTATCCATAATTTCACCTCAAAATAATATATTACTATTAATTAAACCACATTTTAAGCATTTTTTCAACTTAATATTCTACATTTACTAAAATTAATCCTCTAGGTGGAAGTGTAGCACCTGACTTACTTCTATCCTTAGCCTCTAAGATTTTTGGCATATCTTCAGGATTAGTTTTTCCAAGACCAACTTCAACAAGTGTGCCTGTAAGTATTCTGACCATATTGTAGAGGAAACCGTTTCCCTTAAATATGAAACTTATTTCGTCGCCGTCTTTTATTATTTCTATATCGTATATTTTTCTTACAGTAGATTTCTTTGTTCTCTTGTTTGAACAAAATGACATAAAGTCGTGTTCGCCTTTTAAATATTCGGCAGCCTTTTTCATAGCATCCACATCTAAATCAGCACAGTAGTGTAAAACAGTTCTTCTGTTGAAAACATCAGGCTTTTTGCCAACACATAAAGTGTACATATATGTTTTTGCTTTGGCATTTAATCTGGCGTGAAATCTGTTGTCAACTTTTTCACATTCCAAAATTTTTATGTCTGAAGGAAGATGCTTATTAATATTGTCCATAAGTCTTTCAGGCTCTAAATCCTGTCCCAATTTAACATTTGCAACCTGACCCATGGCGTGAGTACCGGCATCTGTTCTACCAGAACCGATTACTTCGGCTCTTTCTCCAGTTCCGTCAAAAACAGCATTTTCGACTACTTCCTGTATAGTATTTTCCTGATTTTTTTGCTTCTGCCAGCCGTTATATCGTATTCCTTCGTACTGTAAGACTAACTTGTAATTATGTAATTCATGTTCTTTCATAGCTATCAATCTCCTAATGACAAACCACAATATTTGTGATACAATTTTAATAGAACCTTAATAATACTATACAATAATTTTTCAGCAATATCAACTATAATTAAAGGGTAAATAAAAGGAGGAATGATTTATGGAATATAAAATTCTTGTAGCCGATGACGATAAGGAAATTCGTGAGGCAATAGAAATATATTTAACAAATGAACAGATGAAAGTACTTACAGCTTGTGACGGACAAGAAGCTTTAAAGGTACTTGAGGCAAATCCTGATATACACCTTATTATTATGGATTTAATGATGCCTAAAATGGACGGTATACAAGCTATACTCCAAATCAGAAAGGAAAAGGAAATACCTATTATTGTACTTTCTGCTAAATCAGAGGATAAGGACGTTGTTCTTGGTCTTAACATTGGTGCTGATGACTATATTACAAAGCCATTTAACTTTCTTGAGCTTATTGCAAGAGTAAAGGCACAGCTCAGAAGATACACAAAGTTTACAAGCTTTCAGCAAAGTAATGATGAGCTTTTCATAAGAGGTTTATATCTTAACAAAAAGACTAAGGAAGTTAAGTTAGACGATAAGCCTGTTCGTCTTACTCCTATTGAATTTAAGATTTTACAGCTTTTAATGGAAAATCCTGATGTTATTTTCTCTATACAGGAAATATACGAAAAGGTATGGAATGAGCCTTTTATAAACAGCGAAAATACTGTTGCGGTTCACATTAGAAGAATAAGAGAAAAAATCGAGGTGGACCCTAAAGAACCTATGTACTTAAAGGTGGTGTGGGGAATTGGATACAAAATCTCAAAATAAGGTTGCTGTATTCTTCTTATTTTTGCTTAGTATAATACTTTTTGGCTGTAGTCTTTTGACCAGTTTTGAAAAGAAGTTAGACTATGACAAAGATACTATGAGCTATTTTAGAGATAGCCCTGAAATACAGGAACTGGCAATAAGATATGCTAAAAATCTTCAGAGATATTATTGCTATTACAAAAATTTTGATATTAGTACAGCTACAATGAAGCTGGCAGAGCTAGACAAGTATATTTCTACTGGTCATGTAGAGGAAGGCAAGTCTAGTCATACTGTTATTGCTCCTTTTAGTAATAAAAATGACAGCAGTACAACAGGACCTACTCCTGATGATGAATACAATAATAAGCCGGAAGAATTATATAACTTTGATTTGGATAGTCTCACTCTTGATGAAGTGCTTTCAAGACAGAGTAAATTAGTAGATACTATAAATAACTATAATACAGTGGAAAACTACATAAGAACTAATTCAGATTTTCATTTTATGGTTTTCGATATTTTAAGAAACAGAGTTATTGCTACTAATTCAGAAGATTTTTACAAAGAAACTAATTACGAAACTATATCTACAGGCGATGATATTTTTAATGTAAAGTTTAATGGGGAATTACTTAGTACAGCTTTTTCAGCTGATAGTATGCGTTGCTTTATTTCAATTCCAAATGCTACATCTCTTACAATAAAGGGATATATGTTTGAACTGAAAAATACAGTAGCATATAATAAAATACTTTCTTCTCCGGCTTTACCTATTTGCCTTTTCGCCTTAGGTCTTGCTGTGTTACTTTTCATAAAGTCAACAAATGAAGCAATATTACACGATATAAATGATAAGTTCTTTAGACATTTTGAAAAACTTCCTTTAGTTATTTCAATTCCTTGTTTTTTAATATGTTTAAAATTCATTTTTTATCATTACGCACACACAAAGGCACTTCCTGTGCTTACAAGTAATTTTTCACAAGGAAAATATGTTGCAATACTTGGATTAATTATTGGTTCATCTGCTATGGTTCTCTACTTAATATTGACTTTTGAATATATTTTGAAGGTAATAAAAGAGCCAAAGAGAATATTTAATACCTATGAATTTAAGGGAGTAATAGCTTCTATAGAAAATTTAAAATTAGCTATACTTAAATCAAAGAAAATATATTTTATAATACCTTTGATTTTCTGTGTAATTGCAATAGTTTTCATATACGGTATTATAATACTTTTAAGTGTAAGTATGGCTTTATTGCCAAAGTCAGTTGCTATTTATTTAGCTTGTCTTGTGGCATTAATGTTCTTCATTTTCTGTTACAGAATAATAATATCAGAAATAAAGCTGAGATATTATATACAGGAAATGGCCGACGGAAAAATTGAAACAATTCCTCATCAAACAGGATTTTTCACTACTTCTATTAACAATATCAATAACATTAATACTGGACTTAAAGCAGTTATGGAGGAACAGCTTAAAAGTGAGCGTTTAAAGACAGAACTTATAACAAATGTTTCTCACGATTTAAAGACACCTCTTACATCTATTATAAGCTATGTAGATTTATTGCAGGCTATGAATTTGGATAATGAAAAAGCTAATGAATATATTGGCATTATCAAGAATAAATCTCGTAGACTTAAAATACTTATTGATGATTTGTTTGAGGCATCAAAACTTTCAAGTGGTCAAATGAAATTGGAAAAAAGAAATGCTGATGTTGTTTCTCTTTTGGAACAAACATTGGGAGAACTTGACTACAAGTTGGAAGATGCTCACATTGAATTTAAGATTACAGGTTGTACTGACCCTATTATTTTAAATATAGACGGTCAGAAAATGTGGAGAGTATTTGATAATCTTATAAATAATATTATTAAGTATTCTGCACCAAATTCAAGAGCATATGCCGATATTGAAAATAATGAAAATAATGTAGTTATAACATTTAAAAATGTGGCTAACTATACTATGGATTTCGAGGCTGATGAGCTTTTTGAAAGATTTAAACGTGCCGATAAAGCTAGAACTACAGAAGGTTCAGGCCTTGGACTTTCAATAGCTAAAAGCATTGTAGAACTTCATGGTGGCAAAATGAAAATCGTCACTGACGGTGATTTGTTTAAAATAATAATTGTTTTAGAAAAGAACACTGAAGAAAAAAGCGAATAATAATTTTATGGGAATGTATGAGAGATTGTACATTCCCATTTTTATAAAAAAGGTGTAGTCATTTTCGACCACACCAAAAATTAAAGAACCTGAAAATCCATAACCTTTCAGTTTAAATAGTTGGCAACTAATATGCCAACTATTTTTATTTATTGTAAATATTATAGAGATTATTTACTATTTCTTTTACTTCATTTCTAAATTGCTCAGGCTTTGTTACTTCTACCTTATCACCTTGACTTAAAAGCCACATAAGTACACCTTTACCATAGGTTTCAGCTTTAATAGTAAATACACCATCTTTTTCATCTATTATTTGTGCTGTAGGTATTCTGTCCAAAATAGCCTCTACAGATTTTCCCCAAAATTTAAATTCTATTGTTTGTAAATCTCCCCCTTGCATAAACTGTATGTATTTTCTGTACTGTCCATCTTCAAAATGATTACCGTAAGGTACAAAGAATTTCTCATTTAAAATCTTAAAGTTCTTAATTCGGTCAATTCTAAAGTGTTCTATTTTCTTCTTTCCATCAACGTTAGAAACTAGATAGAAATAATACTCACCAAACATCATACCTTGAGGATTTATGACAACACTGCTTAAAATTTCTTTGCTGTTTTCTATTCTAGTATAATTAATTTTTATTTTTTTGTGTTCACTTATAGCCTGACTTAAATCCCATAAATTGTTTATAAACGGCTTATTGTGTTTTGGTCCAATATAGTGAAATTTTTCGTTGGCAATAATATTGTGAACCTGTTGAGATTCTGCTGTGTTTACACAGCAGTCAAGTATTGTATCTATTATAGGCATCATTTCTTCTTTTATAAATGCCTTGCTTTCAAGTAGAATTTTACATACTGCCAATATTTCGTTTTTAGAAAGTGTTCTCCTACCCTGATATTTTAAAATATAACCACCTAAAGCACGTTTATATTCAATATCATTTATGTAACCATATTTTACTTTCATTTCACTAAAAAAATCTTTAAGACTTTTTATATCTCTTTGTATACTTCTTTCGTGAACGCCAAAATATTCAGCATATTCTTTTTTCTTTAACACTTTACCTTCCAATAGGTCAGAATATATTTTTAAAATTCTAAATCCCTTTAAATCATACTCTGATTCCATATTCCACCTCATCTCCAACAGTAAGCACCCCATTTCTATAATCATTATACTATAATTATATAAAGGTAACTAGACAAATATTGTCTATTTACTTACTATTACTTATTTTTTGTTAAGCATATAATACCATACCATATAGACAGGAATTGTCCCTCTTAAAAACTTTTTTTACATTTTTTACAAATTTTTTTAAGTAGACAAGAAGTGTCATAGCAATGATGTATATTATAATTGGAGGTGATAAAAATGAGAAATAAAGTAATTATTACAGGTTTTAGATTTGATTCAAATTTTAAATGCCCTTATTGTAATAAGAGTATACCACAGAATAGTAAAATATGTCCTCATTGTAAAAAAGTATTACCAGTATACTAATAATAACATTTCATAAAATTAAAGGAGGTCTAAATATGGGATTTTTTGATTTTGTTTCTAAGGCTGCTGCCAAAAGTTATAGTGATTTTAACAAAAATGTAGAACGTCAACTAAATGAAAGTGATAGAAAAGCTGCTGAATACGAACGTAGAGGTAATCTCTCAAGTAAACAGAGAGAAAACTTAGATAAATACTACGAAAAATCAGCCAAAGCAAGAAAAAATCTACATTAATGATTTTATTTTCTTTATTTATTCCAAGCCACCTGCTCTTAGTTGGTGGCTTTTTTATAGTAAATCTAAAAGACCATATGTTAAAAAACATATAGCCTTTTAAATTCACATATTTTTTGATTAATAAAGACCACTATAAGTCATACCATTCCAAGTTGATGTCATGTAGATAGGCTGTTTAGGTTCGTGGTAGTCATATACTTCACGAGAGAATAATTTATATGGTGAAAGTTTATGACCGTTCTTGCTTACACGATAGAGAGTTTCATAACCCATATGTGCTGAATAAACGAATACACCATTTGCATTACATTCATAAAGACCTGCACTACCACCACTGAATGTACCTAATGTAATAATCTTACCGTATTCACAACTATAAAATCTGTAAACATAATCAGCTTCACAAGTACCAGTCTTTACAATTAATTCCTTGATACCGTCCTTATTCATATCATAAACACAGTATTCTTCAACTGAGCTTGTCTTATTTAACCAGCTAAGTTCATTGGCATATGCCTTGTATACATCGTCCTGTATAGCAAAAGCATTTACAGAAGACATTAAAGCAAACATAACAACTGACATTACAACACATAAAAATTTTTTCATAATAATACACTCCTTTTCTTTGTTTCCATTAAACCCTTTATAGCACAAACATTCATTTAGATACCTTAAAATTTTAACCTCCTTCTTTTCTGTTTTATTTACCCTTCTGGTACCATTCTTACATACATGCCTGCTTGCTCTTTATTTCTATATAATATATGTTATCTTCTGCTTAACACACATTTCAGAAAAAGATTTAATGTAAAAATAATTTTTTTACAAATGTATAAATACAATTTGTTTTTACTTATCTATTATTATTAATATATAAGTATTTTATATTTTACATTATATAAAACGCTATAGACATAAATTGTCCATTAAAAAAATAATATTAAAATTTTTTTAAAATTTAGAACAAATCACAACCTTAATTTGTGGTTTGATACATCAAACCATCGAATTTATCTTTCCTGTTCATTAAAAAAAGCCCAGATAAACTGGACTTTTTTTAATGAATATTGTGAATTAATTTTTTATTGTAATATAGGAAATAGAACAGCTTTCGCCATTCTCTTTTTTACAAACTGGAAGTTTCAAATTAGTCTTTGCAAATAACCTTTGAACCTTCACCATCAATTACAATTCCCTGACGGTTGTTAATTGGGCATAGATTCAAATCCGAAAATTCAGTCATTATTTTCTCAGTAACTTT
>UQYD01000004.1 GCA_900545305.1 uncultured Eubacterium sp.
GAATCCCGTCTCGCGCTCTTTTCTTTTAAATAGTGTGGTGACCCCGCACGGTGATATAGGGTTGTCGCCAAGCGGTAAGGCACAGGGTTTTGATCCCTGCATTCGCAGGTTCGAATCCTGCCAGCCCTGCTTTTTGGTCTCTCTTATATCATTAATAATTTAATAATGGGCTATCGCCAAGTGGTAAGGCAACGGATTCTGATTCCGTCATCCGCAGGTTCGAATCCTGCTAGCCTAGCTAAGTTGAGAAGGTTTTTACCTTCTCTTTTTTTTGTTTATTATATATTTTTATGTAAACCACAAATGAGGATTGTTTATCACAATTTTTATTTGTTACTTCTCATTTGTTTTACGGACTTCCAATTAAACCAAATTACAACCTTAACTTGCAACTTAACAAATTAAGTCGTCCGATTTATCTTTCGGTTCATTGTCAGAACTTTCAACTTCGTTGAAAGCCACACTTCGTGTGTCCGATTTATCTTTCGGTTCATTAAAAAAAGCCCTTGCAAAAACAAGGACTCAATTTTTATCTTTTCACTATTCTATTCACTAAAAATGCTACAACATTTAATACTATAGCAACAATCCCCATAGTCATTACATCAGCTTTTGCAAAGTATGTTACAGTATAAATGTATTGCAAAGGCTCAAGTATTTTTAAATACTTACTTACATCTATAAATATAGGACTAAGAACTACAGAAGTTACTGCCAATACAGGCAATATACCAAACAAAATTTCCTCTTTAGGCAAGGCACTTAATAAATAAGCAAAGCCACTTAATACAAACAAATATATGCCATACCTTAAAACAGCCTCATTTGTCAATTCTCCGGCTATTTTTGATGAAATAATAGAGAACACAGTAAACAGCAAACAGCCTGCAAAAATGCCAAAATAGCCGTTAATTCTAATACCTTTTTTCCTATCTCTCACAGCATTTACAGATAAAAGTACAACACCAAGCATAGTATACAGAGCTACCACATTTGACACACTAAAAAGTTTCTTAGACGCAATCTGTGGAGAGTCTACATATTCCGTATCAACAGTAAATAGCCTATCACTGTCCATATACTTTCCATAATCCTCATCTACTGTAACAGGTATATTTTTATCCTTTAAATAGTTGTTTGCTATTTCAGGAGCTTGTTTTGTTATAATTGAAGAATAGACAACTTCATTTATCATTTTGTGAAGTACAGAGGAATTAGATGTTATACAACCTATAGACCTTGTCAAATCCCCTTTTTTATATCCTTCTTCAAAAGCATCTTCAAAGACATAGCCACACTCTATTGTCTTAAATTCTACATCTTCTTTCATTTTTTCTATGCTGTCATATTTTTCAAATTTAACAACATAGTCCTTCCCCAACAAATCTTCACAAACGGCCTTTCCAACTTCTCCTGTAGCATAAATGCCTACTGTTATACCCTTATTTTCAAGAGTAGTAAAGTTCTTTATTCCGTAAGCTATTACTGGCATCAACAAAAGAGCAATAACAAAGGCTGGCATTTTACACAGTCTTTTTATATAAATCAGTATTCGCCAAAAAACACTCATCTTTTTATCGCCCCTTTCAATGCTGTAACAACATAGAGAAATACAGCAAATACAATTCCGTATTTTAAGGAAGTATAGTCATAGGCAGAAAACATACCCATAATTTGGCTACCTACAATATTTACGGGAGAATATGGGCTTATTGCCTTTATGGTATCGGGAAGAAGTGAAACCGGTACAAAAGCACCACCTAAAAAGCCAAAGACCATACTAAAAGCAAATATTAAAAGTCCTCCATAACTTCTGTCACCACACAATGTATAAACAGCAGTTGTAAAAATAGAGCCAATAAAACAAGGCATAACAAAGGATAAAATATTAAACTGTATATCCAATCTCAAAATCCAAAACAGCCCTAAAATTATTAAATATATAATTGCATATATCAAAAATACTATTATATTTACTACAAGAGAATTAAGTAAAAAGCCAACACCTGACATTTTTAACTTGTTGTAAAAAGCCATATTGTGTCCACTTACAACCGGTGCCATTGCCATACCGGCAAGAAGTATAACCATAGCCAAAGCCATTGCTAAATAGTATTCCTTTACTGTTAAATCACTTTCACTATTTACCATATTTGTATCAAAATAGGTTGCTCTTGGCAAAACTGTGTCTACATATTCCATATCCAATTCAGCTAATTTAAGTACAGAAACCTCTTTGCCAGTTTTAGCTAACAAGGCATCTTGTACAGAATATACCCCTGCCTGAACAGCTGCAAAAATACCACAGCCACCCTCTGCTAGATTTTCAAAAAGTTTATTGTTTAAGTCTGTACCCTTTGGCAATATAAGTATTGGGTGGAGATTTTCTCCCTTTAAAATGCTGTGAATGTAGTCACTAGGCAAAATGACTCCGCCTAAAGCAGAGCCATTTTCAACCATATTTTTCACTTTATCTTTACTGTCAACTACTTCAAATTTACACAATGTGCCTACACTTTCCATATTTTCCACAATAGAAAGTGCCATATCTTCTGTTGCTCCACCGTCAGGAATGTACATAGCTACAACTGACTTTTTTATTTCAGCTGAACTTTTATCCATAGCAGAAATTCCAACAAAAGACACTACACCCATAGCCAAAACAAGAATTTCTGCACCTATTAAAATTTTAGGCAAAAGGTACAATGACCTTTTTAATTCCATAAATAAATATCGTAAAAACATTTTTATTTTAATCCTTTAAATTTTGACATTATCTCTGTAAATTTATCTTTTGCAGAGTTCATTGCATTTTCAACAGTTTCCTTGTCAACCTTAAATACTTCCATAGCCTCACTGTCAGGAGCTGCTATATCTTCACTTAAAGGTCTAACATCTAAAAGACCATTACCTGAACAAGTTACACCCATCATATCTACATTAAATTCGCTTATATCAGCATTTAATGTGTCCTTAGCCGGAACAACCTTAGCCTTAAGGCTTATACCCTGTGTATCTCTACCGGAATTACTCTTGTCAATGCTTGCCAAAAGCTGATTATTCTTTGTATCGTATCTGCCATTTGCCACAAGTTTGATATTGTTTCCAAGAGCATCATCAACATTTAATTCCTTTGAAACATCTATAGAATTTTCCTTATTTTCTGCTCTGTCACTAAGAGAGAATTTAAGTACACTACCGTCACTATTAAAAGCAACTTCGCTATTTATTAAATCTATAGGATTTTCACTTCCGTTAAGTGCCATATTAGCATTAATGTCCATTACAGAATTGTCTACTGTTACATTCATACTGCTTTCGCACTTTATGAGCATACCACCATTTATGTAGAAATTAATAGCTAAATCGCCAAACTTCGCATTTTTCTCTATATTTGAAATTGACTCTTGTACACTATCCTTTATATATTTTTCTAAATCTGCTTCATTTTCGAAGAAATACTGATACATAGGCTGTGAAGTGTACATATATGTAGCATATTCAGTTAAGAAATTGTCGAAACCTGAACCCTTGCTTGTATCTCTCACAACCCCTATTATAAACTTGTTTACATCTTCATAAGGCACTGTAAGTGTGTAACTTTTACACTTTAATTCCTTTTCACCAACAGTAATATCCTTATTTTCATTTTTCTTCAAAGTAGCATTCTTAGTAGCTTCATTCCAATGAAGATTAGTATAATACTGTAACTGGCTTGTAAAATCACTATAAATGTTAAAATATTTGTCAGCCTTTTCTGTTACCTTGTTGTCGTCAAAAAGTTTAACTGAAAAGTCCTTGTCCTTATTGTATTCAGCACTTGAGCCTGCCATTAAAGGAGAATCAAAATACTGTTTCAAAATATTGTCACAGCTAAATTTAATAGCCTTTTCATAAAGAGCAGGAGCATAAACTACAATATCCTTATTGTCTGTGTAAGAATATAAGTCCATAAGGGCAGTATTTTTATACAAAGCTGAAATCTTGCTTTGTGCAAGTTTCTTGTCTACATCTTTGTCAAAACTAAAGCTGATACCACCACCATTTATGCTAGGCATATATGAATTGTCATTTACATTTAATTCAGCATCAACAGAAACTGACTTTGTATCTATCATATTTACTATATCTTTTAAGCCTATAGTATTTGTTATAGATGTTCTGTTTACATACTGGTTAAGAGTCTTTGTAGTAGCTCTTTTTATAATATTCACTGGGTTTAAAACTGCATAAGCTGTAGTTGCAACCATTGCTACAGCAACAACAGAAATAACTATTTTACCAAGATTTTTTATTGGCTTTCTTTCCTTAGTATCAAATTCAGATTCTGTATTTTTTGTTTCTTCCAAAGAAATTTCACTATTTTCTGTTACCTCATCAGCATTTTCCTCTGAAGTATCTTCATTTGCAATATCTTCTGTTGTTTCCTCTATATTTTCATCAGATATATTTTCAACATTTTCTGTTACTTCATTATTAACTTCCTCTACACTATTTTCAGGGTTTTGCCCCGAAGGCTTATTTTCCATACCCTCCATATTTTTAATATTATCGTCCACTTTTTATCCCTCACATTCCTTTAAAATTCCGTCTTCTATTTTGTATAGTTTAGTACATAAATCTATTTCATCTCTGTCGTGGGTACTCATTACTACAGTCCCACCATTTTTGACATAGTTTAAAATATAAGAATTTACTTCCTGTTTGCCATAAATATCTAAAGCTGAACCCGGTTCGTCTAGTAGCATTATTGGTGCATTGTTTGAAAGTGAAATACCTATACTTAACCTTCTTTTCATACCACCTGAAAGCTCATTAACTTGCTTGTTCAAAAATTCGTCAATACCCAAATCCTTTAAAACGCCATTTTCAAATCCGTCTTTTATTTTCTTGTTACTTCCAAGCCACAAAAGTAAATTGTCTTTTGTAGTAAGCTCGTCAATAAGAGGATTTTCCTGTGGTACATAGGCAATATACTTTTTGAAAACACTTTTCTTGTCTGCAAGCTCATTGTTGTAATATATTTTTCCAGACTGTGCCTTGTTTACACCAGCCATAATAGAAAGCAATGTGGTTTTTCCACAGCCATTTGCTCCTATTATGCCCACACATTGACCTTTTTCAGCAGTAAAACTTATATCGTCCAAAACAGTATTCCTATATCTTTTGGAAATATTTTTTACTTCTATCATAGAATATTTCTCCTATAATTTATTCGCTTCTTCCTTGCCTTCTTTTATAGCTCTTGCTTCTTCTTCCTTAGCCTGTTTCTTAGCTAAAGCTCTAGCCTCTCTTGCCTCTTTTTCTTCAGCAAGTTGTTCACAATAAGCATATTCATCAAACTCTACACTATTGTCATAAGGCTTTAAATTTCTGTATAACATAGCACAAACAAAGCAAGTGAAAGGTATTGTAAACAATATACCTATACTACCTACAAGTGCCTGTAAAATTTCAACAACTATTCTTTCCTTGTTAAGAAGTTCTGTCATTGAACTATTGTAAATTACAATAAGTACAGTAACTGTAAGGCTACTACCAATATATGCAAGTACAAGTGTATTAGCCATTGTACCCATCATATCTCTACCAATAACCATACCACTTTTGAAAAGCTCTTTAGGAGATATACTCATAACCTTTAACTTTAATTCGTGAAGTGATGAAGAAAGTGACATAGCAACATCCATTACTGCACCCATAGCACCGATTATAATAGCTGCAAATATAATAGCAAGCAAATCAATAGGGTGGTCTGGATTTACTGTTGTAAGGGAATATGATGACTCATCTACAACACCAGTAAGAGCAAGTACCTTTGTCATAATAAATGTGAGAATACCGGCTAAAACAACACCACCAAAACAACCTATACAAGATGTAAGAGTTTTTGTATTAGGACCATTTACAATAAGCAATGTCATAATTATTGTATATGCACATATGCCTACTGACCATAAATAAATATTCTGCCCACTTATAACAGCAGGAATAAATACAGCAAAAATTGCAATACAAGTAAAACCTAATGAAATAATTGTATTAAGACCTTTAGTTCTGCCGAAGAATAAAAGTGCAATTAAGAATATAGCACCTAATACTATAAGAGCGTCAGTTCTTATATATTCTGTAAACTGCCATCCATTGGTGTCATCATAGTCCAAAAGTATTTTATCCCCTTTTGTAACCTTTCTGTAAGGAACAGGGTCATAGTCATCAACAACCTGTGTACCTTCTATTTCCTCTCCCGTATCTTTCAACGTACACTTAAAGGAAATTTTACTGCCACCAAGACCATTTTGGTAAGTGTAGTCCTGTTCATTAGTTATTTCCGTAATAACCCCAGGGTGAGTAGCATCTACACCTTGATTATTTAATAACTTATAATTTGCCATAGTGTACTTGTTGCCAAAATAACAAAATAATATACTGAATATAACAACAGCAATATACACTATAATATTTTTTGTTTTATAACTCAAAACAAACACCTCTTTCTTATTCCTAGTTATTGTATCACAAATGCCGAAAATTGTCATAAAAACTTTGATTTGTAATATTTTTATAATAATACTATAAATTATTCAGACAATAAAAAAAGCCCCTTTCGGAGCTTTTTCTATATTTTATTATTTCATTTTAAGCATACTTTCGTTTGCTTCTTTGCCTGATTTATTTACACTCTTACCTAAAGCAAGTTCCCAATAGTTAGAATCGCTAATAAGTGGAGTCTGGCTATTATTCTTGTATTCCTTATTGTAATTTTCAGTAGGAATTCTATCAACCGCACCACCATTGTATGAAACAGCACCAGTTACAGTATAGTTGTACTGGTCAGCCTTATCTGTAAAGAAGTTAAAGTTGCTTTCAGCATTGTTGTATGCCTTAACATCAATAAGAGTAAGACTAGGGTTGAAGTTAGTTGTAACACCACAAGCTAAGTTATCGTAAGCAACACAATTTTTAAGAACATGGTTTACAGCAATATTTTCGCCACCCATTTTGAAACCGTTGTGACCACCAGCACCGTAAGGAGTTTCTGTACCGTCTTCATTTAATCTAAGACCCATTTTGTAAGCCTGACAATTTTCAAGAGTTACAGCACCAATAGCACCAGTATTTACCTTTGTATAGCAATCCCAACCGTCATCAAGGTTATGGTGTGATTTACAATTTCTGTAAACATTACCGTCGCCAGAAGTAAGTTTAGTACCAAAACCGTCAGCATTAATCATAGCTGGGTCACAGTTGTTGAAAGATTCACAATTTTCAATAAGGTTATAACCTGGCCAAAATTCTCTAGTCTGGTCATCATCAATTCTACTAATCTGGAAACCTGTATCTCTGTTATCATAGAAACGGCAATTTCTAACTACACAATGAGAACCACCTAAATTAAACGCCTTTAAGTTATTACCAGAATTTCTGACATCCATATTTTCGAATACCCAGTAATTACCGCCTGTATAGAAACCTGCACAAGTAGCACCTAGGTCAATGATGGCTCTATCATTTTCGTCAGCTCTAATTGTCTTTGGCTTTTCTGCTGTACCGTCATCGCCTATAGAAATATCAATTCTTGATGTTCTGTTGTATACACCACCGGCAAGCTGAATTGTCTGACCAGCCTTGCAAAGACCGATTGCTGTATCAATATCAAAAGGATTTTCCTTTGTACCATCGCCATTGAAACTACCCTGTGGAGAAACATAAAGTGTAGTAGCATTTGCTGGAGTTTCCTTGCAATAAACAGTCTTTCTAACAACAATAGGTTCATAGCTACTGAGGTTGAGAGATTTATCCGGAGTATAAACTGCTACAATCTTGTTTGCTGTATTATTCTTAAGTTTAGCTGTAAAGTGCTGAGTATCAGCCATATCTACATTCTGAGCAACAACAGCATCGTTTACCTTGATTGTTACTTTACCCTTGCTGTCAGATGCAGCTAAATCAAAGCCATAGTTTTCGCTTGTTGAATAGCCCTTTGTCTTAAAGCTAAGACCTGCTGTAGCCGGTTCTTCTTCCTTTTCTGCAACCTTCTGGTCTGTACTTCTGTCAGAAGTTCTGAATTCTACATTAGATACATCAATGTCAGCCCATCTTGAAGTGAAGAAACCAACATAAACCTTGTCACTCTGAACTGTAAGGAAACTATCATCATTGTAAACTGTACTCTGAGTTTTGCCTGTCTGATAGTCATAGCACTTAGCATAAAGACCACCATTCATTCTTTCAAGAGTAACTCTGTATGTATTACCTTCCTTAGGGAATTCACTATTAATAGCATAAGGTCCAATTCTCTTACCACCACCGTCAGTAGCAGTAACACCTTCTCTGACAATAAGGTTAATTCTGTTCATATTAATAATATTGTCGTAATTACTAATACTTTTATCTGCTGGATAGCCTGTACCAGAATAACCACCACAGATTACCATATTAGATGCAAAAACAGCACCGTTATCAAGAGGCTGTGAAATACCTTCGCTATCTTTCTTTGCACTGTTTTCATCAGTAACAATCTTACCGTCTTCGCCAGTCAAAGGAATAACATCTCTAGCCATAATACCAAAGGCTTCCTGACCACTTCTCTTAGTATCGTTGTTATCGTGTTCAAGGTACTTGTTTACCTTAATATCGGCAGTAACTCTGAAATCTTCATTACCGTCTACAGTTGTATAGTAGTAGCTGATACCGTCGTGGTCCTGAGTAATCTTACCAGAGCCGTTCCAAGACCTTACATTAATCTTGCCATTAGCTGTACCATAGTCATCAGCTGTAACACCACTAATGCCTTCGTCCTGCTTGTCGTAATTAGAACTCTGACCGAATACAACTTTTCTCCACTTAGCATCCTTAGCTTCAACTACTGTACAAGGTAATTCTACGCTACCTTCCTTACTGCTAACAGTAACAGAAGTCTTGCCAACTTTAGAAGTATCAAATTTATCTGTATTTACAGTATAATCCGTTAATTCGTCTTCATCGCCGTTATCATACTTAACAACAACAGCCATATCTTCCTTATCGAAACTTTCGCCTACATTGTATGTAGTCTTAGGATATTTTGTAAGTTCAATACCTGTAACCTGCTTTTCCTTTACAGTAACAGTATTAGAAACTTCTAAACCACCGGCTGAAATCTTAACTTCCTTTTCGCCTGCTGTTTTAGAATCAAAACCTGTTAAAGTATAAGAACCTGCTGGAACAATTTCAGAAACAACCTTGCCACTATCATTTGTATAGCTTGCAGTTACTTCTATAGTGTTTGTATCAAACTGGTCATTTAAGTAATAAGCTGTATCAAAGCCACTACCCTTAGCTTCAAGAGAAGAATAAGCATTTTTATTTATGTAAATGTTGTAACTACCTACAGCTGTAGTGTTGATACCCTTCTGTGGCTTTACATTTACTTTAACAATCTGATGGCCTACTCCTGTTACAGCATCACCGTCTTTAATTGTCTTTCCATTGAGAGAGAATGTATACTGGTCGCTATCAAGTTTCTTTGTAGTGCCGTCTGAGTAAACAGCCTCTACTGAAATACCTGTACTACTGAAAGGACCATTTAAGCTATAATCTGTCTTTACCGGAGTAAAACCAATCTTAACATCAGTTAATGCAACATTTGCAACACTAACATCAATGTTTGCCTTTGCATCGCCATAAGAAAGTGTAATTGTCTGCTTACCTGTCTTAGTTGCATCATAACCAGAAGCAAGGAAACCTGTTACATCTTCCTTTGTACCGTCATCATATGTAACAGTACCGGTAAGACCTGATAAATCAAGCTTTTCACCATATGAATAAGCTGTCTTGCACTTACCCTTTAAAGTAAGAGAAGTAGCCTTTCTTGTTTCAGTTGTAAGTGAAACATTTGTAAATGTAGCCTTTGCATTTCTTGCAATATAAAGGCAAGGATAAATTTCATCTTCCAATGCAGTCATTTCAACAGTTGTTGACTTGTCCCCACAAGTAAGAGTATAAGCATCACCTACTTTTTTAATAGATAAATCAAATGTACCTAAATTTTCACCTGTATTTGCAAAAGTATCTGATAAAGCATCACCAACAGTTTTCTTACTGCTGTTTGCTCTCACAAGAGAATGGATTGCCATAGGGCTATCCTTCTGAGATGCGTAAGAACCTAAGAAAACACCGTCATCATATGTCTTATCATCAGTTTTGTTATAAAGAGAGTCAAGCACACCAATACCAACAGAACCCTGCTGAGGATTGCTACCGTCTTTTGCTGTATTATAAGAATCAATGTTTACTGTAGCCTTTAATTCAAAGTTTTCATCAGCTTTTAATTCATTAGCATAGTAAACAATACTATCTTCGCCGTCTGTAAATTTACCATTATTAACATTATCATTTGACATTGTAACAGTTGAGCCGTTTGCATTTACTGTATATGCAGCAGCATCAGCTTTACCAGTCCAGCCTTTTTTCCAAGAGCCTTCTGCAAATGAAATTGCACTAAAACTACTTAAAGAAAATGCTAAGGCAAGACCAAAACATACTAATCTCTTTTTCATATATTAGAGAACCTCCTATAAAAAGTGCATAAATTTAACACCAAATCATACAGTATAATTATACAAGTCTTATGGTTAAAATGCAATTCTTTTTTTCATTGATTTATGTAAAATTTTATCTTCTATGTAAAACTCTCCATATTCTTCAAAACCTAGAGAGCCATAAAAGCCTAAGGCGTGAGTTTGTGCGTGTACAATAATTTCCTTGTATCCACACTCTTTAGCCTTTTCCAGAAGAGAATTCATAAGTAATTTACCGGTTCCAGTACCTCTGTACTCCTTTAAAACTGCTACTCTGCCTATTCTCATTTCATTTTCCACTTTTATAAGCCTGCCAGTAGCAACCGGGCTGTTGTTATCATAAACAACAGCCTGTATTACACCTATATCACTACCGTCAAATTCATCACATTCAGGAATATTCTGTTCTTCCACAAATACCTTTCTTCTTACGTAAAAGGCATCTGCATTTTCGTCTTTATAAAACTTTACTTCCATAAATATACTCCTATAAAGGACTTGAAGAAATTTTCTTTGCTCGTCTTGGGTATTTTTCGTCAGTTGATTTTATCTTTGTAATTTCAACTATTGTGTGTGTAATATCAGTTTGTGGAAGTGTAACTTCCTTTACAGAAGTTATTTCGCCACCTAATATTTCAACAGCCTTTTCCCCTTCTTTTATTTCATCATAAGCTGTAGGTCCTTTAAGGGCTATAAACTTTCCACCCACCTTAACATAAGGTAAGTCATATTCACTTAAAACATTAAGAGAAGCAACAGCTCTTGAAACAGCTATGTCATACTGTTCCCTATGCTCAGGCATACAACTGCCTTCCTCTGCTCTTGCGTGAATGTAGTGAACATTTTCAAGTTCCAAATTCTGACCAACAGTTTCAAGAAAGCCAATTCTCTTTTGCAAAGCATCTAAAAGAGTAAGTTCAATAGTTGGTTCAGCAATTTTTAAAGGTAATCCGGGAAAACCTGCACCGGTACCTACGTCAATGACACTTTTCCTCTTAAAATCAAAGTACATAAGAGGAGTTAAACTGTCGGCAAAATGCTTTATGAAAACCTGTTCCCTTTCTGTAATAGCAGTAAGGTTCATTTTTTCATTCCATTCCACCAACAAATTCATATATTGAACAAACTGTTCTTCTTGTCTGTCATTAATTTCTATATTTAACTTTTCTAAATATTCTTTTAAGCTATTCATAAGCACCTCACATATTTAAGTGAACTAAAAGCATATTTACGTCAGCTGGTGATACACCACTTATTCTGCTTGCCTGTCCAATATTTACAGGGCGAACAGCCTCTAACTTCTGTCTAGCCTCAAGTCTAAGACCCATTACCTGTTCGTAGTCAATATTGTCAGGTATTTTTCTAGCCTCTAACTTCTTAAACTGCTGTACCTGATGTTGCTGTCTTGTAATATAACCTTCGTACTTAATCTGTATATTTACCTGTTCTCTAACATCGTCTGGCAATTCAGGTCTGTTAAAGTCTATTGGAGCAAGTTTGTCATAATCCATTTCAGGACGTTTAATAACATCAGCCATTTTAATACCATTGTTTAAAGGTGTTGAGCCATAGCTTTCCAAAAGTGAATTTACTTCTTCTGTAGGTCCTAAATTAATTTTCATTACTCTTGCAATTTCGTCTTCAATAGCCTTTTTCTTTTCACAGAACTTAGCATATCTTTCATCAGTAATAAGACCGTATTCGTGACCCTTTTCAGTTAATCTTAAATCTGCATTATCCTGTCTTAAAAGCAATCTGTATTCAGCTCTTGAAGTCATCATTCTATATGGCTCGTGGCTTTCCTTAGTTATAATATCGTCTATCAATACGCCAATATAGCCCTCTGACCTGTCAAGTATTAAAGGTTCTAAGCCCTTACAGTATGCACCGGCATTTATACCACCCATAATACCCTGTGCTGCTGCTTCTTCGTAACCACTTGTACCATTAAACTGACCAGCACTAAAAAGACCGGCAATATTTTTAAATTCAAGAGAAAGTTTAAGCTGATTTGCGTCAATGCAATCGTACTCAATGGCATAAGCTGTTCTCATAAAACGTACATCTTCAAGACCTGGGAGAGTTCTGTACATAGCAATCTGAACATCTTCAGGAAGTGATGAACTCATACCCTGAACATACATTTCGTTAGTGTCTTCGCCCTCTGGCTCAATAAATATCTGATGTCTGTCCTTATCAGCAAAACGAACTACTTTGTCCTCAATAGATGGGCAATATCTAGGACCGGTACCAGTTATTACACCTGAGTAAAGAGGAGAACGGTCTAAATTCTGTCTAATAATTTCGTGAGTCTTTTCGTTTGTGTATGTCAAATAACAGCTAATCTGTTCTCTGGCAATATCCTCTGGCTTATTTTCAAAAGAGAAAGGAACAATCTTTTCATCACCTGGCTGTTCTTTCATTTTTGAAAAATCAATAGTTCTCTTATCAACTCTGGCAGGTGTACCTGTCTTGTATCTTCTTAATTCAACACCTAACTTTTTAAGACTGTCACTAAGGTGATTAGCACGTCTTAAACCATTAGGACCACTTTCAATAATTGTATCACCATAAAGACAGCGAGCCTTTAAGTAAGTACCGGTACAAATTACTGCTGCCTTACACTTGTAAAGAGCATTACTTTCAGTAATAACACCCGTTACTTTGCCGTCTTCAACAACAATTTCGTTTACTTCCCCTTGACGCACAAGTAAATTTTCTGTGTTTTCAAGAGTCTTTTTCATTTCATTGTGGTACTTAGCCTTGTCAGCCTGTGCTCTTAAAGAGTAAACAGCTGGACCTTTACCTGTGTTTAACATTCTAGTCTGAATATAGGTTTTATCAATGTTTTTACCCATTTCGCCACCTAAGGCATCAATTTCTCTTACCAAGTGACCCTTAGAGCTACCACCTACATTTGGATTACAAGGCATCATTGCAATACTATCCAAATTAATGGCAAACATTATAGTGTTAAGTCCCATACGAGCAGATGCAAGAGCAGCCTCACAACCAGCATGACCACCACCAATAACTATTACATCAACTTCATCAGCAATATATGGCTTTTCCATTTGTTTTTCACCTCAAATAATTTAAAATACTTTATTTACCTAAACAGAATTCGCTGAATATTCTGTCAATAATATCTTCTTCAAGTGTTTCGCCAGAAATTTCGCCTAACGCCTCATAGGCATCTGTTAAATCCATAATCATAAAATCTTCTGGCATACCGTTAGCTATGGTTTCAATAACATTTTCAAGGGAGTTTTTAGCCTTTACCAAACTAGCCTTGTTTCTTTCTCCTGAAATAAGAACTTGGTTATCCACATTTATATCGCCTTTTATAAACATAGACTTTATGGCATCATACAATTTTTCAACGCCCTTGTCAGCTTTTACTGAAATGTTAATAAATCCACCGGTAAGTTTTTCAAGCTCGTCAGTATCTATTTTCTGTTCCAAATCCAACTTATTAACAAGTACAATAGACTTTTTGTTTTCTGTCAACTTTATAAGTTCTCTGTCCTCGTCTGTTAATTCCCTTGAGCCGTCAAACATAAGAAGTACCAAGTCAGCCTCCATAGCAAGAGTTTTTGACTTCTCAACACCTATCTGTTCAATAACATTGTCTGTATCTCTTATACCGGCTGTATCAATAATGTTAAGAGGAATACCCCCTACATTTATCATTTCTTCAAGTACATCTCTTGTAGTGCCGGCAATATCTGTTACAATGGCTCTGTCTTCATCTAAAAGGGTATTTAAAAGTGATGACTTACCTACATTCGGTCTGCCTAAAATTACAGTCTTAATACCCTCTTTGTATATTTTTCCAGTATCTGCTGTAGCAATAAGTTTATTTACTTCCACTAACATTTCGTTAGCACCCTTATCTACAGCCTCATAATTCATTGTTTCTTCTTCGTGTTCAGGATAGTCAATAGACACATCAATATTTGCTATCATTGTAAGAAGTCTATCTCTAAGACCCTTTATCTTTTCTGAAAGTTTACCTTCAAGTCTTAAAACTGCTGCATCTTTTGCCTTGTCTGTCTTAGCATTAATAATATCAATAACAGCCTCTGCCTGTGTCAAATCTATTCTGCCATTTAAGAATGCTCTTTTTGTAAATTCTCCAGGCTCTGCCATTCTACAGCCAGCCTTTATTGTTGCATTTAAAACAGCTGTTACTGCTCTATATCCACCGTGGGTATTTATTTCTACTACATCTTCTCTTGTGTAAGTATTTGGAGCTTTCATAACTGACACAAGGACTTCATCAACTACTTTTCCGTCTACTTCTATTGTGCCAAAATGTATAGTATGGCTTTTTTGTTCACTTAACTTTTTGCCCTTAGGGGATACAAAGAGTTTGTCAGCTATTTCAATAGCTTCTTTTCCACTCATACGCACAATACCTATACCACCGTTGCCGGTAGCCGTAGAAATAGCTGAAATTGTATCCTCAAGATTAACCTTTAACATTCTTCACACCTCCTGTAAAATTTTCCTATATATAAAAATATAGGCATAGGCTAAAAGCAAGCCTACGCCTATTAAATCTTATTCCTCAGTTGTTTCTGTTGTATTATTGCGTTCCTGTGGTCTGTTGTTATATCTCTTTCTGCTAGAATAGTTATTCTTTAAAGCAATAACAACATATCTGAAAGGTTCAACACCCTCACTGTAAGTAGTAACATATCTGTCGTTCTGGAGTGTTGCGTGTATAATACGTCTTTCGTAAGGATTCATAGGCTCTAAAGTAACATTTCTTCTGTTATGTTTAGCCTTTTTAGCAAGGTTAAATGCTAAATGTTCAAGTGTTTCCTTACGTCTCACTCTGTAGTTTTCAGTATCTATTGTTACATTCATATAAGCATATTCGCCCTTATTTACTACAAGGTTAGTAAGATACTGAAGTGAATCAAGAGTTTGTCCTCTCTTACCAATAATAGCACCCATTTCTTCACCTTCAAGGTTAATGAGTATCTGCTTATTATCTTCAAAAGAAGTATTAATTTTAACTTCCATACCCATAGTATCGAAAATGCTCTTTAAAAAGTCAGTAGCTGTACCAAGGATAATCTTCTTGTCTTCTTCTGTAAGGCTTGCTCTTGAACTTTCAACCGGAGCTTCAACCTTTTCAGTTTCAACAGTTTCCTTTACAACAACTTCTGTAACTTCTTCTGTTGCCTTTTCTACAACTGTTGTTTCTTTCTTGAAGAATTTGCGAGGCTCTTTTATTTCCTCTGCTACTTCTTCAATCTTTACTTCTTCAAGAATTTCCTCTGCCTCATCTTCACCAGTAACAGTAACAAGTACCTTAGCCGGTTTAGCACCAAGACCTAAGAAACCTCTTGAGCCTTCACTAAGAACCTTGTATTCTATATCACTAAGCTCAACACCAAGTTTTTTAACAGCAGCCTCAACAGCTTCGCTGATAGTTTTGCCTGTCTGTTCAATCTGTCTTGCCATATTATTTTCCTCCCTTAGCCTTTGAACCCTTTGCATTAACTGTTACAATAGGGTGCTTTGAAAGTCTTTTGTTAATAAAGAACTGCTGAATAATCATACATAAGTTAGATGTAATCCAGTATACACCAATACCACCTGGAAGACTTGTAGTAATCCAAGCCATCATAAGAGGCATTGTAATGCTCATAATTCTCTGCTGAGTTACCATAGCTGGGTCAGTAGGCTTGTTCTTTCTTGACATAAGCCAGCTAGAAAGCCAAGTAGTACCACCAGAAAGAATAGGAATAATAAGTCTAGGACTAAGTGAAAGACCTACAGTTTCTGTAAGGTTAAGACCCATAAAGTATTCAATAGCATTCTTCTTGTCGTAAAGAGAAGTAAAGTCAGCTGATGAAATAGCTGTACCAAGACTCTTCATCTGGTCCGGACCAAGAATATTCATAATTCTGCTGAATACATTAGCATCAATCTGTGTACCGGCTGGAATATTACCTAATTTACCAAATTCAACTACAAGGTTCATAACTGTGTCATTAGACTGAGCAGCATTAAGAACGATGTCTGAAATCTGGCTATAAACAGTGTTTATAATATCTATATACTTAAACGGATTCTGCATTACGTGGTAAAGACCAAGGAAAATAGGAAGCTGAATAAGCATTGGTAAACAACCTGCAAGCTGGTTGTAGTTGTTATCTGCATATAACTTCTGCATTTCCATATTCATTTTTCTCTGAAGTTCAGGGTCAGACATAGCACCCTTGTACTTTTCCTGAATTTTCTTCATTTCAGGCTGAAGTGCCTGCATTTTAAACATAGACTTCTGCTGATGATAAGCAATAGGTGTCATAAGAAGTCTAACGAAAACAGTTAAAATGATGATTGAAATACCCAAAGAATTTGTATGTATTCCAAGTACATTATAAACCAAGTTGAAAATCACGTTAATTATCGCACCTAAAATAAAGGCAATAGGTCCTACAATAATACCTGGGTCCTTTAATACATTACGACCGGCAAGCATAGTAACGCCTTTGAACAAAATAAAATCCCCCTTTACGGAACAGGGTCATACCCACCCTTGTGGAATGGATGACACTTTAAAATTCTTCTAATACTTAAATACAAACCCTTACAAAAGCCATACTTTTCAAATGCCTCATAGGCATAGGCTGAACAAGTTGGCACAAACCTACAGCAGGCCGGTTTGTAGGGTGAAATACAATTTCTGTACACCCTTATTAAAAATAATGCTGCTTTTTTCAGCATAAAACTCAGTCCTCTATTCTGACTTAATAAGTTTCTGTTTGTTTAACAAGTGCATCAAAGCACTTTCTACTTCCCTGTATGTAGCCTCTTTAGCAGAAGCTCTGGCAATAACAACAATGTCATAGCCTGCCAAAAACTTACTTTCTGACAAACGGTAGCTTTCTCTCAATAATCTTGTAATACGGCTACGAACAACGCTGTTGCCTACTTTTTTACTAACTGAAATACCAAAACGATTGCCATCTGTGCCATTACGCACCACATACATAACCAACAATCTGTTGGCAATAGACTTGCCACGATTGTAGACAAATCTAAACTGATAATTCTTTTTAAGGGACTCTGTAAATTCCATATTCTTTCCCTTTCCTAAAACAAATAATGCCGTATACCAATTAAAGCCCACTTAAAACTAAGCGGGCTTTAATTGATTTGGACCTAAAGTCCAAACCGAAACAAATTTAGCATAAGCCTTTGTAGTAAAAGCAAATTAAGCAGTTAATGCCTTTCTGCCCTTTCTACGTCTTGCAAGGAGTACCTTTCTGCCGTTGGCAGTACTCATTCTCTTTCTGAAACCGTGAACCTTAGCTCTCTGTCTCTTCTTAGGCTGGAATGTCATCTTCATTGTAAACGCACCTCCTTCTCATATACATATATTTACTTAAAGTCAAATCAAGCACTTCCCCTATTATATTAGATATATTGCTTTTAGTCAAGAATTATTTGAAATTTTTCATTAAAATTTTTTTAAATGTATTATTTTTGTAACATTACAAAAACTAAAGGAAAAAAGTAGGTGAAACTATGAAAAAATACATTTATATTACACTGGGTTCTTTGCTCCTTTCCATAGGCATAAACGGCTTTTTATCTCCCTTTAATATGGTCATAGGTGGAGCCGGTGGTATAGGCATTATTTTGCAAAAACTTTTTTCTGTTCCTCTGTGGGCCAGTAACCTAGCTTTGAACATTCCTCTCTTGTTTTTTGCCACATTTCAAAAAGGCGTAAAATATACAAAAGACATAATGGTTGCAACATTTATTTACTCCCTTTCTCTCGGCTTTACAGAAGATTTTGTATTTGTAGACAATGACATTTTTCTTGCCACAGTTTTTGGTGGTATATTAACAGGTGCCGGTTTGGGACTTGTGTTAAAAGCCGATACTACAACTGGAGGTAGCGAGCTTTTGGCTGTTTTGTTGCACGACAAATTTAAGCACGTTACAATTTCAAGACTTTTGCTGTACATTGATGCCATTATAATAATGGGTGGTATGTTGATACTAGGTTTTGAGCCTACAATGTACGCAATTATAACCCTCTATATTTCCATAAAAGTCATAGACCTGATTGTGGAAGAAATAGATTTTGCCAAAGCAGCCTTTATAATTTGCAAAGACCCTGAACCGGTATTAAATGCTATTTTTAAAAATCTCCAAAGAGGTGCAACAATAATAAACACAATAGGCTCTTACACTCAAAATCCTAACTACATTGTACTTGCCGTAGTTTCCAAAAGAGAAATTGGCATATTAAAAACCTCAATTTCAGAAAGTGACAAAAATGCTTTCGTCATAATTACTGACGTAAGAGAAATTATGGGTGAATTTAACAGGAGATAGTTGCAAAAATTTTATACTGTAGTATATATTTTCCTTTTATTTTTCCTAAAAGTATGTTATAATCATTTGTAAAATCTTAAGGAAGAGGGATTATATAAATGAAGAAATTTTTATCTATAATTACGTCAGCTGTACTTGTTGCCTCTCTTGCCGGCTGTGGTGGAGCAACAAATTCAGCAGACGGAAGTAATACTGCAAGCAAAGATAACATTACTATTGGTATTGCTCAGTTTGCAGAGCATCCATCTCTTGAAAACTGTCGTGAAGGCTTTATTCAGGGTCTCGCTGAAGCAGGCTATAAGGAAGGCGAAAACCTTACTATTGACTACAAAAATGCTGAAGCCGATATGAGTATTGCAAATCAGATTGCACAGTCTATGGCTAGTGGCAAAAATGATTTAATTTGTGCTATTGCTACACCTATGGCTCAGGCAGCATACAACGCAGCACAGCCAAAGAATATTCCTGTTGTATACACAGCTGTTACTGACCCAGTAGCTGCTCAGCTTGCAAAGGAAGACGGTACAGGCGTAGGCAAAATTACCGGTACAAGTGATAAACTTGCTGTTGATGCACAGCTCAAGATGATAAGAGAATTCTTACCAGATGCTAAGAAAATCGGTATTTTATATTCTACAAGCGAAACTAATTCAGTAAGTGCTATTGCTGAATACAAGGAACTTGCTCCAAATTATAATTTCGAAATTGTAGATAAGGGCATCAGCCAGCCATCTGATATTCCTATGGCAGCTAGTGATTTAGCATCAAAGGTAGACTGTATAAGCAACTTAACAGACAATACTGTTGTTTCAAGTCTTCCTACTTTGTTGGATGCAGCTAAAAAGGCAGGTATCCCTGTTTTCGGTAGCGAAATTGAACAGGTTAAGAACGGTTGTGTAGCTACTGAAGGTCTTGACTATGTTGCTTTAGGTAAGCAGACTGGTGAAATGGCAGCAAAGGTACTTGCTGGCGAAGACCCACAGAACATACCTTTCGAAACTATTTCTGAATACAGCCTTTATATTAACTCTGCTGCTCTTAAAGACCTTAATATGGAGTGTCCAGCAGACCTTGCTTCTTCAGCTGTTGAAGCAAAATAATCAAAAGAAAAAATTGTTAGGAGAGTTTTTATGTCATTAATTTTAAGTATTTTAGAACAGGGTCTTATATACGCTGTTCTCTCTTTAGGCATATACATTACATACAAAATACTTGACTTTCCCGACTTGACAGTTGACAGCAGTTTCCCATTGGGAGCTGCTGTATCTGCTATTATGATTTCCAGTGGAATAAATCCTTTTGTTACTTTGCCTGTTTCTTTTATATGTGGTGCTTTAGCCGGTTTGGTTACAGGCTTAATACACGTTAAGTGCAAAGTAAGGGACCTTCTTTCAGGTATTATCACTATGACAATACTCTATTCTATTAACCTTCATATAGCAGACGGAAAAGCAAATATTCCTTTATTTAATAACGACAGTATTTTCTCATTATCCCCAATAAAGGATATTGCAGGTCAGTTTAATACTGTAATTGTTGTTCTTGTAATTTCACTTATTGCAAAATTCCTTTTAGACCTTTATATGAAAACTAAATCCGGTTATCTTTTAAGAGCCGTAGGCGATAACCCTACTCTTGTTACTTCTCTTGCTAAAGATAGTGGCACAGTAAAGATTCTTGGTCTTATGGTTTCTAATGCTCTTGTTTCCCTTGCCGGTTGTATTATGTGTCAGCAACAGAGATTTTTCGATATTTCTATGGGTACAGGTACAATGGTAATCGGTCTTGCATCTGTTATAATCGGTACAAACCTTTTCAAAAAGGTAACAATTATAAAGGCTACAACAGCCGTTTTCGTAGGCTCTATTATTTATAAGGCTTGTGTAGGTACTGCTATTAGTCTTGGTCTCAGTGCCATTGATATGAAACTTATTACAGGTTTACTTTTCCTTGTTATTCTTATCTGTGGTAATTTCAAAAGGAGGGGAAAATTATGATAAAACTTATAGATATTTGTAAAACATATAACCCTCATACAGTAAACGAAACAAAACTTTTTGAAAACTTTAATTTAAACATAAACCCTGGTGACTTTGTAAGTGTTATAGGTAGTAACGGTTCTGGTAAAACAACTATGCTTAACCTTATCTGTGGCTCTATTCCTCTTGATAAGGGTACAATACTTATAAACAATCAGAAAATAAACACTTTAAAAGAATTTGAGCGTTATAAAACTATTGGTCGAGTTTATCAGGACCCTTCAAAGGGTACTTGCCCTACAATGACAATACTTGAAAATATGTCATTGGCTGATAACAAAAACAGAAGTTTTAACCTCAGTTGGGGTACAAACAAAAAGAGAATTGACTACTACAAAGAACTCTTAAGTCAATTAAACTTAGGTCTTGAAGATAAATTAGGTGTAAAGGTTGGTCTGCTTTCAGGTGGTCAGCGTCAGGCTATGGCACTTTTGATGACTACTATGTCACCTATTGAAATTCTTATATTAGACGAACATACAGCTGCTCTTGACCCTAAGACAGCAGAAATTATTATGGAACTTACAAATAATATTGTTAAGAAGAAAAAGATTACAACTCTTATGGTAACTCATAATCTTATGCACGCCCTTCACTATGGCAACAGACTTATTATGATGCACGAAGGCAATGCTATTATGGACTTAAATGAACAGGATAAGAAATCTACTTCTGTTGATAATATTTTAAATGTATTCAATAAGATAAGCCTTGAAAGAGGTAACTAAATACAATAAAAGCCCCGATGACAAACGGGGCTTTTATTGTTGATGTGCCATTAATTTTAGGTGAGGAAAGGATATAGACGACACACTCCCGTCTATTCCATGAAAAATACGGAACGGTAAATAGAAAAATCATTCACTCCCTGTAAACCGGTTTTTAACGTAGCCGTTCTTCCTTTTTTTACTTAACATCGTACCGATTTTTGAATTTTCCCTATTTCCGTCAACACAGTCATTATAATCTATGACATTAGTTGAGGGTCAATAGTTTTTTCCAAAAAATTGAAAAAAATTTTTCTTTGTGATATAATGTTGAAAATGAATTTTACCATACGAAAAGAGATGTTTATGTATAAAATAAATGAATTAAGCTCCCTTTTCGATGTATCTACAAACACCATAAGAAGATATGAAGATTATGGATATATCAATCCTAGTAGAGGTGACGAAAATAACTATCGTCACTATAGCGAAGAAGATATAGACAAACTTGTAAATGTAAGTAAAAGCCGAGGTTTTGGCTTTTCTCATATTGATATATCCGATATAACAAAAGCAAGTATATACGACCTTGTAGATATATATGAAAAGAGAAATTTGGAATTTGACGAAGAAATAAAACTCCTTCAAGAAAAGAAAACCCGTCTTAAAAACGATTTAAAATTGCTTATTAATTGTCGTGATAATGTTGGTCGCTTTATTGTATATCCCAATGTAGATTATACCTTTATGGTCTATAAAAAAGACGGCAAAACTTTTATGGATAAAAAACACGTTGCTTTGCTGAAAAAATTTATACAGCACCAGCCCTTTGTTCAGCAAATTTACTACTATGATGAAACTTGTCCCGACTCTATTTTTCTGGGTCTTGGCATAAAAACTATGTACATAAAAGACGAAAGCATTTTTTCAAATCCTTATACAAAAAGATTTTTGCGAAATAAAAAATCCCTTTTTTACTATGGAAAATGCCCTTATGATGCCAATTACTTCATTGATGAGAAAAAACCTCTCAAGGAAACTAAACTTTACAAGACAATTTTTGACTATATGCAAGAATATAACTATAAGCAAAATGGCGAAATATATATGTTTACAACAGCCTCATCAATAGAAGACGGTAAGCTTTATAGATATTTCATAACAGTAGTACCAATAGAATAATCTCAAAACCTTGACCCTATGTCAGGGTTTTATTTTTATTATGCTAAAACTTTTTTATCCCCAACTTCGTCTATATAGTGTAAACCAAAAAGAAAAGCTTTTCAAAAAAATAAATAAGGAGCTAAATATGAAACGGAAATTAATAGAAAATTACACAATAGAAAACAAAGAAAAATTATACCGTATAGCCTTTTCATATACAAAAAATAAAGAAGATGCCCTAGACATAGTTCAGGAGTCAGTATTAAAAGCATTAAAATCTGCAAACACACTTAAAACCCCACAGTATATTAAAACTTGGTACTATAAAATACTGACTAGAACTGCTATAGACTATATAAGAAAAAATAGCAAATATATTCCACTTGATACAGAGTATAGTGCTGAAACAGAGGGAAAATATGACGTTTATGAAGATATAGACTTAAAAAGAGCATTGGATTTACTTACATATGACCAAAGAGTAATAATAACATTGAGATTTTTTGAGGATATGAAAATAAAAGATATTGCCGAAATAACAGGCGAAAATATTAATACCATTAAAACTAGGCTATACAAAGCCCTTGAAGTATTAAGAATAAACATAGAGGAGGCTTAATAATGAAAAATATAGAAAATTTAAGAGAACAGTACAACAATATTGAAATTCCTACAGAGCTTGATAACATAATAAATACAGCTATTGATAAAAAGCCAAATATTTTTTCTGCTTACTTTAGAAAAGCTGGCATTGTAGCTGCTTCAATAATAGTAATATTTACATCAGCTGTAAACATAAGTCCAGCTTTTGCACAAAGTATGTCAAACATTCCTGTTGTAAGCTCTATGGTAAAGTTGGTAAACTTTAAAACTTACACAGCCGAAAACGGCAATATGGAAGCTAATATAAATGTAGCTAAGGTAGAAGGTCTTTCAAATAAAGAACTTGAAAATGAGCTTAACTCAAAATTTATAGAAGAAGGTCAAAAAGAATACAGCAATTTCCTAAAAGAAATGAAAGAATTAAAAGGAGATGCTCATAAGTCTGTAGGAACATCTTATGAAGTAAAAACAGATAATGACAGCATTTACTCCATTGTTTATTCAAAATATGAAACTGCAGGTTCTTCAGATATTCAGTACAAGGCTTATACTATAGATAAGAAAAATCAAGCTGTTGTAACATTGAATAGCCTTTTCAAAGATAATTCATATATTGATATTATAAGTAACAACATTAAAGAACAGATGAGTGAACAAATGAAAACTGATAATAGTAAGGTATACTTTATTGACAGTTCCGATGATACTGGTGATAATTTTGATAAAATAAAGGCTGACCAAACATTCTATATTAATAGCGATGGAAATATTGTTATTCTCTTTAATAAATATGACGTTGCCCCTGGATATATGGGTGCTCCGGAATTTGTAATACCTACTGATGTTGTAAGCAATATTTTACTTAACAGAGGTCTTGTAAAGTAAAAATAAAGGCTGTGTTTGTTTAGAACACAGCCTTTATTCTAGTATAACTTACATTCATACTTTGGACAACCAGCCCCTGCTGAAGTTTTCAAATTATTTTTTGCAAGACAGACATTTTTCTGCATTGTATCTTTAACTTTCCAACTAACAGGTGAGCTTGTAGGCTCTATAGCTGAATTTGTAGGGTCATACCAATTTTTACAAAAGGCACATAATCTAGTATGCTTTGGGTCTGCTCTTTTTTCCATAAATAATCACTCCTCTTTAATTAAATTAATTTCTTTGCCGTAATAAGCATCATTGCAACTTCATCTGCATATGGTATTGGGTCTGGCAAAAATATATTTGCAATAAATATTAGAAGTTCAATTTTTACCGGTGCTACAAAGTAAATTACACCAATTATGACATAAATCAAAATTATAAACATAAAATTCACCCCATCTACTATTATCTAATTTCATGATAACATAAGGTATAGACAGAATATGTCTTTATAAAAATTTTTTTGACTATTTTAACTATAAATATTAAATTTCTGACAAAATTAGTTCATTTTCAAAGAGCAAATAAACTGCTCGTAGGTATCTGCCCAATCATCAATAGGATATGTAGCTCCACCGTTGGTACTTTTAAGGAGGTTACTGCAAAATGTTTCATTAAGTGCCAGTAGTTCTCCCATAGCTATAGGACAGCCTACTTCTGTAGCAATATTGCAAAACTCCTCCACAGGCTCTTTGTGGTTTTCAGTAGCAATAAGTCTTGCCTTTAAATCACTATCTGCCTTTGCCTTTCTCATAAGCTGTTCAAGGCTTATATTAATATCCATACAATCAACCTCCCTAAAATTTATTTACTATAATAATACTACTAAAAAAATAGAATAAAAGGCTTGACTTAAATTTGTAAATATGTTAATATAGTCATTGTATGACGTAAAAGCGTTGTACATCCTTGCTCTTGCATAAGTGCAAGGGCCAAAGTCCAAAAGGAGGTGTAAGATATGAAAAAGTATGAACTTGCATTAGTTATTGCCCCTACATTAGATGAGGAAGCTTTAGCAGCAGAAAAGGCCAGCGTAAACGCTCTTATTGAAAGATTCGGTGGTACTGTTGATAAGGTAGACGATTGGGGTAAGCGTAGACTTGCTTACGAAATTAACAAGGTAAACGAAGGTTTCTACAGCTTCATCAGCTTCACTGCAGATACTACTGCTCCAGCTGAAATCGAATCTCGTATGCGTATCAAGGAAAACGTGCTTCGTTACTTAATCATTGCTGAGGAAGAATAATTCTTTAGGAGGTATGCTTTATGAATAAAGTTATATTATTGGGTCGTATGGCTCGTGATCCTGAAGTTCGTTTCACTCAAGGTAATGAACCAATGGCAGTTTGCAGATTTGCTGTAGCTGTCGACAGACCATATTCTTCTCGTCGTACTGAAGGCGATGCAACAGCTGATTTTATCAACTGTGTATGTTTCGGTAAGCGTGGCGAAAGTATAGGTCAGTATTTCCGTAAAGGAAATAGAATTGCTATTACTGGTAGATTACAGGTTAGCAATTGGCAGGATAATAACGGTCAGAAGAGATATTCTACTGATGTTATCGTTGAGGATTTTGAATTCTGTGAAAACAAGGGTTCAAATAGTGGTAGCGTAAATAATGCTACTATGAATAGTGCTCCAGCACCTACTCCAAGTCCTGCACAACCAAGTAACAACGGCAATGATTTCTTCCCTATCGATGATAGTGCAGATGATGATATTTTACCGTTTTAATTAAAATTTTGTAAGGAGGGTCTTTTATTATGATGAACAAAAAGCGTGGTCGTAGAAAAAAGCGTGTTTGTAACTTCTGTGTTGAAAAGGTAAACACTTGTGATTACAAGGACGTAGCTAAGTTACGTAGATTTATCTCTGAAAGAGGTAAGATTCTTCCTAGAAGAATTACTGGTAACTGTGCTAAGCACCAGAGAGTTTTAACTACAGCTATCAAGAGAGCTAGACATCTTGCTCTTTTACCATACATTCAGGAATAATCCTAAAAAATATGACCGTTCGGAAACGAACGGTCTTTTTTTGTATCATTTTATCAATATAAGCTACTTATCAAACATATTTACGATAAATATATTTATGGGATTTTTCAATAATATCAACCACCCAAAGTAACATCTTGCTTACTATACCAATCCAAGGCATTATAAATATGCTCATCTTTATAATCTGGCCACAACTCATCTACTACATAAAAATCAGCATAGACACTTTGCACAGGCAAAAATCCTGATAATCTCCTCATTCCACCCCAACGAATAACCAAATCAACTCTTGAAATATCTGAGGTATTATAATAATTTACTTTGCCCTTTAAGTCCCATTCCCAGCTATAATTTACAAGGAAATTAACCTTTGTACCACCTTTACCAAATTTAGTTCTTTTGGTCAAGGGTTTCAATTCTCCCGGAAACATCTTTGACTCTGAATTGCCTACTACTAAAAGTTCAGCATCTTCCTTTTCAAGCATTTTAACAGCCTCAACGCAAGCCTTTGTAAAAGCAATAGTCTGTTCTCTAGGTCTTTTAGTATTATCCACAGTAAAACCATAGAAAGTCACTTCTTCTATACCTAATTTTTGACAGCACTTAAAAGCCTCTACCCCCGGTAGTAATCCCTTGGCATAGCCTTCTTCTTTTCTCAAATTCTGACCTCTTGCCCATCTTCTGTTGCCGTCCGGTATAATTCCAATATGTCTTGGTAATTTCATTTTATCAGCTCCTTTGGTTAAATTATTGCCTGACAAAATGAAATTTATCCACATTTTTACAAAACTTTTTATAGATTATGTGTAAAAATTAAAATTCATAAGGTGGATTGCCTGAAAAGTCTGCAATTACACCATGAGGATTTTCAATGTAGAACACTTCAAAAATTGGATTATCTGCTGTTTTGTACTGACCTTTTACAATAGGGTTTTCTATACAAATTTTCTTTACTTCCATATTGTTTTCAAAAACAGCCTTACCTGATAATCTTATCCATTCATACTTTGGAGAAGAAACAGAAATCTGAATTTCCGGATTTTCCAATATATCTTTGTAAACATCTTTTTGATTATTAGTGCAAAACCATAATTTGCCTCCTACTTCAACAGAAAACATAAATGGTCTACACTTTGCTTTGCCATCTCTACCTACAGTTGCAAGATATTGAACAGGGTTTGCCTGTAAAAATTCAACTACTTTTTTCATAATATAAGCACCTCCAAAATTTTATGTAACTATCTTTGTTACAATGGAATAATATCACATTTACATTGTAATGTCAATAGTTACAATAAAATAAATTTTAAGGCTGTATCCTTTTGAATACAGCCTTATATACTAATCTTCATTTTTAATAAGTTGGGAGGTTTCGTTAATTACATCTGCTAAAGTAGATTTTTTCATTTCATTTTCCATAGCCTGCTGTATAGCATCTAATCTCTTATCAAGGACATTGTGTATATTTCTACCTACAGGACAAAGAGGGTTTGGATTTTCGTGAAAGTGGAAAAGTCCTTCATCGTCTACACAATCTACAGCCTTATACACGTCATAAAATGTAATATCCTTTAAATCCTTGTTTATCTCCATACTTCCCACATTTCCTCTGGCAACTGTAATAATACCAGCTGACTTAAGTTTTTGGAGTATTCGCCTTATAACAACAGGATTTACATTAATACTACTTGAAAGAAAATCACTTGTTATTTTATAATCATTTTTAAATTCTTCAATACAAGTCAAAATATGCAGTGCTATTGTAAATCGACTTGAAATTTGCATACTAATACCTCCTACACAAAAAACTGCCTACAAGTAAAACCCATAGGCAGTATAAAATCAAAGACTATTATTAGTTTTCGTTATAGTCATCGAAAGTAATCATATTATCATAGCCCTTACCAGCTGGAATCATAGGGAATACCTTTTCATCTCTACCGATTTCACAGTTGATAATACAAGGCTTATTGCTTGCAATAGCATCTTTTAATGCTACGTCAAATTCTTCTGGCTTTGTTACATTATAGCCATTAGCATGATATGCTTCAGCAAGTTTCATAAAGTCAGTTGCCTTGCCGTCAAGTGTAGTGCTAGAGTATCTAGCATCATAGAATAAATCCTGCCACTGTCTAACCATACCTAAAACGTGGTTATTAATAACAATTTCAATAATAGGTACATCATTTGCAATAGCAGTTGCCATTTCAATATGGTTCATATAGAAACAGCCGTCACCAGCAATGTTAATAACTACATTATCCGGCTTACCAACCTTAGCACCAATAGCAGCACCAAGACCATAACCCATAGTACCTAAACCACCTGAAGTAAGGAAATGACGAGGGTACTTATTCTTAATAAACTGACAAGCCCACATCTGATGCTGACCAACTTCTGTTACAACAATGGCATCGCCCTTTGTAACTTCGTTAATCTTTTCCATAATGTACTGTGGCTTTAATGAACCATCGTGGTCATACTTTAATGGATTTTCTTTCTTACATTCTTCCATATAAGCCATCCATTCTGGTCTTTCTTCCTTATCAAGCATATTGTTAAGACGAACCACAACTTCGTTTACATCGCCGATTACAGAGCCTGTAACAGCAATGTTCTTATTAATTTCAGCTGGGTCAATATCAATATGTAAAACCTTTGCATTAGGAGCAAAAGTCTTGAAGTTTGTAGCAACTCTATCACTAAATCTTGCACCAAGAGCAATAAATAAATCACATTCATTTGCAAGTTTATTAGATGTTACAGTACCGTGCATACCAATCATACCTGTATAGTTAGGTAAATCAGCTGGAACTACACCAAGTGCCATAGCTGTACAACAAACCGGCATATCAGTCTTTTCTACAAACTTTATAATCTCTTCACTAGCACTAGAGGCAATACAGCCACCACCACAGTATAAAAATGGCTTCTTAGCATTCTTAATAAGCTCAACAGCCTTTTTAAGGTCTTCCTTTGTAATTGTGCTTGTTCTCTTTTCAATACGATAAGGCTTTTCTGCTGTGTATTCACACATAGCAGCAGTTACGTCCTTAGTAATATCTACAAGTACAGGACCTGGTCTACCCTTCTGTGCAATGTAGAAAGCCTTTCTCATTGTATCAGCAAGTTTTGTAACGTCCTTTACAATAAAGTTGTGCTTTGTAATAGGCATTGTTACGCCTGTAATATCTACTTCCTGAAAACTGTCCTTACCTAAGTATGGAAGTCCTACGTTACCAGTAATGGCAACCATAGGAACAGAATCCATATAAGCTGTAGCAATACCTGTAACAAGGTTACAAGCACCTGGACCACTTGTAGCAAGACAAACACCAACCTTGCCAGTTGCTCTGGCATAGCCGTCTGCTGCGTGAGCTGCACCCTGTTCGTGAGATGTAAGATAATGCTTTATTTCATCTCTGTGCTTAAAAAGTGCATCATATATATTAAGAACAGCACCACCTGGATAACCAAAGATAGTGTCAACACCCTGTTCTCTTAAACATTGTACCAATATTTCAGAACCGTTAAGTAACATACCGTTCTCCCTTCTGCTAATTAACCTAAAATTGCACCCTTATCAGCAGAGCTTACAAGCTTAGCATACTTAGCTAAGTAGCCAGTCTTAATCTTAGGTTCTGGAATTACCCAGTTCTTTCTTCTTTCTTCTAATTCTTCATCGCTAACCTTAACATTAATGTTACCTGCGTTAATGTCGATTTCAATAATATCGCCTTCCTGTACAAGACCAATATTACCACCAGCAGCAGCCTCAGGAGAAACGTGACCAATACTAGCACCTCTTGATGCACCACTGAAACGACCGTCAGTAATAAGAGCAACATCCTTATCAAGCTTCATACCTGCAAGAGCTGATGTAGGAGAAAGCATTTCTCTCATACCAGGGCCACCCTTAGGACCTTCATATGTAATAACTACAACATCGCCCTTAACAATTTCGCCACCGAAAATAGCCTTGATTGCAGCTTCTTCACTTGTAAATACTCTTGCTGGACCAGTATGCTTGAGCATTTCTGGAGCAACAGCACTTCTCTTAACTACGCAACCGTTCTTTGCAATATTACCCTTTAATACAGCAATACCACCTGTCTTTGAATATGGGTCAGTAACAGGTCTGATAATTTCGCCGTCAGCACCAGCAAAACCTTCAATATTTTCGCCAACTGTCTTTAATGTAACAGTAAGATTATCAAGCTCTAAAAGACCTAACTTGTTGATTTCGGCCATAACAGCTCTGATACCACCCTTTTCATTTAATTCTTCAATATAGTGAGAACCTGCAGGAGCAAGGTGACAAAGGTTAGGAGTCTTTGCACTGATTTCGTTAGCCATTTCAAGGTTTAATTCAACGCCGGCTTCATGAGCAATAGCTGGAAGGTGGAGCATTGAGTTTGTAGAACAACCTAAAGCCATATCCATAGTTAAAGCATTTCTAAATGCCTTTTCATTCATAATATCTCTTGGCTTAATATCCTTTTCAACTAACTTCATAATCTGCATACCAGCGTGTTTAGCAAGAGAAATTCTATCGCCATAAACAGCAGGAATTGTACCATTACCTGGAAGTGCCATACCAATAACTTCTGAAAGACAGTTCATAGAGTTAGCAGTATACATACCTGAACATGAACCACAGCTTGGGCAAGACTTGTTTTCGTATTCCTTTAACTTAGCATCGTCAATAAGACCAGCTTCGTAAGCACCAACAGCTTCAAAAGTCTTAGAAAGAGAAAGCTTTTCGCAACCCATATGACCAGCAAGCATAGGACCACCACTACATACAATAGCTGGAATATTAAGTCTTGCAGCAGCCATAAGCATACCAGGAACAATCTTATCACAGTTAGGAATAAGAACTAAACCGTCAAATGCATGAGCCATAGCCTGACATTCTACTGAGTCAGCAATTAATTCTCTTGTTGGGAGAGAATAGTGCATACCAATGTGACCCATTGCAATACCGTCACATACACCGATTGCAGGTACTTCAATAGGAGTACCACCAGCTGCAAGAATACCTGCCTTAACAGCCTTTGCAATATTATCAAGATGAATATGACCAGGAATAATTTCATTCTGTGCATTTACTACACCAATGAGTGGTCTTGAAAGTTCTTCGTCAGTATAACCCATTGCCTTAAATAAAGAACGATGAGGTGTTTTATCTGGTCCTTTTTTTACTCTGTCACTTATCATTTATTTTTTCCTCCTCACTTTTGTTTAAAACAAATTCACTTCTTCCCCTGTAGGTGTGTAATACTTTACAGACTCTTTTCCGTTGTTAGTAATATTTACAAGAAGCAAACCATTAATAAACTTAAAGTCTTTTATTGTACCATTTCCACTTATATTGCCTATGTCCTTGCCATAAGAATCATAAGTAGTAATACTATTATTATAGAGATATGCTGTTATACCGTTTTCTCCAACTTTTCTGTCGAAAGTAGGAACATTTTGTCGTATAACATTACCATTACTATCTATTATATCATAAGGAGCTATTTTACTCCAGTTATTTTTATTAAATTTATATACTTCATAGCAACCAGTATTCTGAATTTCTGAAATACTGTCATAACCTTTTTTATAAGCGTCAAAAACTAATTGACCACTCATACCTAAAAGGTAATTTTTGCCATTTGTAGTAGCCAAAATACATCCATTACTTGTAAAGCTCATTGTGCCATAACCAGTTACATACTTTTGACTGTAAGCTCTGTATAATACAGCTTTTCCAGTCTTATTATCCTTTAAAATCATATTTGTGCCATCTATAGCATCTACAGTATATTGGCTCAAATCCAATTTAAAACTTTTCAAAATCTGACCTGATGTATTTACGATTATAAAAGAATTATCCTGTTTTTGAAGAACAGTAAGGTTGTTTTCAAATGTACCTGAAACATCTTTATAGACACAAGGAATAACTTCCTTAAAGTTAGAATTAAAGTAGCCTACATAATCTGCGTCTGAATTTTTAAATTTATACATTCCAGAACCAGCCTTGACTACATAATTGTAAGGGCCATTGTTTTCCCCTGTACTACTGTTGTATATGTATGAACTATGGTCATTGTTAGAAATATAAACTACATTATCCCCGTTTATATCTACTACATCATAAACATCAGAAATAGCCTCATCGCCCTGTTTATTTAAAACAACACTTTGTGCTACTCCAGCTCCTGAAGAAGTAAGAACCTGTAAATATTTAGCATTTACTGGATAAACATAACCCTTTTGATTTGCAGTATATGTATTGCCAAAACCGTCATAATACTTAGGGTCATAGTTATACTCACCTGTATTCCAAATATATGACGCATCAAGGTAATATCTGTTAGTATTAAAGCCTGGATTTAACTTACCTGCTGTATCTAAATCAGGATATAGTTCAGCATCTGGCTTACTTACACTATCGGGATTTTTATATGTATTATACAATCTTAAAAATGTACAGACAGCCTGTTCCCTAGTATATGAACCTAAAGGGCTAAAGTTTTCACTATCTGTTCCTAGCATAACGCCTAAATGATACATAGCATATATTTCATTTCTAGCCCAGTTATGTATCTTAGCTCCATCACTAAAAACGTGAGGCAAAAATACACCATTTACACCGGTTTTGTTATCTTTTTTGTAATCACTAATAACAGGTGTTGCCTTATCAATAGTATTATAAAGCATTTTTCCTGCCTGTTCCCTTGTTATAGGGCTATTAGGCTCAAACTTGCCATTACCTACACCACTTACAATACCTAGTTCTGCACATTTTATAACATCACTATCATTTGTGTCTGTAAATTTAACTGTAGTAGAAGTACCACTTGTCTTAAAGTCCCATTTATCAAGAGTTTTTACGGCAAGAGAGCAAAATTCAGCTCTCGTAATAGGCTTTTGAAAGTTATCTTCAAAAGTTGAATTATATATACCCAAGCCCTTGGCTGTATTAACATCATTGATTGCCCAATTTGATGGACTTGCAAAAGAAAACGTACATAAACTACCAGCCATAACTACTGTCAAGAATAGAGAAACTAGCTTTTTCAAATTAACACTCCCCCAGAATTAAAATAATCTTAAGAGTAGAGAAAATCCCCACCCTTAACAATAACTATAAAGTATAAAAATTAAAAATTTTCAATAATAAGTCTGCCCATTTCCTTACAGCCAACCTTCTTTATACCATCGCTCATAATCCTGCCTTAACAGCCTTTGCAATATTGTCAAAATGAACATGACCTGGGATAATTTCATTCTGTGCATTTACTACACCAATGAGTGGTCTTGAAAGCTCCTCATCAGTATAACCCATTGCCTTAAATAAAGAACGATGAGGTGTTTTATCAGATTCTTTTTTTACTCTGTCACTTATCATTTTAACATTTACTCCGCCTATAGGCGACATATATCTCAACTTTAAATAAATTTAGCTTAAATATATATTAACAACCTTATATTTCGATTTTAATAGACTATTATTTTAGGATACAACAAAAATCCAACTTCGTCAACAACTATATAGCTGTTAATTAATTAATATTTATATTAATATTTATTTTTAAATTAAATCATTTTATAGCCTTATTGTAATATGAAGTGAGCATTTATTTGAATAAAATTGCAAATATAAAAACAATTTTCTATTACAAAACACCAACTAATATCCCATTTCTTTTAAATTTTCAACAACACTTTTGTAAAAATCTGTAATATCAGATATACCATCTCCTCTTTGTGATGACAATTTATATCGTCTTAAATCAACCTCATCTAAATGAGAGATACCTCTTTTGCTATTGCCTCTATAAATTCCTCTAAAATTAGTCCATTTTGTAGCTCTAGGAGCAAGTAAGCCATCATTTTCCCCTTCAAACAAGCTAACAATAATATTAGGTAAAAACATAAGAAAATCACTTAATGGATTTTTCATAACAAAAGCAAAACTTTGGTAATAAACATTACTACAATCTTTATTATTTTCATTAAATTTTTTAGTCGCAATAGTAGTAAACTGATTTATCACCTTATATGTATCTGGATTTTCATCTCCTAAAATTTTAAACCAAACATCAGCTAGTTTTGCTCCAATTTTTATTAATATATTAGGTAATTTTAAAATATTATCCATTGTAATTGAACCATTATGAGGCGTACTTATTGTTGAAAGGCTTGCAACATATTCAGCCATACCAAGACTAGAAATCATATATCTTGCATCAAGACCGCCCTTAGAATGAGCAATAATATTAACTTTATCAGCTTTTGTTTCATTTAAAATATCCATAACAGTATCTTTAAGAACATAAGCATTAGTTTCTATTGAACCATTACTATCTTGATGTCCATAATAAATATCGGCACCATTTTCTTTTAAGATTTTAGGAATTCTTCCCCAATAGTTAAAGTATTTTCTGTCCCTAAAACCCATACCATGTACCATCAAAATTGGATATTTTGTTTTGCAGTTATTTAGCATAAGTATACCCCTTTACTTACAAAAAACTACTATTATTACAAATTAATCTAGCCTTTTTCTATTCAGAACAAATTAACAAAGTTAATTTGTGGCTTAACAGCCATTGGATTTATCTTTCCGATTCACATTAAAAACATAAGGGTGAAGTAAACCCCCACCCTTACACTAAGCCATATTTTTAAAATATTAAAGATTTTCAATAATGAGTCTGCCCATTTCCTTACAGCCGACCTTCTTCATACCTTCACTCATAATGTCGCCTGTTCTGTAACCCTGAGCAAGAACCTTAGTTACAGCATCTTCAATAGCCTTAGCTTCTTCCTGTAAACCAAAGCTGTATTTAAGCATCATAGCACCAGAAAGGATAGTAGCAATAGGGTTTGCAATATCCTGACCGGCAATATCAGGTGCAGAACCGTGAACTGGTTCATACATACCAAGAGAACCTTCACCTAAACTAGCAGATGGGAGCATACCAATAGAACCTGTTAACTGAGATGCTTCATCAGAAAGAATATCACCAAAGATATTACCAGTTACAATAACGTCAAAAGTAGTAGGACGCATAATTAACTGCATTGTAGCATTATCAATGTATAAGTGGTCAAGAGTTACTTCTGGGTAATCCTTAGCAACTTCAAGAACAACACTTCTCCAAAGTCTTGAAGATTCAAGAACATTCTGCTTATCTACATTAGTAACATGCTTATCTCTCTTCATAGCGATTTCGAAAGCAGTTCTTGCAATTCTTTCTACTTCCTTTACAGAGTACTGCTCAACATCATAAGCTGCCTCGCCCATATCTGTCTGCTTTCTACCCTTTTCGCCAAAGTACATACCACCTGTTAATTCACGAACAACCATAACATCTACGCCGTCCTTAACAAGTTCAGGCTTTAAAGGACAAGCATCTTTTAAAGCATCGTGTAATGTAGCTGGTCTTAAATTAGCGTATAAGCCTAAAGCACCTCTTAAACCAAGTAATGCTCTTTCTGGACGCTTGTCGCCAGGGAGAGTGTCCCACTGCCAACCACCAACTGCACCAAGAAGTACAGAGTCGCTTGCCTTACAAACATCAATAGTGTGCTGTGGTAATGGTTCACCGTACTTATCAATAGCACAACCACCACCTAAAACATATTCATAATTAAATGTATGACCAAACTTCTTGCCAATAGCATTTAATACATTAATATTCTGTTCCATTACTTCTGGGCCGATACCGTCACCGGCTACAACTGCTAAATTAAAATTCATTGTAACTTATCTCCTTTTGTTGTAAAAATTTAAGGGTGTCATTTCTGACGCTCTGTTACTTTATTTACTTTAAACCTAATTTTACCTTAGTCTGTTCTACAAGACCACCAACCTTGAACATTTCCTGCATAAATTCTGGAAATGGTTCAGCCTGATATGTCTTATTCTTAGTGTGATTAGTGATAACACCAGTTGTGAAATCTACTTCTACCTTATCGCCCATATCAATGTCGTTGGCAGCTTCTTCACATTCAAGAATAGGTAAACCAATGTTAATAGCATTTCTGTAGAAAATTCTTGCAAAAGTCTTTGCAATTACACAAGAAATACCACTTGCCTTAATAGCAATAGGTGCGTGTTCTCTTGAAGAACCACAACCAAAGTTCTTTTCAGCAACAATAATGTCGCCGTCCTTAACATTTTCAGCAAACTTAACTGTTGAATGAATAGCATCTTCCATACAATGCTGTGCAAGTTCCTTAGGGTCAGATGAATTAAGGTATCTAGCAGGAATAATTACATCTGTATCAATATTATCACCATATTTAAAAACTGTTCCACAAGCTTTCATTATTTATTTCCTCCTTATACTTCCTCTGGGTCAGTAATCTTACCTGTAATTGCAGATGCAGCAGCTACTGCAGGGCTTGCAAGGTAAACTTCTGATTCTGGGTGACCCATACGACCGATAAAGTTTCTGTTAGTAGTAGATAAAGCTCTTTCGCCCTTAGCTAAGATACCCATATGACCACCTAAGCAAGGTCCACAAGTTGGAGTTGAGAATACGCAACCAGCTTCAACGAAAATCTGAGCAAGACCTTCTTCAACACATTGTAACCAAACTTTCTGAGTACCTGGAAGAATAATAGCTCTGATGTTAGGATTAATCTTCTTACCCTTTAATACCTGAGCAGCAATTCTCATATCGCTAATTCTACCATTTGTACATGAACCAATAACAACCTGGTCCATTTCAAGACCCTTAGCTTCATCAACTGTCTTAGTATTTTCTGGAAGATGAGGGAATGCAATAGTTGGTCTTAACTTAGAAAGGTCAATTTCATAAACTGCATCGTATTCAGCATCTTCATCAGCTTCAAACTTAGTCCATTCCTTGTTAGAATGTTCCTTAACATATTCAATAGTCTTATCGTCAACAGGGAAGATACCGTTCTTACCACCTGCTTCAATAGCCATATTTGCAATAGTAAATCTATCGTCCATTGTAAGGTACTGTAAGCCGTCGCCAGCAAATTCCATAGACTTGTATAATGCACCGTCTACACCAATCATACCGATAATGTGAAGAATAATATCCTTACCACTTACCCACTTAGCTGGCTTGTTCTTTAAAACAAACTTTAATGCACTAGGAACTTTGAACCAAGCAACACCTCTTGCCATACCAACAGCCATATCAGTTGAACCAACACCTGTTGAGAAAGCACCTAAAGCACCATATGTACAAGTATGAGAGTCAGCACCAATAACAACATCGCCAGGTACTACAAGACCTTTTTCTGGAAGAAGACAATGTTCAATACCCATCTGACCTACTTCGAAATAGTTTGTAACTTCTTTACAATGAGCAAATTCTCTAACGAGCTTGCAGTGTTCAGCAGACTTAATATCCTTGTTTGGTGTAAAGTGGTCAGGTACAATAGCTACCTTATCCTTATCAAAAACCTTATCAACACCAATCTTATTAAATTCCTTAATAGCAACTGGAGTTGTTACATCATTACCAAGTACAAGGTCAAGCTTTGCCTCAATAAGCTGACCTGCCTTAACAGACTCAAGACCTGCATGAGCTGCTAAAATTTTCTGAGTCATTGTCATACCCATAGTTGTTTTCCTCCTATAAATAATCTCTAAATTTTGTTTCAATATCTTTTATTAATTTATATTCAATTGAGTCCACCAGAGCAATCCAGCTTGCCTCAATAATATCTTTCGATACACCTACTGTAGTCCAGCTATCCACACCATCAGAGGACTCTATGAGAACTCTTACCTTAGATGCTGTAGCTGAATTGGAGTCCAAAACTCTAACTTTGTAATCTGTCAAATGAACCTTTGCCAGGTCTGGATAAAAGACCTCCAAAGCCTTTCTAAGTGCCTTATCAAGGGCGTTTACAGGACCTTGTCCCTCGGCTGCTGTAATTTCGTAAGCATCGCCTACTTTTATTTTAATAGCAGCTGTGGCTGTTGGCACACTGGCATCAACAGAATGTTCACCAATGATTTTAAAGTTTTCAAGTTCAAAAAGTGGTTTATACTTACCAAGGATTTTTCTAATAAGAAGTTCAAAAGCACCGTCAGCACCTTCAAACTGATAACCTTGATATTCAAGTTCTTTGAGTTTTTCAATTACCTTGCCAGTTTCCGGAGAATGTTTTTCAATTCTAGGGTCAATCTTCTGCATTACAGAAAGGACAGTAGTTCTGCCGGCAACCTCAGAAGTAAGGAATTTTCTTTCATTACCTACAATTTCCGGGTTAATGTGTTCAAAACTTCTGCTATCCTTGCTTACACCATCAATGTGCATACCACCTTTATGGGCAAAAGCACATTTTCCAACAAAAGGCTCTCTTATAGAAAGCTGGAAGTTAGCAATTTCACAGACTTCCCTTGCTGTATGGGTCAACATTTTAATATTTTCATCAGGTATACATTTATAGTCCAATTTCACCTGTAAATTAGGTATAATTGTGGAAAGACAGGCATTACCACATCTTTCACCAAAACCTGTAAATGTACCTTGAACGTGGTCTGCTCCTGCCTGTACTGCCATAACAGAATTGGCAACAGCCATACCACAGTCATTGTGAGCATGAATACCCACACTTACCGGAAAAGTATCTTTTACTTTCTTAGTAATTTCAAAAACTTCATTAGGGAATGTGCCCCCATTTGTATCACATAGACAAATACAGTCAGCACCGGCTTGTACTGCACTATCCAATGTTTTCATAGCATATTCGGCATTATTTTTGTAGCCGTCAAAGAAATGTTCGGCATCAAAAACAACCTCTTTGCCATTTTCTTTCAAATAGGCAATAGTGTCATAAATCATTTCCAGATTTTCTTGCAACGTAGCATTAATTATATCTGTAACATGGAAGTCCCATGATTTGCCAAAAATAGCAACAGTCTTTGTATCAGCACTTAAAAGTGCCTGCAAATTTCCGTCTTCTGAAGGTGAAATACCACGTCGTCTTGTACTTCCGAAGGCAGCAATAATAGTATTTTTAAGGTCAACAGACTTAATTCTTTCAAAAAAATCTAAGTCCTTAGGATTAGAACCGGGGTTACCGGCCTCAATATAGCCTACACCCAATTCGTCCAAAGCCTTAACAATCTTTATTTTGTCCTCTACACTAAAGGATACACCTTCAGCTTGAGCTCCATCCCTTAATGTAGAGTCAAAAATAGTTACCTTTTTCACTATAACCCTCTCCCAAGTATTAAAAAAATATGCCAACAGAAAAGATGAGTTATGAACAGCTCATCCATAACTGTTGGCATTAAACAAATTACATAAATAAATTAATCAAATAGGAAAAACCTATCTTCTTTTAAAAGTTCAACAAATATATTAGTTGTTGATTAACTTATCTTCGTCACTCCAGCTGTAAAGCTTTCTGATTTCAGCACCTACAGTTTCAGACTGATGTTCAGAAGCAAGCTTTCTCATAGCCTTGAAGTGAGCCTGACCACCTGCTGCAGACATATCTAATAAGAAGTCCTTAGCAAATGTACCGTCCTGAATGTCAGAAAGAACTTTCTTCATAGCCTTCTTAGTATCTTCAGTGATAATCTTAGGACCAGTGATGTAGTCACCATATTCAGCAGTGTTAGAAATAGAGTATCTCATACCTGCAAAACCACTCTGGTAGATTAAGTCAACGATAAGCTTCATTTCGTGGATACATTCGAAGTAAGCATTTCTTGGGTCATAGCCAGCTTCTACAAGTGTTTCAAAACCAGCCTGCATTAATGCACAAACACCACCACAAAGAACAGCCTGTTCACCGAATAAGTCAGTTTCAGTTTCAGTTCTGAAAGTAGTTTCAAGAACACCAGCTCTTGCACCACCAATAGCTAAAGCGTAAGCAAGTGCAATATCCTTAGCCTGACCAGTAGCATCCTGTTCTACAGCGATTAAGCAAGGAGTACCCTTACCAGCCTGATATTCGCTTCTTACAGTATGACCTGGAGCCTTTGGTGCAATCATTGTTACATCAACATCCTTAGGTGGTACAATCTGGTTGAAGTGAATGTTGAAACCGTGAGCAAACATTAACATGTTACCTGGTTCAAGGTTTGGTTCAATACTTTCCTTGTAAAGTTTAGCCTGTAATTCATCATTGATAAGAATCATAATGATGTCAGCCTTCTTAGCAGCTTCTGCAGAAGTGTAAACCTTGAAGCCCTGTTCTTCAGCTCTCTTCCAAGACTTGCTACCTTCGTATAAACCGATGATAACATCACAACCTGATTCCTTTGCATTTAACGCATGAGCATGACCCTGGCTACCGTAACCGATAATAGCTATAGTCTTACCATTTAATAAGTTTAAATCGCAATCTTCCTGATGATATAATTTTGCCATTTTAAAATTCCTCCTATTGAAAGTAAATATATGTAAATTAAAATTCACATCGTAATTAATTAATCTTCGGTCTTAACTTTTTTAATTGGTCTGCCACCACGGCAAAGACCAGTAAGACCAGTTCTAACAACCTCTCTGATGCCATAAGGTTTCATAAGTTCCTGAAAAGCCTCAATCTTTGACTTTTCGCCTGTCAATTCAATAGTAACTGATTCAGAAGAAACATCAATAATGTTAGCTCTAAATATATCAGCAATACTAATAATTTCGGAACGCATTTCGCCTAGGCAGCTGACCTTAATCAAAGCAAGTTCTCGGAACACGCCTCTTTCCTGACTTAATTCCACAACTCTGATAACGTCAATCAACTTTTCTACTTGCTTAGTAATCTGTTCGCAGTCTGCATCGTCACAAAAAACAACAACTGTAATACGAGATACTTCTTCATTTTCTGTTACGCCTACGCTAAGACTTGCTATGTTGTAACCACGTCTTGAAAAAAGACCTGTCACTCGGCTTAAAACACCCGGCTGATTATCTACAAGTATTGATAAAACATGTCTATTCATGGCATTCCTTCCTTCTTTCCCGACTAACCAAATATAGAAAGTCGTAAAATAACCTGCGACATTATTATATAATATCTGAGAGGTTTTTTCAATACAATAATTACATTGCAAAAAAGATAAAAAAAAGCCCCTGACTATAACAAGTCAGGGACGAAATATCGTGCTACCACCCTTTTTTAAGTTTGCATCACTACAAACTCCTCATCAGGTTCCATCAAACCTCTGCCTATAACGGGGCATTACCGTTCCACTCATACTAATAAAAATATCGTTCCGAGGGAAAGCTCCTGAGTGATAAATACTCTAAGTAATCTATTGTCTTTCAGCAAACGACAACTCTCTGGGAGGTTACGAATAAGAATATCTTTATCTCAATCATTGCTTAATGTAATCTTGAATTACCTAGTATAATATCAAACTAAAATATTATTGTCAATAGTTTTTATGCAAAAAACTTTTAATATTTCCACTTTTAACCTTTAAAGGCAATCTACCCATATATTTCACTTTTTTCTCCTAATAAAATTAAGTCATTATACATTTTTCAGCTTTTTTAATAAATAATTATTCAGCCATTTGTATATTTTTTCAGTAATTAAAGTCCTATCAAGTTGTAAAAAGCTATAAAACACACAATATTTGCATTATTTTCCTTTTAATATAGGTAATTTTATGCTATAATTTTAGTATATCTAAAAAAGGAAAGGAGATATTTTATGAAGAAAAGATTTTTAGCTTTACTTCTTGCGATGACTATGGCAATGAGCGTTACAGCTTTTGCTCGTTTTGATAACGAAGAATTTAATTATCGCAAAACAACTAATGTAGAAGCTGAAGCCTTTGGCGAACAGATTTTAGTTACTTGGCCAGCCGTTGATAAAAGTGGTAACTTAATTAATGCCAATCCACTTGCTTCAACATCAACTTACGGCAATCCTACAGGAGGTTGGACAAATCCAACAAAGGGTATGATTATTCAGTATCCTAACTGGAATATTGCCGGCAATACTACTAATCCAACACAGGTAGCAACTGGTGAGGCAAAAGTTCTCTTTGGTCTTACTCAGGAAAAGACTACTGATTACCCTGTAGTTGTTAAAGATGCTAAAACAAATGAAGTTGTTGAGCAGGCTTATTTATCTGATGAAGTTGTAGCACAGAACTTTGCTACTCAGTACAATATCTACTATTCTAAAGACGGTTCTAACTGGACTTTAGACCACGAAACAAAGACTATTAACCACGGTAAGAAAATTTGCAGACCACAGGCAGACGGTACTTACAAAGACGATTCTAAGGTTACTTTCTTCCTTGAAGACCAGCTTGTTGACCCATTAACTGCAACTCTTGACCCTGGCACAAAATACTATATCAAGGTTGTAGCTACAAATGCTGCAAACACTAAGGAAAACTTTAAGGAATTTACAACTGACATAACAACTCCGGCAGCTGCTGAAAAGACACCTGCCTTTCCTACAGTTGAGGGTGGTGGTACTTATTCTCAGGGTGGTAGAGGTACTGACTCTAAGCCTGGTGATGTATACGTTGTAACAAGTCTTGATGACAGCGTTTCAAATCCACAACCTGGTACTCTCCGTTATGGTCTTTTAAGAAAAGACAGAAAAGACGGTAACATCTCTTACCCTAGAACTATTGTATTTGCTGTAGGTGGTACAATCAACATTGACCCAACAGCATCAAAGAATAACAGAAGATTAACTATTGCTGACAACACTACTGTTCTTGGTCAGACAGCTCCTGGCGAAGGTATTACTATTGCCGGTGCATCTACTAAGTTTAATGGCGAAAATATTATCGTTCGTTACCTTCGTGTTCGTTTAGGCGATGGCTATGACCAGGATGCTGCAACAGCAACTGGTAAGAATATTGTAATTGACCATTGTACATTTAACTGGGGTGTTGACGAAACATTTACAGCTAAGGAACTTATTAACACAAGTATTCAGTACAACATCATTGCAAACAGCCTTTCTATTGTAAATAAGAACGGCGACAACAACACAGACCCAGAACTTAACTCAGGCGAAAGTGAAGCTAAGCACGGTATGGGTTCTATATTAAATGGTTTTGATACATCATTTACTCACAACCTTTGGGCTAACCACGGTACAAGAAACCCTCGTTTTGAAGGTGCTTTCACTTACGGTGGTATTACATATCAGAACAAAGTAGATTTCCAGAACAATGTTGTATTTAACTGGGGTCACAATTCTGGTTACGGTGGTGACAGAGGTAGTGGTAACACTAACTTAATTAATAACTACTACAAGCCAGGTCCTAATACACTTGAAAAAACTAAGACAAGAATTTTCGATTGTGACGGTAGTGGCACAAGTAGCTGGTATGTAACAGGTAACTATATGTATGGTAGTGATGAAGTTACTGCTGACAATGCTCTTGGTGTAAAGGACTTTGGTACAGCCGGTAAGAAACTTTCTTCTCCTGTTGAGCTTACTATTCCTTATAGTGCTGAAAGTGCTACAGACGCCTACAACAGTGTTGTAAACGGTGTTGGTGCATCTTGTTTCAGAGATTCTGTAGATGCAAAACTTGTAAATGCTGTTAAGTCTGGCGAAAGTGCATTTATTAACACTCAGACTGAAGAAGGTGGTTGGCAGACTCCTACTGTAGTTTCAACATTAGTTGATACAGATAAAGACGGTATGCCTGATACTTGGGAAGATGCAATGGGTCTTAACAAGAATGACGCCTCTGATGCTGGTCTTATTGTAAATGACCCTACAAAGAGTTACAACGGTTACTCTAATATTGAAGTATATGCTAACAGTCTTATTGGCGAATGGACAGAATTCTCAACAAAGCCTACTGTTACAAATACTGAAATTTCTATTGACTCTATTAACAACGGTACTGACAACGTATATGTAAAGTCTAACGATGTACAGGCTACTCTTGAAGCCGGTAAGACTTACAATGTTGAATATTCTTACACTTCTGATGCTAAGGATTACAACGGTCAGTTTGAATTATGGATTAACGACCAGAAAGTAAGCGATAACCAAAAGTCATTTACAGTTCCTAATACTGTAGGTAATTACAAGCTTGCTATTAAGGCAACAGGTACTGGAAATACTCTTTCTCAGCCTGTAAATATTATTATTGTACCTGCAAATACAACAGGTCAGAACATTGAAGGCTTTACTTCAACAGACATCGGTCCGGTAAGAACAGCTGGTGCTGATTACTATGATGCACAGACAGGTACTCTTGTTACTACAGGTGCTGGTCGTGTTGGTATATTAAATACTACTTCAACTGAAGAACCTGATGCTTTCCACTTTAACTATGTTAAGGCTAAGGGAAACATCGACTTTACTGCAAAGGTTGATAACCTTGCTAAGATTGATTACAACCAGAACTCAGGCTTAATGATAAGAAAGAGCCTTGATACATCAAGTCCTTTCTATATGACTTCTATTTCATTCTTAAAGGGCGAAGATTACGAAGGTGCAACTGACGCCTCTGGTGGTGCTGTAAGAGCTAAGAACATTAAAGCTGTTTACAGAAATCAGGCTGGTGATTTAGTTGGTTACGGTAAAATGTTAAGTATTCCACAAAAGAGAGTTTCTGAAGAACCAAATCACGGTTATATGCACATTAATGTAAATAACGGTGTTGTTACTTTATCAGCATCTTACGATAATGTAAACTGGTATACTCTCAATACATTTAACATTGATTGGACAGATGACTACTATGTAGGTTTTGCAACTGATGCTGCTCAGGATTATATGGACTTTACAAGATTTAATGCAACTAAGTTTGCTGACATAAATCTTTCAACAGCAACTTCTGCTGTTGTTGGTGATGCCGATATGAACGGTAGTATCACAGCTGATGATGCAGCTGCTACATTACAGTACGTATTAACAGCTACCGGTCTTTCTCCACAGGGTGTAGCAAATGTTAAGGCAGTTCTTCCTAAGGAAGACGAAATTACTTCTGTTCACGCAGCATTAATTTTACAAAATGCTTTAGATAGTACATTCATATTGCCACAGGCATAATAATTCACTATAAAAAAAGAGGTATTCCATTTCGGAATACCTCTTTTTTTATAGTGAATCGGAAAGATAAATCCGATGGCTTGCTTGTCAAGCCACAAATTAACAAAGTTAATTTGTTCTGAATACCTATATTTATTTAAAGTAAAATGGCAAGTCACTTCCACCATTTCCAAAAAAGTCATTTTGCTGACTGTATAAATAATCAATACTGTGTAAAGTATTTACTAATGCTGAAAAAGCAACAACTGCTACAATAGAAATTACAAGAGTCGCAAAAATAACTATCCAAATCTTTTTATTTTCACTTGCACCCTTAATGTTAGAAACTGCCATAGTTGTAAGTGCAACTGTAGGCAAAATAGTAAACATAAGAACATAAACACTTGCGTCTACATTAATGAAAGCCACAAAAGCTGAAACTATCATAAATGCCATATTTACAGGTATTGCTACTGTAGCAAGTTGTAAACAAGCCTTAAATCTTAAATAGCAATGTGCTAATCTACTAGCAAAACTTATGGCAATTCCATAAATTAAATCTCCAAAAATACTTATACCAAAGGCAAATAAGCCTAATTCAAATTTTGACTTTGTAATGTATGTAAGCACAGTATTAGATGACATTAATGTTTCAAATACAGCAAATACAAGTACAAAAGCCACAACAGCCTTTAAAAGTATAAGTTTAATAGCCATTTTCCCATAGTCAAGAGAAAAATAACTTTTAATAGTTTCTGACGGATTTACAAATAAATCCCTTGCAAAATGAACTGTACTCATTACAGTATCACTAAATTTAATAGTAGGTTTTTCAACATTAGTTGTACAGTTGCAAACCTCTCCGTCTTTTAATTCTCTACCACATTTAGAACAGTACATAATTAACTCTCCCTTACTATTTTACTAGCTTTTTCTTTCATTATTTTTGCTGATTTTTCTACATCTTCACTTTTGAAAATAGCAGATACTACAGCCACACCGTCAATACCATATCCTTCTAAAGACATAATATTTTCACTGTTTATGCCACCTATTCCTACAACGGGAATATCAGCATATGATGTTATTTTATTTGAAAGCTCCTTTGTCATATGGGTTGTACCGGACTTTGTCGATGTGTCAAACATAGCACCTATACCCAAATAATCAGCACCCTGACCTACAGCTGTAACAGCTCTTTCATAAGTTCTGGCTGTTGCCCCTATAATTTTATTATTACCTAATATTTTTCTGGCATTAGCTACAGACATATCATCTCCACCAACATGTACACCGTCTGCATCTATATCCTTTGCCAATTCAACATTATCATTTATTATCATAGGCACATTATATTTGTCAGTTACCTTTTTTACATCAAGAGCAATTCTCTTAAATTCATCATAGGATGCTTCTTTTTCCCTTATTTGAACAAAGGTAACACCACCTTTTATAGCCTCCTCAACAGCCCGTGCAAGAGTTTTATTTCCAAGCCAACGGCTATCAGTTACAGCATATAATAAAAGCTGATTTCTATTTACGAGCAATATTATCATCTCCATATTAAAATTCAAATTACGGTTAGAGTATAGCATAAAAGCAAAAAATCTTCAATGTATTTGCCATTTATGAAGTTAAACTTCATTTTTAGACAAAAAAAGTCCCTCGAAAATTCGAGGGACTAAAAATATTATATTTTTACTGTTCAACAGGCATAAGGAATGTTGAATCAAGAGCTTTCTGAAGGATATATGCTGCATCCTTAGCAGTAATACCGTCTTCCTTGTCAACATTTGCATTCTTGATACCCTGTTCTGTAATTTCTGTGCTTTCTGGAGCAAGGCAATAAGAAAGTGCAAGAGCTGCATCATCAGCTGTTACTACTTTATCACCATTTGCATCACCAACAACAGGCTTTTCAACTGGAGGAGTAACACTACCACCCTTTAATTTAGCAATAGAATTATTTACAAAATCAGTCCAGTAAGTATCAACATAGCTTTCGTCATATGCACCAGCCGGATTCTTGTCGTAACCAGTAAATGTACCATTAGACATTACCATAAATTCTGTGTAACCCTTATCATCGGCAGCTGTTACCTTTGATGGAGCAACAACACCAGAAGCAAGACCAAGGCTAGAGCCCTTAATCTGTTCAGCTAATTTACAAGCAACAGCAAAACCACCAAGTTTGCTGTGGTGAGTCTTTTCGCCTGGAGCAAAAAGTCTGCTTGCAAGGTTTGATACTTCGCCACTAGCTGTAGAATCTGCCTTGTAAGCATCTTCGTACATAGCCTTTGTAACACTAAACATATCAATACATTCAATACCATTTTCCTGTGCAAGCTGTTTAACAGCTGTTACATAAGCATCATTTGATGATGTATTATCATCGTGATGAGCCTTAATTGTACCGTCTGCGTTAAAGTATAATCTTGAAACAGGAGTTACAAGAACAGGAGTTGCACCCTTGTCCTTAGCTGCATCAATATACTTCTGTAAGTAATACTTGTAAGTTCCTTCAGTTGTTGGATATACACCGTTTGCATCAGGAGTACCAATAGGTACATATCTGTCAGCATAAGTGTAAGCACAGTCATTATGACCAAACTGAATGAATAAATAATCGCCAGCATACATCTGGTTTGTAATCTTATCTAAGAAACCATCATCAAGGAAAGTCTTTGAACTTCTACCACCTTCGGCATAGTCCATTACAGCATACTTACCAGAGTCTAATAAGTTACCGAGGAATTCACCCCAAGAACCTTCAACTCTATTAGCACCAGAGTTGTTAATAGCACCTGCTGAATAATCCTTTACAGTAGAGTCGCCAGCAAGGAATACAGCAATCTTACCACTTGGTCTGTCTGTATCTACACTACCTGAGCCCTTAACAACAGGTTTAGCACTTGTAATTGAAACTGGAGCAATACTCTTGCCGTCAGCTGTCATACCTACAACAGTTGCTCTAATATAGTAGCCAATATCATCAGCAACCATATTGTAGCCAGTATTTGTCTTTGCATTGTCAACCTTAACAACAGTTGCGTTGCCACTTTCGTCTACTCTTTCCCAAATAATTCTTGAAGCATCTGCATCTGTACCTAAGTCATACTTACATTCCATAATATAACCACTTTCCGGAAGAAGTACATCACACTTAGAGCTGAAATATGGAGCAGTTGTAAACTTGAGTTCTGCTGGAGATGCAGTATAGTATGTTGGAGTCCAACCATTGAAATAAGCTGTAGCATCGGCATTTACATCAGTTGAAACTGTGCCTGCTATTCTGCTTGTTGTATCAACTGGAGTATTGCCATATACTGTACCCATTTCCTTATACTTAGCAGCTTCTGGGTTAACACCACTCATTGATGTCCAACCAGTTGGGTCAATAGTATCGCTGTTCTGTAATACTGTATTAAACATTGTTACTGCAGCATCTGCATCCCAAGGTCTACCAAAGAATTCAGGAGCATGCTTTTTACCGTCTTTCTGAGTTACAATACAACCTCTGAAAAGGTAACCCTTGTAGTCATTCATACTGTTTGCTCTTGCAGCAGTAAGGTAACCACTCTGTCCCTTATCTGAGTAACCACAGAATCTAAGTTCGCAGTTATCAAATACAACGTTACCTGAACCGAAGATATAGTCTGTGTTACCTTCAATCATACAATCTTTGAAGTAACCGTGAATAGCACCTGTGTAAAGTGTATCCTGACTACCTACAAAGTTACAATTCTTAAATTCTGAATTGTCTGCATCAACTATAATAGCTGTTGCTCTTTCTGTTGCATCGTAGCTGGTTGGGTCAGAGTTAATCTTTCTTACGAAAGCCTTTGAACCGTCACTTTCAACACCGTCTACGATTTCTTCATCAGTAATGTACTTACTAAATGAAGTTTCAAATGTAATATTTTCAGCCTTAAAGCCAGTTGCTGTGTTCTTTACATATGTAGCAACACCCCACTTCTGAGGAAGTTTCTTGTCAAACTTATCAAAAGCATTTTCCTCATTGTAGTAGCCTGTGCCGTCAATACTGTAATACTTGTAACCAATACCATAGTACCAAGTGAGAACAACTTCGCCTTCGCCCTCTTTTGCAAGAGTAATGTAAGGAGTTTCGATTGAAACCTGTTCTCTATATGTACCTGGAGCAATATGTATTGTAATTCTCTGTTCTTCGCTTGTAGGGTTCATAACCTTAGCAGCTGCAACAGCTTCGCCAAGAGTATCAAAGTTATTAGCCTTACCAGCACAACCTACATAAATATCAGAAGAATATTTAACGTCAGGTGTTGGCTTAACAGCAGGAACAAAAAGAATATTCTTTGATGTTGCTCTGCCGTCTACAACAACGTGACCAGAAGTCTTATAGCCATCTACAGATGCAACAACACTGTATGAACCATCTCTAAGATTTACAGTATAGCTTGTACCATTTACTGTACCTACATAGTTGTAATCATCAGCCAAATTAGTAAATGATAATACCTTTACATCTGCACCACTTGGAAGACCTTCTAAAGTACCAGTAACTGCATATGTAGCCTTTAAAGAAACTGTAACATCCTGTTCAACATTTGAGCTTGAATTAACAGTACCATTTGCTGTTACTTCATAGTCATTAATACCCTCAAACTGAGCTGTATATTCAACATCAGGTTCAAGAGTAGCTGAGTATGTTAATGTTGCTGTATCTAACTTAGCAACAACTGTATCTGAATTAGATGAAGCCTCTGGAACGAAGTTCATAACCATTTTAGATACATCATATGCACTATCAATACCTAAAACTTTACCAGATACAACATATGTATTTTTAGCTTCTACATCAAGATTTACATTTGAAAGTCCAGTCTTTACATCTTCAAGTTTAACTGTAACATTTCTACTTGCATTTGTGAAACCAAAACCTACCGCATTTTTAAGAATTGCCTTATAAGTATATCCTGGAGTAAGATATGCTGTATAAGTACCGTCAGCATTTACCTGTGCGTTAAGCTGAACACCGTTTGTCTGATTTTCAAATAAAACGCTGTAGCCTGAAACACCAGTAGCCTTAGTGTCTACCTTACCAGTAACTGCTACTGCATTATACTTAACAATTCTGTTGATTACTGGCTTACCTGCATTAGTAGCAGCGTCAAACCAAACCTTGTAAGAACCGTTGTACTTAGCAATAAAATCAACTTTTTCCTGTGTACCACCGGCTACAATGTGTTCATCATTCTGTTCGCCCTCAGTACCAAGGTACTTAAATTCAACACCTGAATTAGCTGCATTTGATGGACCAGTATAAACAGAAATACCGTCACCAGCTGTTACATTGTTTAAAACAACACAACGTCTAGCTTCGCCACCTGAACCATTAGAATAGAACATACCGTCAGCAGTATATCCATCAGCATAAGCATTTGAACCCTTTCCGTTAGTACCATAACCTCTTGTACCATAATTGCCACTTGCAATATCATAGTATAAACGGTCTTTTGCTACAACATTTAAAGTTAAACCATCATCAATAACAATATCGCCGGCAGTTTCAAACTGACCTTTTGATGCCTTGTAAGATGATGAACCGTCACTTACTTGTGTCATATTATCAAGAGTAGTCTTTGTAATATGATTTGTGTAAAGTGATGTGTCTGATTCTTCTACTCCACCAAAGTCCCAAACATCAATAGTGTTTCCACTTGCAAAAACACTAGAAACATTAGCCATTGCAAAACTACCTACCATCATAGTAAGAGCAAGTAATGAACTAATAAATCTTTTAGCTTTTTTTGCCATTTTCTTCTCCTCCTTTTATTTATTGTTGCCTTTTGACAACACACCTATATTATATAGGTTTGACATAAAAAAGTCAATTAAACAGCACTATTTTATACAAAATATTTAAAGCTTTTTTATATTGGATTGTTCAAAAATAACCATTTGCATTAACTTAGGATTTTACTATATAAATTTTTGACATTCAGAACAAATTAACTTTGTTAATTTGTAGCTTGACAGGCAAGCCATCGGATTTATCTTTCCGATTCACTGGTCAGAACTTTCAACTTCGTTGAAAGTCACACTTCGTGTGTCCGATTTATCTTTCGGTTCACTAAAAAAAAGAAAAACGAGCCCACCAAACCCGTTTTTCTTTCGTAATACTAAAGGCGTTGAAACCGTTTTGTTCGAACACATAAGCACTAAATGCGTAACACAACACATAAATAAAAGCACAGAGGAAGGAGTCTTTATTTATAAAACTTTTTCAGTTACTTAAGGGGTATAAACTGCAAAAAAGTCAATAGAACAAAACGAGGCGTTGAAGCCTATAGCCTCAACGCCTTTGTACTGTCTGAATTATATAACACCAAAACAAAATTGTCAAGTGTTTTATACTCAAAAAATATTTAAAATAAAATTAAGCAATCTTGTTTACAAGCTTAGCAAGTCTTGACTTCTTTCTTGAAGCAGTATTCTTGTGGAATACACCCTTAGTAGTAGCCATATCAATAGCCTTAGTAGCAGTGCTAAGAGCAGCTACAGCAGCAGCCTTGTCGCCAGCCTGAGCAGCTACAGCAACCTTCTTGATAGCAGTCTTTACAGCAGACTTAACCATTTTATTTCTTAAAGTTTTCTTGTTAATAACTAAAATTCTTTTCTTTGCAGACTTAATATTTGCCACAATCGTTTCCTCCTAAAAATAACTAACTAATATTTCTTCTATAAAATTTCATTGACCTGCATTATCTTGCACTAGAGGGGTTTAAGACCGTGGCACGACCAGGTCCAACAAAACAATGCGTCTAATATTATACATTACATTACTCAAAAAGTCAATGTATATTTTCCACTTTTTTTCTAAAAATAAAAATATAGCAAATTGAACATAAATGGAGGAAAAATCCTATGAAAAATTTCTCACCGTATACTGATTTAGCCCTTGAAGTAGCTGAATCTTTAACCAATAACGCCGACAACGACTTAGAGGGGCTTAAAATATTTACAGAAGACTGTGAAATGGAAAAAACATCTGTCACATCTGTAGAGATAACATCTCCCATTGGGGAAGAAAAAATGGGTCGACCAATGGGTACTTATATAACATTGGAAAGTGTTTTCATAAAAGAAAACAACCCTGAAGCTCACGAAAAATTAATTGCCATTTTAAGCAAACATTTAAACCAACTTTGCCCTCTTAACAACGAAAAGCCAATTCTTGTTGTTGGACTAGGTAATTCTCAAGTAACCCCTGACTCTCTTGGTCCTAAAACCATAGACAAAATACTTGTCACAAGGCATCTAAAAGAAAATTTACCTGACACTATTTCCGATACAGTTCGTTCCGTTGCTGCCCTTTCCCCTGGTGTAATGGGTGTAACAGGCATAGAAACCCTTGAGGTAATAAAAGGCATTGTAGAGAGAATACAACCACAGCTTGTAATTGCTATAGATGCCTTAGCTGCCAGAAAAGTAAGCCGTATAAACACTACCATTCAGATTTGCGACACCGGTGTTGCCCCTGGTGGTGGTGTAGGCAACAAAAGGAGCAAATTAGATAAAGAATCCCTTGGTGTACCTGTAATAGCCATAGGTGTACCAACTGTCGTTGATGCCGCAACCCTAGCCAATGACACTATAGACCGTATTTTGGATACCATAGACTCTCTCGGGCATACAATACTGGATAGAATAAGCTCTCAGGATAGATATGATATGATACAACAAATTCTTGACCCCTATACAGAAAATATGTTTGTAACACCAAAGGAAGTTGATGAAGTTACAGATAACTTGGCAAATATTATTGCCAACGGTATAAATATAGCTATTCAGCCACCTATTGAGAACGATGACATAAACAAGTATAAATAGAAAAAAGGCTTTTCCAATGTTTTTGGAAAAGCCTTAGTTTCTTATTTTCTACGTTTTGTAAGCTCTATAGCCTCTTTGCCTGTCATATGTTCAATATCCATTTCAATTACGGCAAGAGCCTGCAAACACAGTTTATTCCTCCTTACCAATCCTCTTTTGCAAGAACCTTGTCAAACACTTCTAAAATATCTGACGGCAAAAAGCCACGTCTTGCCAAATAGTCAAAGTGTTTCTTCTTTTCCTTAAAGTCAATATTTGTATTTCCTTTAAGTCGCTTTGTTAAGAGTTTTTCTATTAATTCTAACTGTTCTGTATTTTCTTTAGGCAATGAATTTTCAATAATACTTTTATCTATACCTCTTTTTGTAAGTTCTAAAGCTATTCTCTTTTGTCCCCAGCCTTTTAAATTAAGGCAATCTCTTACGTATGCTTTTGCGTATTCCTCGTCATTGACATAGCCATATTTTTCAAGCATAGAAATAACCTTATTTGTTATATCCTCATCATAGTCCTTAATAAGTTTATCTCTTAATTCTTTCTTACTTCTGGCCCTATAGCCTAAAAATTTTACAGCCGTATTTTTCGCCTTTTCATATATTACATTATCCAATATTTCATCATATTTTTCCTGTGAAATTTCATTGCCAATTTTAAGCCTGTAATATAGCACATCAACTCCACTTAGTCCAAATACAAATTTATTATCAATGTAAATAGAATACCTTTCAGTATCCTTAACCTGTTTTTTTATATCAGTAATTATCATAATTTCTATTTCTGTGGTACTTGATTATTTACCTTTTTAATATTCTTTTCTACTTTTACCCTTGGCAACATTACAATATGTTCGCAACCACAACATTTTAATTTAAAATCTGCACCTATTCTCAAAACTTCCCATTCCTTTGAGCCACAAGGGTGCTGTTTTTTCATTGTCAATATATCCCCAATATTAATGTTCATCTTTTTCCTCCTTTATATGAATAACTCTCTGAGGGAATGGTATTTCAATACCCTCTTTTTCAAGTCGTTTTTTAATTATTCTTCTTAATTCTCTTTCCAACTGCCAATTTTCGCCTATTTCACAGTCTGTAGATATTCTAATAACGACAGAACTATCTCCTAATTCCTCTACACCTAAAACATTAGGCTCTGCTATCATTCCAGTTAATCTTTCATTTTTGTATACTAACTTCATTTCATCACGCAATACTGCCAAAACTCTGTCAATATCTTCGTCATATGTAACACCTACGTCCACAATAGCTCTATTAAAGCCCTTGCTCATATTTGTTACAACACTTATTCTACCATTGGGAATAATGTGTACATTGCCGTCTAGGCTTCGTATTCTTGTAGTACGCATACCAATAGCCTCAACTTTGCCTGTATAACCATCTATAGTAACAACATCACCTATTACGTACTGGTTTTCACTTAATATAAAAAAGCCACTTAACATATCTTTTATTACATCTTGAGCACCAACACCAATAGCAAGAGATGCAGCACCACCAATAGCCACAATAGAACTTGCACTTATGCCCCAAACCGGCAATACGTTACAAATAACAAAAAATATAATAAGATATGATACTATACTGGCTGTTACTGATGCCATAGTCTTTGGATTACTTGAAAATCTGTTGTGCTTTACAACTATTTTAGTTACAAACTTCTTGGCAATTCTGGATATAACTATTCCTATGGAAACAGCCACCATTGTGACAACTAATTTTGCTATTATATCTGCTACATCATTTATATCATAGGAACTAAGATTTTTTAAAAGAACTTCAAAAGCCTCCATTACTTCACTCCTGTACTATACAAAAACTCCATTATTTTTAAACATTATACAATATTTTGTTTCACTTATCAACAGAATACAATTTTCTATTTACAACATCTCCTTTTTATATTATTATACAATTAAATTTATAATATTGAGGTTAAATTTATATGAAAAAATCCAAAACAATTCTGAAAATTACATCTATTGTTATTTTAATATTAAGCATCTGCTGTGTGTTAGTTGCCCTTAGTTCTTTATTTTTTGGTGTTACAACTGCCACAAGTTCTTCAACTGAGAATTCTGTAAGCATTACACAACAAACCATTGAAAATACCCAGACTTCATCTGAACTACCGATTACTGTTGCCAACAACTATCTAGGTGTAACTATGCTTGTTTTTGCTGTTATAGGTTTTATTCTCTTTGCTTTTGGCATAAAGTGTGTCAAAGGAGGTTCTTATAAACCAGCCTTTACATTAGGAACTACTTGTCTGCTGTTGTCCTGTTTTTATTGTGCATACTCCTTTGAGAATATTAACATTTTCAATGTAATATCTATAATAATATTAGGGCTTTATACTCGCTGTGCATATGGTGTTAAACTTTCCTACAACAGCGAAAAATGGGGTAAAATTTAGGATTTTTTTAATATTTTTATAATGTAATTAAACTTTACACCTTCCTACATTTGGAGTATACTGTACTTGTAAAATATATAATTAATGTATGAGGGGGATTTATATGGAAAAAAATCAAAAAATATTAAAGTTTCTTTCTTACTTTACAATTATTTGGAACTCTGTAGCTTTAGCTTTTAAGATTGTGTTCCTCACTTTGTTATTACTTTTAACTTTTGTATGTGCTAAGGACATAAGTCTTTCAAATGAAGTTGCTGATGCTATAAATAATGCAGTTGTTGAAAATGTAACTCCGGATACATATAACGACACTTTTTCTGAAAACAGCACTCAAGATAATAAGGGTTTTAAACCTATACCTGATTCAAAACACATAGAAAAAGGCATACACTTCAGCTACAATGGAACCGACTTTAACGTAAATAAAGACTTTTCAATGAGCAAGGTTTCCGGCTCTGACATACAAAATTTAAGTGTAGTATTTGCCGTAATTCTTATAATAGCTATTGTGTGGACTATATTTACAAAATTCCTTGTTATATTTACTGGTGCTTTAGGACTTCGTGCCAGCAAAAAGCCTGAAAAATCAAAGGTACCTTTTGTTTTGGCTTGTGTTATAAGTGTATTTTCTGCTATTAAAATAATATTGTATGTGTTATTCAGTGGCATAGGCTTTGTATGTACAGTAAGTTCTATTGTATTTATTATCTTCACTATATACCTTGGTATTATAAAAAAGGACTACGAAAACACTTTAAAAGAAAGTTCTCCACAATCAGACAATAACAATACAGAAGTTATTAACAATACTACAGAAGAAACTGTGGAAAATGAGGATTTAGAAAACAAAGAAAGTGAATAACTTCTTATTTTGGGCTGTCATTTTGGCAGTCCAATTTTTTATTTTATACTTTACAGAATTTTTTATTTGAATTATAATTAACATAAAGAGAAAAGTGTAAACAAGAGGGGGGATTTTTATGAAAGAGAAACAGAAAATTCTCAACATTTTATCTATTGTAATTATAATATGGCAAATCATTAGTGGTGTTATTAAGGTTGGTATATGCTCTATTTTACTTCTATGTTGTATAATAACCTGTTCTTCTACAGAAATTACTACTTCTATTGCAGAACATATTAACAACAACATTCTTTATTCTGACCAGTTACATAATGCTCACTCTGGCAATCCAGCAATTAATGAAATAATAAGCAATTATATTTCCGGAACAATTTCAGGAAATGATGTTCGCACAATAGCCGGTGTTGTGGGGGTTCTTGTTGCCATAGTAGTTATTGAAATTATTGCAATAAAGATATATTTTATAACTTCCGGTTTCTTCGGACTTCGCTGTTCTAAAAACCCTGAAAAAGGCAAACCAGCTTTCATATTAGGCTGTATTGGTGTTGTTATATCATTCTTTCAGGCCTTTTTAACACATTTAGGCAATATGTTTGTAATGGCTGTTATAGCCTTTGCTACATCAACAACTGACAGCCAAAGTATCACTATTTCACTTAAGCCTACAAATGTACTTCTGTTCCCTGTTGTATTCACAGTATACACAGTATTAATAGGCATTATAAGGCACAAATATAACGAGAATACTAAAGCATTTAAGAATATTGACGATTAAGAAAAAGCACAGACTTCAAGGGTGAAGTTTGTGCTTTTTTACACACTTTTTACATAAACTATATATAAACTGACTTTACAATATTGTCAAAATATTCGACAATATTGTTATCTATTAGATATGGAGTGAAAATCTTATGAAAAAACAAATTGCTGTTATTGAACTTGCGTCAAATGAATTACGGCTTAAAATCGGCGAAAAGTCCGATATGAAAGTTAAAACCGTAGACTCTCTTTCTTATCCTGTTACATTAGGCAGAGAATCCTTCCACAATGGAAAAATATCTTTTGAAACCATTGAAAAAATATGTCAGGTAATAAAAGGCTTTTTAAATACTGCCAGTGAATATGGTGTATCTGAAATCAGAGCCATAGCTACTACTGCTATTCGTGAGGCAAAAAACAAAGATTACATACTTGACCAGATTAAGGTAAAAACAGGCGTTGATATTGAAGTTTTGGACGAAAATTCCGAAAAAACTGCTGTAAATAGACACATTATGTCTGTTTTACCTGCCGAAAAGCGAAATTCTGCCCTTTTTGTTCAGCTTGGTTCTGGTAACATAAACATTTATGTTATGGAAAACAGCAAAATGGTAGATACATATAGCTTAAAAATAGGTGGTTTGAGAATAAATGAACTATTTGAGGAATCTTTAGATAGTCCAAAAGATTATGTTCAGGTAATAAGAGAATACTTGACACCTTTCTTTGAAACATTATCTGACGCTATTCCTGAAAAGCTTAGCCAATGTATAGTTTCCGGTAACGAAATACAGACTATTGCGTCTATGTGTAATGCTACAAACAGTTTAGACTTTAGTATTATGGAAAGAACAGCCTTTACTAAAATGTACAAAAAGGCAAAGGAAAAAGGTACAGAAGCAATATCTATGGAATATGATATTCCTCAAGAGGAAGTTGAAGTGCTTCTTCCATCTCTTATTGTCCTTAATCGACTTTTAAAGTACACAGTAAATGACAGCATTTTGCTTTCAAATGTTCTTTTAAGTGATGCCGTAATGTTTGAAATGCTTTTTCCTAAGGAAGCCAGTTTTGTTGTTAAAGCCTATGAAGAATTTACTTTACAGTCAGCCACAAGTATAGCCGAAAGATTTGGCAGAGACCTTAACCACATTTCAAGAGTTTCTTCTGTTGCCCTTGAAATATATGACAAAATGAAAAAACTCCACGGTTATAAATTACGAGAACGTACTCTTTTACAGGTTTCTGCAATATTGCAGGATATAGGCAAATATGTAAATGTTAAAAACCACGCACTCCTTTCCTATAACACTATAACAAATTTGGATATTGTAGGAATAAATGACCACGAAAGATTGATAATTGCTACAGTCTGCTACTACCACAACGGAAATATTCCAAGTATGGACAGCCCTATTTACAATCAGCTTAGTCAGGAAGACAGAGTAATGGTTTCAAAGTTAGCAGCAATTTTGCAAATTTCAAATGCCATAAACACTAGCCATTCACCAAAGTTCGAACAGGTAAGTGTAAATATGAAAAATGGCAAATTAAATATATACTTAACAACCCTCAAAAATATTAATCTTGAGAAATGGGCATTTATTGCAAAATCAAAACTGTTCAGAGAAGTATATGGCCTAAATGCCACAATAATTAAAAGAGGTGTATTATAATGAACACTATAAATTTAGATAACCCTGAGCTTTACAACAATAGAGAATTAAGCTGGCTGGAATTTAATGAAAGAGTTTTAGAAGAAGCCTTTGACAAGACAAACCCTATTATAGAAAGATTTAAGTTTCTTGCCATTACATCATCTAACTTAGACGAATTCTTTATGGTTAGAGTTTCTGGTCTTATAGATAGAAAAATTGCTGGTTCAGTTTCTAAAGACCCTGCCGGATTAAGTGTAAAGCAACAGCTTTCAGCAATTAGTGCTAGAGTACACGAAATGGCACAAAAACAGTATAACTGCCTTAATAGAAGTCTTTTACCTTTCTTAGACGGCGAAAAAATAAATATTTTAACATACAAAGAGCTTTCAAAGGCACAAAAAACCTTTGTAAGGGATTATTATGACACAACTGTATTCCCTATTCTTACACCAATGGCTATTGACCAAAGTAGACCATTTCCTCTTTTAGCAAACAAAAGTCTTAACATTATAGTAGAAACAACAGAAAAGAACAAGAATTTTGCCTTAGTTCAAGTTCCTAATGTTATTCCTAGACTTGTTAAATTGCCATCAGAAGACGGCACTACACAGATTATTATGCTTGAAGATATTGTAAAGGAATACATTAAAACTCTTTTTGTAGATTTCCCAATTTCAAATGCCTATTGCTTTAGAATAACTAGAAACAGTGACCTTGATATTGACGAAGACGATAGCCACGATTTATTGGAAGAAATAGAAGAATCTATAAAGCAAAGAATTTGGGGCGAGCCTGTACGCCTTGAAGTAGAAAAAGGAATAAACGAAAAATGCTATAAATTCCTTAAAAATCAGCTTAACCTTGAGGAAGAATATATTTACAAAGCTAATGGTATACTTGATTTGACAGTATTTTTTGCCTTAGGTGGCATTGTAGATAGACCGGAATTATGTGATGCTCCTATGCCTCCACTTCCTGTACCGGAATTTGTAGATAAGGATATGTACGAAGTTATCAAGCAAGGTGATGTTTTAGTTCATCATCCATACCAATCCTTTGATTGCGTAGTAAACTTTGTTAAAAATTCTGCTGTTGACCCAAAAGTTCTTGCTATAAAGCAAACACTTTACAGAGTTTCCGGTAATTCTCCTATTATTAAAGCTCTTATTGATGCTGCTGAAAACGGTAAACAGGTTACAGTATTAGTAGAGTTAAAGGCTAGATTTGATGAAGAAAACAACATCAACTGGGCAAAGAAGTTAGAAAAGGCCGGCTGTCACGTTATATATGGTTTGGTAGGCTTGAAAACTCATTGTAAGTTATGTCTTGTAGTAAGACAAGAAGAAGTTGGCATTGTTAGATATGTTCATTTAGGAACTGGTAACTACAATGATAAGACAGCTAAGTTATATACTGATATGGGTATGTTTACTTGCAGAGAAAGTATTGCCAGTGATGTATCATCACTTTTCAACGTATTGACAGGCTATTCAAAAGCAAGAAACTGGAATAAAATTGCTGTTGCTCCAACAGATTTACGTTCAATGTTCTTACAGAGAATAGAAAGAGAAACGGAAAATGCCCTTGCCGGTAAGCCTTCTAAAATTACTGCAAAGGTAAACTCTCTTGTAGATAAAGATATTATTAAGGCACTTTACAGAGCATCACAGGCTGGTGTAAAGATTGACCTTATTGTAAGAGGTATTTGCTGTCTCAAGCCTAATATTGCCGGTATAAGCGACAATATAAACGTAATAAGTATTGTAGGCAGATTTTTGGAACATAGTAGAATATACTACTTCCAAAATGATGACTCTCCAAAGATTTATCTTGCCAGTGCAGACTGGATGCCTAGAAACCTTGATAGACGAGTTGAAGTTGCTTTCCCTGTAGATAATCCAGATTTAAAGAAGCGTATTGTTAAAATTCTTGACATTACTCTTAATGACACAATTAAGACAAGAGTAGCTCAAAATGACGGTACATACAGAAGAAAAGACAAGCGAGGCAAAGAGCTTATTTCTTCACAAATGGAATTTTATAAAATGGAAAAAAAGAGGAATGATTCTTTCTTTGCTGAAAGCAAAAAAGATGTGTTTATACCAAATAAAGGCGAATAATATCAAAAGCCCCGTAACTGAATGTACGGGGCTTTTAAAAAGTTTCGAAAAAGCTAATTTTAGAGAAGATTTTGCAATTTTCAACAAATAAATTTGCATATTTTTTCAGATTATCAAAGGAAAGTTGTTAAGAAAACCTTGGTTTTCTTAAATTAATTCCGCAACTCGAGCTTTGCCCGAGTGAGGAGGGGACAAAAATATGGTACTGGTTTTTAGTGCCATATTTTTCACGGCTGGTCCCTTCCTTAGACTAACTGCAAGAAATGCAAGCATTTCTTGCAATACTTTTGTTTTTATTTAAAACTCATATAATATAAGTATGTACTAGATGTATCTTTAGAAACTGTAACTGTTCCTGCTTTTACAGGAACTTCTAAAGCACCGTCTGATACAATAGTATATGAAACATTATTTACTTTTATCTTTTTACCACTACCACCATTAGCTACAAGTGTAAGTGTACCGTCTTTTGGAGCCGTAAAGGATATTGCTGTGCCACTTTCCATTTTAACAGCCTTTGTAAGTATCAATCCATTATATGTAATAGTTGTGGCATCTTTATAATTCTTAGCCTTTACGCTATAGAAATCATCTGTATTTTCTCCTGTAGTGTAATTCCAAACCTTAGCAGAACTTTTAGCTAAGTACCACAAAGCATCTAGCAAGTCTATTTTACCGTCATTGTTTAAATCAGTGGCAACAATATCTGTTTTCAATCCCTGTACCAACTTTAACATAATGGCACAATCTTTTTTATCTACATTTCCATCTTTGTTTAAATCGGCCTTATCATATGTTGTAGTTTCTGTTGTTGCCTCTGTAGTTGTTGTTGTTGTAGAAACTGTTGTAACTGTAGGCTTGCTACCATCTTGATACTCAAAAGCACCTACATCTACAGTTCCAATAGCTCTGTAATTGTTGCCTAAATCAACCATGCTACCCATATCATTTAAAACACCATTGTCACCTAAATCAATACCGTAAGAGCCGTTGGCAAGGCTATAATCGCTATTAAAACTAGGTTTACCACTATAGTTTGTACCACCTACAAAAGTGTTAAAGGCATCTATACCTTCAAATGATTTATCTTGATATTCAAAATAAACACCATCAGAGCCATTTGTGTCATAAAACACATTGTTGTTAAATGTAACATTTAAGGTATATTGTGCCGGCAAATCTTTACCAATTAATGGGTACTTGTTAGAAGATTTATACACCATATTGTTTCTAACATCTACACCATTACATTTTACAAAACAGAATTCACCATTCCAACCACCTTCGCCTTCACCATTATCTACAAGGGTATTATTATATATCTTTGTTTCTGTCACATAGCCGGTTTTTTTCTTATCATAACCACCAACTCTTATACCACCACAAGAGTTTTTGTATACAAGATTATTTCTGACTATAACATTTTTAACAGGATAATCTGCCTGCAATTCTTCTGAACCAATTTCAATACCATACATACTGCCATAAATAATATTGTTTTCAAATATAGTATCTCTTGCACCGTCTAAGTAAAGACCTGCACACTCTGCATATGAGCATATAGAATTGTAAACAGTATTACCGGCAGCAACACAGTATCTAGGCTGGTCATAAGCTGGAACAGTACAATATTTTGCATTACCATAGAAGTCGATACCAATGTTAGTATTGTCGTGTACAGTATTGTTGATTACATTTACATATTTACAGTTACCAGAAGTTGAAAGTGTTTCACTCCAACCTGTTGTATTATTATGTATATTATTATTTTCAATACAAATATTGTTAATAGAAGTTTCGTCTGTCTTACCTTCGCCAAAAAGCAAAATACCATTTGCTTCGCCGTTTTCATTTTCCCCAGGCTTTGTAGTAAGTAAATTGTGAATGTGATTATTGCTTATAATAACGTGATTTTCGCAATCGTCAAGAAGAATACCATAGGCCTTTTCAGCTGAATGTCCACCTATTTCAAGTCCATAAATCTTAATGTAATTACAGCCATTCAAGTGCAAAATAGCACCGTCTGTACCAGTTGTACAAGTCAAAAAAGGTGTTTCATTAGGGTAGTTTCTCAATGTAATATACTTACCCTCACTACCTGATGTCTTAAATGTATTAAGAGCATTATAAGTACCACCTCTGACATATATTGTCTGACCTGCCTTTACTGTATCTAAGGCTTTTTGAACAGTAGCAAAAGGCTTGTCTATTGTACCTGTATTACTGTCGATACCTGTAGTGGCAACGTAGAGGGCATTGTCCTCAATAGTGTCACTAAATTCATTAAACATTTCAGCCTTAAAGCTGTCCTCTCCCTGTAGTGCTATTTTGTCCTTTGGCATTTGGGCATAAGCTCCCACCGTCATTAGCATAATGACACCAAGTGCCAAAATAGCTGTGCATAATAGTTTTTTCAATAAAAACACCTTCCTTTTTTAGTCATAAGTACAAGTATACGACTAAAGAAAATTAAAGTCAATAAACTTCAGTCCGAAATATTGTACAAAAAGGAAGGTGAAATTCTACATTATGGCTATTTTAATTTTTCAGCCCATTGAGGTTCTTTAAAACCTATTAAAACAAAGTCATCGCCTATAACTAGAGGACGTTTAACAAGCATACCGTCTGTTCCTAGAAGATTAAGCTGTTCTTCTTCTGTCATATTAGGCAATTTATCTTTTAAGCCAAGTTCCTTGTACTTTAAGCCACTTGTATTAAAGAACTTTTTAAGTGGTAAACCACTTTTTTCATACCAAACCTTTAATTCTTCGGCTGTTGGATTGTTTTCCACAATATGTCTGTCCTCAAACTCAACTCCATTACTTTCAAGCCAATTTTTAGCCTTTTTACAAGTTGAGCATTTTGGGTATTCTAAAAATAACATTTTTATTCCTCCTGTTCAAAACCTCGGATTTATCTTTCCGATTCATTGTCAGAACAAATTAACTTTGTTAATTTGTGGCTTGCAAGCAAGCCATCGGATTTATCTTTCCGATTCATTATACACAAAAAGGCTGTCGAAAACTCGACAGCCTTAATATTAGTTTTCACTATTTTCAGCATTAAAATGTTCGCTGTCAATAACAACAGTTTCCTGTGGTTCTTCTACAGTTTCATTGTTTAATACTTCTCTAAATTCATCACCACTAACCTTTTCCTTTTTAAGGAGAAGCTGAGCAGTTCTCTCAAGTCCATCTCTATTTTCTTCAAGAACTTCCTTAGCCTTGTTGTAAGCCTCGTCAATAATTCTTCTGATTTCACTATCAATCTGACCTGCAACATTTTCGCCATAGTTTCTGCTATGTCCAATATCTCTGCCAAGGAATACTTCGTGGTCTTCTTCACCATAGAGAATAGGACCCATTTTTTCACTCATACCAAAACGAGTTACCATATTTCTAGCAAGGTTTGTGGCCTGTTCAATATCCTTGCTTGCACCCTGTGTATAGTCGCCAAAAATCATTTCTTCAGCTACTCTACCACCAAATGTAGCAACTATTTCCTGTTCCATAGACCTTTTAAATCTAAAGCTCTTTTCAGTAGGAACTGGCATTGTGTAACCACCAGCCATACCAATAGGAATAATAGAAACTGTATGAACCGGACTTAAATCTGGCATCTTTTCAAAAAGAATTGCGTGTCCAGCTTCGTGATAAGCTGTAATCTTTCTTTCAAGTTCAGTTTTAATATGACTCTTTTTCTCTGTACCTAAAGCAACTCGGATAAATGAGTCCTTTATATCCTGCATAGAGATTTCTTTCTTATTCTTTCTTGCTGCGTGAAGTGCTGCCTCATTTAAGAGATTTTCCAAATCTGCACCAGTAAAGCCCTGTGTAGTATTTGCAATATCCTTAAGGTCAACGTCTGGAGCAAGTTTCTTTCCTCTTGCGTGAACCTGAAGAATTTCTTCTCTGCCCTTTGCGTCAGGAGCACCAACAACAACCTGTCTATCAAAACGACCCGGTCTTAAAAGTGCTGGGTCAAGAATGTCTGGTCTGTTTGTAGCAGCCATAACAATAACACCCTGATTTACACCAAAACCGTCCATTTCTACAAGAAGCTGATTAAGTGTCTGTTCTCTTTCATCGTGGCCACCACCTAAACCGGCACCACGTCTACGACCTACAGCATCAATTTCATCAATAAATACAAGACAAGGAGCATTTTTCTTTGCCTGTTCAAAAAGGTCACGAACTCTTGATGCACCAACACCAACGAACATTTCTACAAAGTCTGAACCGGAAATAGAGAAAAATGGAACATTTGCCTCACCTGAAATAGCCTTTGCAAGTAATGTTTTACCTGTACCAGGAGGGCCTACCATAAGTATACCCTTTGGTATTCTAGCACCTAAGTCTACGAATTTCTTTGGCTGTTTAAGGAAATCTACTATTTCCTCAATTTCTGCCTTTTCTTCCTCAAGACCTGCCACATCTTTAAATGTAACTTTCTTATCCCCAGGATTTTGCATCTTAGCTTTTGACTTGCCAAAGTTCATCACTTTGCCACCGCCTCCACCACCTTGCATCTGCTGGAATAAGAAGAAGAAAAGTGCAATAACAACAACTATACTAACAATAGTTGCAATAATAGAAAACATATTACCGGCTTTTGATGGAGCCTGTGTAGTAAGTTTTAATCCTTTTTCAACTGCTGGATTTACAGTATCCACAAATGATGACACACTGCTTATTGTTACCTTATAAGACTTGCCGTCTTTTAAATTAACAACTGCTGTACCGGAATCAGAAACATCTGCATCACGTTGCAAAGTGATAGACTCGACTTTATCACCATTAATCTGGGAAATCATATCGCTGTAAACATAATCTGTAGTCTGTGGTGTAGAACTTGAAAAGTTCTTGTTTACTAAAATCATTCCTATAATGAAAAGGAAAATAACCAGATACATACCAAGATTACGTAAAAAATTGTTTTTCATCTCTCTCCCCCTAATAATAAATTTTATATATCGGAAAATAGCTAATACCCATCTACCGTTATCGTTTTATGATACCATATTTTACAAATTTATTCAAGGAAATTTTGTCGAAGAAACAGCTGTTATAAGCTATTAATTTTCATTTTCATCCTCTACAAACGCAAGCTCTGCAATGTATGGTAAATTTCTGTATCTCTGGGCATAATCAAGACCATAACCTACAATAAATTTATTAGGAATATCAAAGCCTACCCAATCAACAGGAACTTCTTTTTCTCGTCTTTCAGGCTTGTCAAAAAGTGTACAAAGTTTTACTGACTTTGGATTGTCCTTCTGGAGATATTCAATCAAGTGATACAATGTATTACCAGTATCAATAATATCTTCAACAATAAGCACATTTCTGCCTTCAATACTTTCACTTAAATCTTTTTTAATGTTTATTTTACCACTAGATACTGTACTTGAACCGTAGCTTGAAACAGCCATAAAGTCAATCTGAACATCATCAATTTCAAGTTTTTTAAGAAGGTCTACCATAAACATTATAGCTCCTCTTAAAATACCAACAACAAGTAAACTTTCTCCTTTGTAGCTTTCGGAAATTTCTGCGGCTAACTTTTCAACTCTTGATTGAATTTCTTTTTCTCCTATAAGTACCGTAAGTTTTTCCTTCATTAGTTTTCTTTCTCCTTTAAATACATATATACTACATTTTTTGTATCCTCATTAGCCTTGTACATATCAGAAGTTTTGTAATTGGGAATCCACAAAACATCATTATCTACAGCCAATAAAGTGATACTGTCTTTATCATCTTTTGATAGTTTAAGCTCAGAAAAAATCTTCTTCAAACTCTTTCTTCCACCTACACCATTTAGATAAATTTTGTCTCCGGCTTTTCTATTTCTAAAATAAAAATCACCTTTTATTTTATCATAATCAAAAGAAATAGTATATAGTATTTTTGGATTTGTCAAATTTTTTTTAGAAATTAACAAAGTTTTCCCTATTTCCGGAATATATTTTGGTTCTTCTGGCTCTAACTTATATAAAACCTCTTTATGTTCTATATGTTTTGAGAAAATTATACAGTTGTTAATTCTTGATGCTCTTAAATTATGAGGTAGCTGTACCACCTTTCCATTTTTCTTATATAAAAGACTTTCCACAGATTTTATATGTTCATAGGAAACATCGTGTAAATCAGCTGAAAAATCTATAAAACCCAGTCTTAAAACTCTCTTTAAAATAACCTTGTCTAAGTCCAAAAGTTTTTCAACAGAAAGAACCTTGTCCCCAACAGCACAATAGCTGTATGCCATTCTTGCCTGTCTATCCATATATTCTTCTTCTCCAGCCATAATTTCTGCTGTTTTATACATAGCATCAACTATAGACGGATTAAACTCTTTTTCAATTAAAGGTATAATATTATGTCTTATTTTGTTTCTTGTATATTCTGTATCATTGTTTGTTGAATCAGTACAATAATTCAAACTATTTTCGTCACAATATTCTTCAATAGCATTTCTATCTACTGAAATCAAAGGTCTTATAATATTCCCTCTTACGGGAGAAATACCACCTAGCCCCTTTACACCGGTACCTCTAAAAAATCTCATAAGCATTGTTTCACAATTATCATTTTTATTGTGGGCAACTGCTATCTTTCCCTTTTCGCCGGCTACTTTTCTAAAGGAATAGTATCTTAAATTTCTACCCATTTCCTCAACAGTTGTACCATTTTCTTCTGCCATTTTTTCTACAGGATAAGAAAAAGCCTTATAGTCATTGCCATACTTCTCAGCAAGGGATTTTACAAAGGCCTCATCTCTGTCAGCTTCCTTACCCCTTATGCAGTGATTTATATGCACAACTGTAATTTTCAGATTGTATTTATCCTTTAATTTATTCAATACATCTAAAAGGCATACAGAATCTGCTCCACCAGATACTCCCACAACTATACTGTCGCCTTTTTTCAGCATTTTATTTCTTTCTATAGTTTTTGTTACTAAAGCTAACATTTGTCCACACTCCTAATAAAAAGAGTATAAACTGTTTTTATATAAAACTCAAGTATTTAATATATATTAGCAACCAACACTGTCATATCATCAGTTATTTTATTTTTACCCATTTCCAAGGCAGTTTCCATAATTTTTTTAGCTGTTTTTTCAGCCGTTGTTTTCTCCCTTTTTTCTAACATTTCTATAAATTTATATTCATTTTCGCCACTCTTTCCTGCTTCGAATATGCCGTCTGTCATCATTACGATTACGTCGCCTTTTTCAACCCTCTTTTCATATATTTTAGTATCTACATTTTCCAATATACCAACCGGCAAAGTATTTGATTTTAATATTTCTACGCCCTTTCTCTTTAATATAAATGTGGATACAGCACCTATTTTTATAAATTCGGCTTTACCTGTATATTTATCCACAGTACATATATCCAATGTTGAAAAACTCTCGTTTTTGCCTGAAACAAGAGAGTTTATAAGCTCCAAAGCATCATCTCTAAAAAATCCTGCCTGTGTAAAATCCTCATACATTTCAACAGCTGCTGCACTTTCTGTTCCGGCCGATTTACCACTCCCCATACCGTCAGCAAGTGCCAATAAATATCTGCCATTTTCCAAGTCTGTAAATATAAAGCTATCACCACATATATTTTCACTATTTTTAGGCTTAGAGCAACAATAAGCTGAAATCCTCAATTTAGGTTCTTCAACCAGTGTAATGCTCCAAGTATTATCATCAACCAACCTTTCCTCTGTCTTCACAATATTAACACCAACAAATTCTTTTAACAAAGGCAAAAGCCTACCTTCACAAAGCTCCCAACTATTATCCTTTGGCAATAAAATTCTTAATATACACCCCTTTTCTCCCTTTGAAACTGTAACACCCTTTATTCCCATATATGCTGTTTTTCTATAAATTTTTTCCGATAATTCTATGTCTATATCCGTCTCCATTTCTATTTCTGATACTATGCTTTCTGCTCTTTGTGCCACATTTCTTATGTAAACAGACAGTAATTGTCTATATTCTTCCTTTTGGGCTACACAAAGATTTTTAAACTTGTTTTCATCTATTGAATTTTTTGCCCACAACAACCACTCCCTGTACTTTGCACAAGATGCAATAAAGTAGTTGGGCAAATTTTTAAAATCCACATTTCCTTTATCCACCCACTGACTTACAAGTCCATATAAATTTTCATAGGTTGTTTTATAGTTTCCCTCCCAGCAAGTTCCCTGTCGGTTACATCTTCCACAAACATTGGAAGTACATTTATCAAATATTTCAAATTTCATATCTTCGGTTTCCTGAGAAACCGATGCCATTTGTATGTAGGAGTCCAAATCTGAGAAACATTGGGCAAACTTTTTAAGTTTTCCACACACCATATTTTTAATTTCATAATTATACAGATTACTCTGACTTTTCCCCGTATTAATAATATTTGAAAAATTTAGATATAATCTCTCCGGAACGTACATATTAATAATACCGGCCAACAATATTGCCACAAAAGCTCCAACAGAAAGTAAATCCAGCCTGTAATATACCACCATTGGGGCAAAAGAAAGTACAAAGCCTATAGGCATAAAAATTTTACGAAATCGTCCTGCCATAGCTGATGTTAAACCACCTATTGCCAATGTAGACACTATGCCAACCGGATAAATATTTGCAAAGGACAACATCATACCCATAGTTGCACCACTAGCTATTGCCAGCATACAGCCACCTTTTACAGCAGATATAAAAATTACCGTCACCACTGCAACTAAGGCTGGTGGTACGCCTAAAATGACCAAATTCCCACTACCACAGATTACTGCTACCCCTAGTATAAAAAGACTTAATATTTCCTCTCCGTCTATGTACTCTTTCTTACCGTCACTTCTTAAAACGCCTATGCCCCTATCCAGAACATAGGCTATCACCACAGTAAAAATAGCCTCCAAAGTTCCTATGATACAGTAGTATACAAAGTTTCCCGTAAAACTTGCTATAATCAAAGCTCCCGATAACAGTGACAAGCCACCAATAAAATATTTCTTATTTTCCTGTATCCGACCACTTCCCAAAAAGTTGAATAAACACATCAAAACTATGGCTATGACATATTCACCTACGTCCATTGTTTTTCTTACTGTCATAAGTCCTGTAAAAATAGTTACAGCAACAGCATAAAAAATATTTTTATTAAACAAAAAGCAAGTTAAATAACCTATGGCACAGCCATTTATACCACCAAAAAGCACAACCCTGCCCATTAATAGCCCTACAATTACAAACACAATACTTGCCAATTTTTCCTTGTTCCAATATTGTAAATTTAATTTATACATATCTATGCCTCCCCTATTACAAAATAGTATAATTCTATACCCATATAAAATTTGTCGAAAGACCCTAGACCTGAAACAAAATTTAATGCGTTTTTGCAACAAAAAAACCACACTTTCAAAAAGAAAATGTGGTTTCAAAAAAGAAAAATTTATTTATGAAAAAAGTTTATTTTTTTATTACCTTTTCTGTAAGATAGCCTTCTCGAACACTACTCTTTATAGCAACTATGCCCTTTGCCCCGGTATATTGACAAATGGCTTTAATAGCAATAAGACCTGGAATAATAGTGTACACTCTTTCCGGAATAACGTGACAAAGGAGCTTAATACCGTCCTTGCCCATATCATATATAGTATCCATCATTTCGTCAATCTGTTCAACAGTAAGAGCATAATTATTTTTAACCTTTGGGCTACTACCGGCTAAAACTCTATGAAGTTTAATAGCAGCTCTCGCTGTACCACCCATAGCATATATATCTGTAAAGCCCAATTTTTTAAGTTCCGGACTTTTCTCCAATTCTGCCAAAACATAGTTCTTAATTGCTTTCTTTTCTCTTTCCTTTGGAAAAAGACTAGAAACAAAGGTTTTGTATAACAAAAGTGAACCAATACGGAAAGAATTGCTTTTTTCAACATCATCACCGTCAAAAGCAAAGACCTGACAACTACCACCACCTAAATCAATACCAAGACCGGTTTTAGTTATCTTTGAATTTTTAAGGCTGACATAGTCAAAATAGGCTTCTTCTTCCCCAGTAATAATATCTATATCAATATCAAGTTCTTTTTTAATATAAGTAAGCAAATCAATACTATTGCTAAGTCCTCTAAGAGATGCAGTTGCAAAATAGAACACCTTGTCACAACGCACAAGATAAGTAAGTTCCTTAATATTGCTAAGAGTCTTTACCAACTTATCCATACCTGTCTGAGAAAGGCGGTCATCATCAACATATTCAATAAGTCCTGCAAAACTACGCTGATTAAGTATCTCCTTGTAGGTCATATCAATTACATCATACACAACAAGTCTAATGGTATTTGAACCAATATCTACAATACCTACCTTCATAAAAAATCCCCCTTACGGATTAAATTATTCTCTCATCTTTGTATTCACCAGTTTTGCTAAACTCAACCCATTCACAGATATTTTCAGCGTGGTCACCGATACGTTCAAAATACTTAGCAATCATTAAGAAGTTTAATATAACGTCAACTGAACCTGTTTTTTCTCTCAAAAGGTCAGCAACTTCATTTTTTACTTTGTCAAAATAGTCGTCAACAATATCATCTTTATTAATGATTTCTTTTGCCTTCTGAACATCACCCTCAACAAAGGCATTTATTGCTCCGTGTACCATTTCAAGAGCTACCTGTGCCATAGCCGGAATGTGTGAGCAGGCATCGTACGTATCGCCCTCTCCTAAGTGAGGAATAAGTTCTGCAATATCAGAAGCCTGGTCACCTATTCTTTCCATATCTGTAACCATTTTAAGGGCAGTAGAAACAACTCTTAAATCACCGGCAACCGGCTGTTGTCTCAAAATAAGTGAAAGACACTGAGCCTCGATATTTTTTTCCATATCGTCAACAATTCTATCTTTCGCTACAATATCCTTAGCCAATTTTTCATCGTGATTTTTAAAAGCCTCAACTGCGTCCATAATTGACTTTTCCACAGTAGCACCCATTTTTATAAGTTCTACATTAAGTTGTGTTAAAGCCTCCTCAAAAGTTGGTCTAGCACTACTCATATTATACATCTCCTTCTCTAAAATATCAACCAAATCTACCAGTAATATAATCTTCTGTTCTCTTATCCATAGGACGAGAGAACAATTCTTCTGTCTTATTCATTTCCACCATTTCACCTACAAGGAAAAATGCTGTATTATCTGAAATTCTTGTAGCCTGTTGCATATTATGAGTAACTATTGCAACAGTGTAATTCTTTTTAAGTTCTGCCATAAGTTCCTCAACCTTTAAAGTAGAAATAGGGTCAAGAGCAGATGTAGGTTCGTCCATAAGTAATACTTCCGGCTTTACAGCTAAAGCTCTGGCAATACAAAGTCTCTGTTGCTGACCACCTGAAAGACCTAAAGCAGATTTTTTAAGTCTGTCCTTAATTTCGTCCCAAATAGCTGCACCCTTTAATGATGTTTCAACTATTTCATCAAGTTTTGCCTTGTTCTTAATACCGTGTATTCTAGGACCATAGGCAATATTGTCATAAATACTCATTGGGAATGGATTTGGTTGCTGGAATACCATACCTACCTTTTTTCTTAAAAGTGTAGTATCTACTGTTGGAGAGTAAATATCTTCTCCGTCAAGAACAACTTTACCCTCAATTCTTACGCCCTCAACAAGGTCATTCATTCTGTTAAGAGTCTTTAAAAAAGTAGATTTACCACAACCTGAAGGTCCAATAAAGGCTGTAATTTCATTTTCTGGTATTTCCATATTTACAGATTTTAATGCGTGGTTCTGACCATAATATAAGTTTAAATTGCTAACGCTTATTTTTGAATTCATACTATAACTCCTAACTTAATTTCTTTGTTGCTACCTTTGTCAATGCGTTTATTGCCAATACTACTACTATAAGTACAAGAGCAATAGCAAAGGCGTTGCCATAATCAGCCTTAGACATACTCAAGTACATCTGTATTGTAAGTGTACCACCTGATGTTAAAACATGTGAGAACAAGTTCTTTGGTAAAAGGTAGGCACTACCTGCTGTAAAGAGAAGTGCAGCAGACTCGCCAACGATACGACCTACACTTAATATAACTGCTGTTACAATACCTGGCATAGCACTAGGTAAAATAATTGTTCTAATCATATACCACTTTGTAGCACCAATACCTAAAGCACCAGTTCTATAGCCAAGGGGAACTGTTTTAAGTGCCTCTTGTGTTGTTCTTATAATAATAGGAAGTACCATTAATGTAAGAGTAAGTGAACCACAAAGTATTGAATATCCTAAGTGAAGTGATATACCAAAGAATACCATACCAAACAAACCATAAATAATAGATGGAATACCTGCAAGAGTTTCTGTTGTAAACTCAATAAGGCTTACAATCTTGCCCGGCTTTGCGTATTCTGTCAAGTATACTGCTGCCCCAATACCAATAGGTGTAGCAATAATAAGTGTAATTACTATAATGTATAATGTATTTACTATGTTACCTAAAATACCAAATGTACCCTCAAGAGTAGATGGTATAGTAGATAAAAACTGCCAGCTTATTGAAGAAACACCTCTGAAAGCTACATAGCAAATGATACCTACTAAAAGACCTACGGCTATAAAAGCAGAAAGGTATATAAGACCCATAAAAAAGTTATCCTTAATTCTTGTCTGTTTTACGCATATACTATTTTCCACTTTCTTCACCTGCCTTTATAATTTTACTAATTGTAATATTGATTATCATAATGAATACAAACAACACAAGACCGATTGTAAATAATGCCTGTCTATGAAGACCTGAAGAGTAAGACATTTCAGATACAATACCTGTTGTAAGGAAACGAACTGAGTTAAATGGTAATGGCATATTTACAGCATTACCAGAAACAAGTACAATGGCCATTGCCTCGCCTATTGCTCTACCTACACCAAGTACAATAGCTGTAATAATACCAGACTTAGCTGCTGGAATTGTTACCTTGAAAATTGTCTGAACCTCTGTTGCACCAAGAGCAAGAGATGCCTGACGCATTTTTACTGGAACAGCCTGTAATGATGTATAAGATACATTTATAACTGTTGGTAAAATCATAATCGCCAACACAATAACTGCTGAAATAAGGTTTGCACCACCAGTAAACTGATGATTAGGATTATCCTTAAATATTGCTAATTCCAACTTATACATAAGAGGATTTATAATTAAAAGACCCAACAAACCATATACAATAGATGGGATACCTGCCAAAAGTTCAACTGCTGGCTTTACAACTGCTGCCACCTTTTTATGAGCAACTTCTGAAATAAATACAGCCGTAAGAAGACCAACTGGAACACCAAGGACTATAGCAAAAGCTGTACCAATAATAGATGTAAGTACAATGTATGCTATACCAAATGAAGGTTCTGCCGCTGTTGGTTGCCATACTGTATTAAAAAGCATATCTACTATACCGACTTTCATTAAAGCCGGTGCACCAGATATTATCATATATATTGTAATTGCAGCAACAGCTATTACTGCAAATATGGCACAAACGAAGAATATAATTTCCATTATTGTTTCAATAAGAGCTTTTGAACCCTTACTTCCGTTTATTGAAAAGCCACTATTTCCTGTCTTTATGCCAGTTACATTTGTTTTTTTATTTACAGGCATAACTGCTTCCGTATCTTGCATTGTTTTGCACTCCTTACTTTATTTTGCTGATATTAAACCAACCTTGCTAATAATCTGCTGACCTTCATCACTATTAATGTAGTTGAAAAGTTCCTGTACTGCCTGAGACTGTTCGCTAACTTCGCCCTTAGTTGCCATTACAAATGGTCTTTGTAATGTGTAGCTACCAGCCTTAATGTTTTCTTCTGTTGGTTCTACGCCGTCAATCTTTAATGTATGTACTGTATCATCAATTACATCAAGTGAAACATAACCAATAGCACCAGGAGTTGCAGCAACCTTTGCCATTACAGCACCTGTTGAATCAATTTCCTGTGCATACTTGCACTTGTCTTCAAGTTTAAGTAATTCTTCAAATGCACCTCTTGTACCAGAAGATGCTTCTCTACCGATTACTACAATCTGTTGGTCGCTACCGCCAAGGTCTTTCCAGTTTGTAATCTGACCACTATAAACCTGAGCAAGCTGGTCCTTTGTAATGTCTTCTACTGGATTAGCCTTGTCTACAACAACTGCAATACCATCAATAGCTACAACATTTTCTACAAGACCCTTTGCCTTTTCTTCGTCTTTTAATGCTCTTGATGAGTTACCAATATCAACTGTACCATTTGCTACAGCCTCAATACCTGCACCTGAACCAGTAAACTGAACAGTAGCCTGAATACCTGGGTACTTAGCCATAAAAGCCTCGTCTAAAGCATTAGCAAACTTTTCCATTGAAGTAGAGCCGTTCATTGTAACAGTACCAGTAATGTTACTGCTGTCAGCTGCTGCTGTAGAACCTTCGCCCTGTGATGAGCTATCTGCTGTACCACCACAACCTGCAAGAGTTGTTGCTAATAAAACTGCTGTTAATAATCCTGAAATAAATTTTTTCATTTTGATTTCTCCTTTTTAATAATCTCTGTGAGTTAATTCTTAGTTATTATATTTTAAAGAAGATTTATCAACTATCATATTTATGTTTAGGTTTTGTAAAATTTAGATAAAGTGGCATATTCATTGGTCAAATCAATGCTTTTTTACATATTTAACATAGAAATGTAAAATAAAAAACACTCCCCATTAATGCAAAAAAACTGTATTTTTTACATTGGGAAGTGCTTTCCACTATAAATTAATTAATATATCTATTTCTGTACCCTCTCCTAATTTACTTCTAAGGGTAACAGTACCTTTATAATAATTTACAATATGTTTTACAATGGCAAGGCCAAGACCTGTTCCACCAATTTTCTTACTTCGACCCTTGTCAACTCTGTAAAATCTTTCAAAAACTCTTTGTTGACTAACATCAGGAATACCAATACCTGTATCCTTTACATTAAAGTGTAGCTTTTTGCCGGCACAATTTACATTTATAAGTACAGAACCCTCCGGCTTATTGTATTTAACAGCATTTATAATTACATTGTTAAATAACTCATATATCCTTTTGTATTCTGCATTAATAATAATAGACGGGCAATTACATACAACATTTAATTTCTGTTCGTCAATCATAGGTTTAGCTGACAACAAAATTTCGTCTAACATAAGTGAAATATCAAACTCATTTTTACTCTGAACAGTAGTTCCTGCCTCAAGACGAGAAATCATAAGAATATCATTTATAAGAGTAGTCATATTTTGAGCCTCTTTCTTTATTCTCAATAAAAACTCTTTTTTCTGTTCAGGTGGATATTCCATACCACTTGTAAGAAGTTCTGAATATCCCTGTATTGATGTAATAGGCGTTTTAAGTTCGTGAGAGGCATTTGAGAAGAACTCTTGTCTTAATTTTTGAGTTTCCCTGTCAGTAGTTACATCAATAAGAACTATAATAACACCTATGTCTGAATTTTCAGTAGCCCTTGTAATATTAGCTGATATAACTCTGCCGTCTGGTGCATCAAAGTCAAAGGTAACAACTTTACCCTTGTTATAGGCATCTGCAACACCATTTATAACATCTACATTTCTAGTATAGTTTACAATATGCTTTCCTATAGGAACATTTCCACAGCCAAGTACAACATTAGCCACCTTATTCATAGAGCTTACATAACCATTTTTATCACAAAGTACAAGACCCTCGCTCATATTGTTAAGAACATACTGTGCCTTGTTTCTTTCTGCAACTATTTCTTCCATAGTCATCTTTATTTTCTGTGCAAGGTTATGGGCAGCTGATGCAATTTCTGTAATTTCATCATATTCATAAACTTTAAGAGGAGAAGTATAATCCCCATCTTGTATTTTTCTTATTTCATCAGTAACCTGCTGTAAAGGCTTTGAAACTGTATTTGTAAAATGTCTCGAAAACAAAACTGAAACAATAAAAGCAAAAATACTGCTTAACACTACTGCTGGCAACATCCACAAAGCAAGATAAACCTTGCCATTGTATGGAACTGAAACCCTCAGTATATGCTCATTGTCACTACAAACCTGAGCCACATAGAGCATACGGTCATTTGTTGTATCAGACATTCTGACATCTATTCCCCTACCATTTTTAAGTGCCTCTAAAACCTCCGGTCTTTGTAAATGGTTATCCTCGTAATTTATCCCTTTATATGTATCTCCCAAAACTACGCCATTTTTGTCAATAACCGTAATACGACTAGAGGAATCAACTATTAATGGATTTATTTTATTTATCTGTTCATTAATATCCTCGTTGTAATCCAAGCTGTAGTCAATAAGTTTTACAGCATCTATCATACTTGCCTTAGTCTGGTTAAGGTTGTAATCACCTACAAGCCATAAACAAACCAGCGTACTAACTACAAGAGTTATAAGTGTTATAAAAACAAATCTTTTTAATACTGCATTTTTCATAGACCTACTCCTTAACTGCTCTATAGCCCATACCTCTGATGGTCTTGATATAATCTCCGGCAGTTCCAAGTTTTTGTCTTAATGTTTTAATATGAATATCAATAGTTCTTGTTTCCCCTGTGTATTCATATCCCCAAATTTTATTTAAAAGTTCATCTCTTGATACAACCTTGTTGCCATTTTCAATAAGGAAAACAAGAAGTTCATATTCCTTAAAAGTAAGTTTTACTTCTTCGCCATTTACAAATACTTCTCTTGTATCTGTGTTTATGCTTATAGTACCTAAAGAAATTTTATTACTTACAGGTTGTTCATATCTTCTAAGCTGTGCTCTTACTCTTGCCATAAGTTCCATTACAGAAAACGGCTTTGTAACGTAATCATCAGCACCACTATCAAGACCTATAATTTTTTCAACTTCGCTATCCTTTGCAGTAAGCATAATAATAGCCATATGACCGTTAGTTTCTGTACTTCTGTACTCCTTAACAGCCTCTACGCCGTCCATACCGGGAAGCATAATATCAAAAATTCCCAAGTCAGCCTTTGTATGCTTTAATTCTTCAAGAGCATCTTCTGCACATTCAAAATCAAAAACTTCGTGTCCATAGCCCTGTAAAGCTACTTTTACTAATTCTCTGATACTTTCATCGTCTTCTATTACAAAAATCTTTGCCATTTATTTCACCTCATATTTATACCACTATCGTATTCATTTTACATCATTTACAATAAGCTAAAAAGATATAACAAGTATTTTTTATGTAAAGTTTATGTAAAATACCCCTTAAAACTTAATTATACAGCCTATTACAGCAGAAAACGCAATATACATAATAGGGTGTTTTTTATACTTTACCATTAAAATATAGAGTATAACAGCAAATATAATTGACTTGATTTCAAATAAATCTGTTACATTTCCTGTCTGCTTAAATAAGTCTACGTTTATTAAAGCCTCTTTCATTACTAAAACTGCAGCACCTGCTATAAGTCCCATTGATGCTGGTCTAATACCATATATAACCTTTTGTACTGTGGGATTATCCTTTGCTTTATCAAGTATTTTTGCCACAATAAGTATTACAATTATGGAAGGTATTACAAGACCTACGGTAGCACAAATACCACCAAATACACCACCGGTTGTAAAACCTACATAAGTTGACATATTTACACCCATTGGTCCGGGAGTTGACTCAGAAACAGCCACCATATCCATAAGCTGTGATGTACTAAACCAATCTGGGTGCGTACCTGCCAAATTATATAGGAAAGGTAATGTTGCCATACCTCCACCAATAGCAAAAAGTCCTATTTTGAAAAATTCGTAAAACAATTTAACTATCAGCATTTCTTTTTACCTCCCAACGTCTTAAATAAAAAGCCTAAAAAACCTGAGCCTAATACAAAGAATATAGGAGATATATTTAAAAAGCTGGAAAGCACAAGAACTATAACAAACATTACAAGACCAAATTTATCTGTAATAGCTGTTTTCCAAAGATTTACAGTTGCATTTATAATAAGAACGCACACACAAATCCTTATGCCGGAAAAAGCATTTTGCACAATTTCAATATGGGCAAAATTTTCAAGTAAAGTTCCTATAATAGTTATAATTACAATAGATGGTGTTATAAAGCCCAGAGTAGCTATAATTCCACCAAAATTTCCAGCCAATTTATTGCCTACAAATGTAGAAGTATTTACAGCTATAACCCCAGGTGTACACTGACCTAAAGCATAATAATCTATAATTTCCTCTTTTGTTACCCAACCTCTTTTTAGGACTAATTCTCTTTCAAGTATGGGGAGCATAGCATATCCTCCGCCAAAGCATACAGCTCCCATTTTTACAAATATCCAGTATAAATTAAGTAATTTTTTCCACATAATTTTCTCCCCAATTAACGCAAAAAACTGCTGTATTAACATAACACAGCAGTTTTTAAAGTCTATATTATTTTGTCAAAGCAAAGATGTCATTAAACCAAACAATACCTGGAATTTTATTTTCTCTAATAGACTGCTGAAGTGAATCACTAAGAGCAGTTGTAGCATTTCTCACTGCGTCCTGTGTACTAGCATCCGGAGTAATAACTGTCTTGCCTTCTGGTAAGAAGTCATCAATAGCACCATTGAAACCAAAGCAATTATCAAACTGCTGAATGTTCATAAGTTCCATACGGTAGTTAGAGTTACCACTCTGACCCTTCTTGCCCTTGAAACCGTTGTCAAATGCTATTGTATTTTCCATATCAATAGTAGCCTTTGAGTTATTTTCATCAAAACCCTTCTGACCATTGTTGAAAGCTATACAGTTCTTAACAGTTCTTGTACTAGCTGATGTTGTATACTTACTACCAAACTTGAAACCATTTGGATTACCGTCCCAGTTTTCATAGCTAATATCTGAACCCTTAATAGACTTACCAAACTTAGTAAGTGTAATATTTGGCCAATTGTTTACATCAAGCTGTCTGTTATTATACTTAGCTTCAAAATCTGGGTCAGCCTTAATCATAGCCTGAACATAAAGTAAATCCTTATCAAGTGGTAAGTTGTTTTCATAATCCCACTTACCGTTGTAAATATCGTAGTCACCATTGTGGTAGCAAAGACATTCAATGTAATCAAGGTGATATGGAGAATCGCCTGAGTAGTTATAACTATCCCAACCGTCATCACCGTTTTCCCAAGCTCTACAAGCAAAGAACTTGTTATTCTTGCCGGCATTAAGCTTTACAGAGAAACCATCAGCGTCACTACCTAATTTCTGAACTAAATCACAGTTTCTGTAAGAGTCTACACCAATAAATGTATTGTCGTGACCACCGGCAGTTACTGAAATACCTGAGTTATTATTATACTTAAATACACAGTTCTGAACAATACAGTTACCTGAATTTGAGTTCTTAATTCTCATACCACAGTCCGGTGCATTTTTAACAATAAGGTTTTTAAAGTTATAGTAAGAACCCTTGCTTACATAAATACCTGTACCATTTTCACCTGTACTATTCTTTGAATCTCTAAACTTAGCAAAATCAATAGCTGGATAAGAACCGTCAGCCTTTTCAACACCAATTAATGAAATATTTGCATTTGATGTAGCAAGCTTAATCTGTTCTGTAGCATTAATATCGTCAGTAATGTAAATTGCCTTCTGACCACTCTTTTTAGCACAATCAGAAAGAGCTGACTTTAATTCGCTGAAATTACTTACATTTACTGTATAGTCAAAGTTTTCAGGAACTGTATTAAATCCCTCTGGAATTGTTGTTTCTTCAGTAGTTCCTTCTGTTGTTACCTGAGTAGTAGTTTCTGTTGTAGTAACAGTTGTTGTCTCTGTTGTTGTAGCAGTAGTAGTTTGTGTTGTTGTTTCTGTACTGCCACCAATAGGAGCAAATTTAACACTATCATTTAATACTTTCTGCAAAATAAGGCTTGCATCATCTGCATTAACTACCTTATCCCCATTTACATCACAGTAAACACTATATTCTTCATCAGCCATTGGCACTTTGAAAGTAGAATCAAGGGTTTTCTGTAAAACATAAGCACTATCTTTAGCAGTAAGTATTCCGTCTGAATCTGCATCACCCTGTACACTGTTGCTTGCAAAAGCTGTAGTACAACCTAAAATAGTCAATGCCGAAACAGCAAATATTCCTAACAATTTTTTCATATTTTTCTCTCCTTTAGAGTAATATTTGCCCCATTAGTATTTTTTAACAATTTGTAAACATCTTAAACATTATAATTCCTTTTTATTCCTCTGTCAACAAATTTTCCATTTCATCTAAAAGATTGGCAAATACTTCCATAGCCTTTTCTACAGGTTCAGCAGTTGTCATATCTACACCGGCACCCTTTAAAAGGTCAATAGAGTATTTAGAAGAACCACCCTTTAAGAAATTAATATAATCATCCTTGCCATTTTCCTTTAATATTCTCTGTGAAAGAGCAATAGCTGCTGAATATCCTGTAGCATACTGATAAACATAAAAAGCAGTATAGAAATGAGGTATTCTAGCCCATTCCCAGGATATTTTTTCATCAATATTTATTTCATCACCGTAGTACTTCTTGTTAAGGTTATAGTAAATTTCATTTAATTCTTCCTTTGTAAGAGCCTCTCCGGCCTCATCACGTCTATGAACTTCAAGCTCAAATTCAGCAAACATAGTCTGACGGAAAAGAGTACCTCTAAACTGTTCAAGATAGTAGTTAATAAGGTATTTTCTCTGGTTCTTGTCTTCAGTAGTCTTTAATAAATGTTCCATTAAGATGGCTTCATTTACTGTTGATGCAACTTCTGCAACAAATATAGTGTAATCTCCGTAAACTACAGGCTGAGTTGACCAAGTATAGTGAGAGTGCATAGAGTGACCCATTTCGTGAATAAGTGTAAACATAGAGTCTACAGTGCCATTATAGTTCATAGAAACAAATGGGTGGCAACCGTAAGCACCCCAAGAATATGCACCACTTCTCTTACCCTTGTTTTCGTACTTATCTACCCATCTGTCAGTGTCAAGTGCCTTATTAAACACCTTGCAATAGTCCTCACCTAAAGGTTTAACAGCTTCCTTAACAGTTTCAACAGCTTCTTCATAAGTCTTTTTAGTGTCAATATCCTTTACAATAGGAGTATAAAGGTCATACATATTCAAATCATCAAGACCTAATGCCTTTTTACGAATAGAAATATATCTGTGCATTAAGTTAAGGTTTTTGTTTACAGTATCAATAAGCTGTGTATAAACTTCTGTTGGAATGTTGTTAGGCTCTAAATGTGCTTCAAGTGATGAACCATACTTTCTTACCTTTGCACCAAAGCTATCTACCTTTACAGAACCGCTGTAAGATGCTGTAATTGTGTTAAGCTGTTTTTTGTATGTGTCATAAAGAGCATTAAAAGCTGATTTTCTTAAAACTCTGTCACTGCTTTCAAGATAAGAAATAAATGTGCCATGAGTTAATTTATGGCTTTCGCCCTTACTGTCTACAACATCAGGGAAAGTCATATCTGCATTATTGAGCATATAGAAAACATTAGAAGGCACACCTGCTACTTCCTGCATCTGTGCAAGTATTTCTTCCTTGTCCTGTGTCAAAATATGTTCCTTACTGCGAAGAATATCTTTCAAATAGTGAGCATATAATTTAAGAGGCTCTGTTTCAACAGCCTTTAAGATTTCATCTTCTGGCAAAAGTGCAATAGATGAGTCAATAAAAGCTGAAGCAGCCTGAACAAGTGAAGAAAGTCTTGCTGCCTTGCTATCCATTGCCTGATAGAAACTATTGTCACTATCTTCATTTGCTCTAAGCCCTGCGTATACATATACTCTTTCAGTATTTAAGTATACTTCATCTCTGAAGTTAAGGCATTCATAGATGTTAGCCATTGTAAGAGGCTTAAATTTATCAAAGCCACTAAGGCTATTTTCTATATCGTCATAAAGTTTTTGCCATGCTTCGTCACTTGAGAATAAGTCTTCAACACTCCATTTATCCTCAGGTAAAATCTCATTTCTATTTTTTAATTCTGACATTTAAAATTTTCTCCTTTTTTTCTTGATAAATGAATTATAACATAGTATAATTATAATATAAATATGTAAAAAATAAACAAAAAAATTCAAATAATATTTACAAATCTAAGCAGTTTGTAAATAACGACATTATTTCTCAATTTTCGGTTTATTCAGACAGGAGGTTTTTTGTATGGGTCTTAAAGTATTATTTGTTGCTTCTGAAGTTGCACCATATGCCAAGAGTGGTGGACTGGGTGATGTTGCCGGTTCTTTACCAAGAGCATTAAGAAATGCCGGTGTTGATGCAAGAGTTGTTTTTCCTAAGTACAGAACCATTAAGGACGAGTGCCTTACTAGCTGTGAATATATAAAGTCTTTTGATGTAACCCTTGATTGGCGTACTCAAAAGGCAGATATTTTTACAATGCACACAGACGTGCCTACTTACCTTATAGGTAATGACTACTACTTTGGTCGTTCCGGCTACTACGGCTATGGCGATGATGATGAAAGATTTGCTTTCTTCTGTAAAGCTGCTATTGAGTTTTTAAGCTATATAGACGATGATTTTATGCCTGACATTATACATTGTAATGACTGGCAGACTGGTCCAATGTGCGTCTACTTAAAAGACAAGTACTCACTTATTAAGGACTACAAAAATATTCGTACATTATATACTGTTCATAATCTCCAGTATCAGGGTATGTTCCCTAAACACGCTCTTAGTATGATGGAATTAGACGAAAATTATTACTTCACAAATGATAAATTGGAATTTTATAATATGACAAGTTTTATGAAAGCCGGTCTTTTATATGCTGATGCTATCAGTACAGTAAGTAAAACATATGCTTATGAAGTTCAGACAGAACAGTATGGCTATGGTCTTGACGGTGTTTTAAGAGCTAGAAAAGATGACCTTTACGGTATCGTAAATGGTATTGACTATGATGCCAACAACCCTGAAACTAGCAAAAAGATTTATGCTAACTTCTCTGCTGAAGATTTAACTGGAAAGGCTAAAAATAAGGCTCAGCTTCAGAAAGATTTAGGACTTCCTGTTCGCCCTGATGTTCCGGTATTCAGTATTATTTCAAGACTTGTAGAACAGAAAGGTATTAACCTTGTTTTACAGGCAGCAGGAGAACTTCTTTCAAAGGACGTTCAGCTTGTTATTCTCGGTACTGGTGACTATACTTACGAAAATATGTTTAAGGATTTAGCTTATAGATACCCTGACAAGGTAAGTGCAAATATTCTCTTTGATGATGCACTTTCTCAGAAGATTTATGCAGCCAGTGATTTCTTCCTTATGCCTAGTCTTTTCGAACCTTGTGGTTTAGGTCAGCTTTTTGCTATGAGCTATGGTACTATTCCTGTTACTAGAACTACTGGTGGTTTAGTTGATACAGTAAAAGTTTATAACCCTGAAACTGGCGAAGGCAATGGATTCCAGTTCCAAGACTATGATGCTAATGGCTTAATATGGGCTATTAACGAGGGTCTTAAAGTTTATGCTGATAAGGCTCAATGGAATAAGGTAGTTCATAATGCTATTGAAACAAGATTTTCTTGGGACAGAAGTGCTAAGGAATACATTGATGTTTACAACAAAATTTTAGAGGAACACCCTCAGGAAAAAGAAGAAGAAGAAGAAAATTAATTATTTTTAGGAGATTGCTTTTTGAAAATTAATATAACATTGGATATTGTTTGCTAATCGGGAGGTTAGCAAAACAATATCAGCTTTCCTCCCAAAAGGAAAAATAGAAGTTATTTGACTTTTATGGAGGAATAAAAATGAATAGAGAAAATAAACGCAAAAAATATGAAAAGGGATATTATAAAAATCATCCTTGTAATGATACTTTTACTTGTAAGGTTTGTGGTCGCCCTGTAATTCCAAATGGTGCAGGCAGTGACCATAGAAATCATTGTCCTAACTGTCTTTCCAGTCTTCACGCTGATGAAGAACCCGGAGATAGAGCATCTGACTGTGGTGGAATTATGGAACCTGTAGCTGTTTGGGTAAGAAAAAATGGCGAATGGGCAATTATACATCATTGCAAAAGATGTGGTAAACTTTCATCAAATAGAGTAGCTGCCGACGATAACCCAATGAAACTTATGAGTATAGCAATGAAACCCCTTTGCGAGCCACCTTTCCCACTAGAACGTATTGAGGAATTAACAGCCTTAATGGGTGGAGATGGTAGTTTGAAGTAAGTATTTTTTGACCATTCAAATCATCGGATTTATCTTTCCGATTCATAAAAAGAAAAGGAGTGCATACCTTGTGTTTGCACTCCTTGTTTTTATTTTATGTTATTTTTTAATACTTCTTTATAATTTTTCGGAAAACCTATCAATTTTAAATCAATATATTCAATATTTTTATCAAAAACATTATATAAGTCATTTACCATTAACTGTTTAGTTTCTAAGTTTGGTAATCTTCTTAAAAGTACTAAAGAATAAGCAAATAAGCTATTATTGCTTATTTGAGGATTTTTCCTTAAAAATTGTTTAGTAAATCTAGCTGGTGGATTAAATTTTGTATTATATAATCTCGCAGTATGGGCACACCTATTTCTTAATACAGACAAACAATGTAAGTGATTTTCAAGTGTTTTATAGTTTACTCCTACCTCATCAGCTATTTTTGCTTTTTCTGAGATAAACATAGAACAATATAATTTTGAAACATTTGAAAAAGTCATTAACTCAACCATTACCCATAACGGCATTTGCCCTTTATACTTATGTTTATGATGCTTTACAATTAAACTATCTTTATAGTAATTTTCTTCCTTATTGAAGGTTTGCATAACCTCCCTATAACCTTTTTTATTATAAAAATTATTTTCATCATAATGTTGATTATATGGACTTTCTATACATTTTTCAGTAGAAAATCCGTAAGCTATCTGGGTTTTATAGTAAACTTCTGCTATCTCGATATATTTCCGAAAAACAGCTCTTAAATCTTCATCAAATTTATAAATTTTATATACTATCTTTAACGTTGTATCTTCTTTACATTCACTTTTATTTATGTTTTTTCTAAATTGCAGTGCATATCCCGTAAGTTTGTAATAATTTATTTCAGAAAGTATATTTTTTGCTTTTTCTCTATCTAATATTTGTATTTTATTCTCTATTAATTTTTCAATTTGTTGTTCATAATTTAAAGGTTCTTTTAAATACATATTTTCTCCTAAAAAGTAAAAAAGCTGGGTAAATCACCCAGCCTGGTCCCCAATGTTAAAAATCACTTAATAACTTCGGGCAACTCTGTTGTTATTATTATACTCCAAAATATATTTTTTTGCAACTATAAATTTTTTACATTTTTTACTCTATACCATACAATATACCATTACAAATTGCCGCAGCCAAGTTACTGCCACCTTTTCTTCCTCTGGCTACTATAACCGGCACATTACATTTACTTATAATTTCCTTTGCCTCAACTACATTTACAAAGCCTACAGGCACAGCAATTATAAGTACAGGTTTTATTTTATTTTCTTCTATTAATTCCTTTAGCTTTATAAGGGCAGTTGGTGCATTCCCAACAGCTATAATGTATTCACCCTCTAATTCTGATGCTTTCTCCATAGAGGCAACAGCTCTTGTAGTGCCATTTTCCTTTGCTCTTTTAGCAATATCCTCATCAGCCATAAAGCATAAAACTTCTCCACCATATTTACCTAAAACTCTCTTATTAATACCGGCTTTAGCCATATTAGTGTCAGTTATTATTGATGCTCCTCTTTTTATAGCCTCTCTAGCCTGTTCAACACAATTTGGAGAAAAATACAAACTTGTTTCATAGTCAAAATCAGCTGTAGTGTGTATAGCCCTTTTTACAATAGGCTTATATTCTTCTGGCACTTCTGTAATCATTTCACTTTCTATAATTTCCATACTTCGTGCTTCAATATCCTTTGGAAGTACAAATTGTGGAGTATAGTCAGTTTCCTTATTCTCTAATATTTCATAAATTTTATCCATATCCATATTTTCACGAATAAGGTCTGCCAATTTATCGTATTGACTATTTTTATATTCTTCTACATCTATAGTTTTTACGTCAAAAGAAATACCCTTTTTATCAAATATTCTTTTTATATACTTTTCTCTAAAATCTGTTTCATCAAAGACACCATGAACATAAGTACCAACACAGTTATTTAAAACACAACCTTCTTTTCTGCCCTCAATTTCAGAAAAAGCCTGTCCACCCTTTACTACACTTTGACCTTGATGTATTTCATAGCCTGTTATTTTTTCGCCATTATAGGCTACACCTGTAATCTGTCTTGTAGTCTTTTCCATATAGAAATCAGTTTCTACAGGCAACAGTCCAAGACCCTCTATAGTGTCAATGCCATTTTCAACACCCTCACTATCAGTTATTTTTTCACCCATAAGCTGATAGCCACCACAAATGCCAAAAATATCTGTACCATTTTCAGCCAATTTTTGTATAGCTGACTTTAAGCCTGTTTCATTAAGCCACTTCATATCGGCAATAGTATTTTTAGTTCCCCCAAGTACAATCAAATCTGGCTTTCCCAGTTCTTTTACACTTGAAACATATCTCATACCATATTGTTCAAGGGGAGAAAAATCAGTAAAGTTTGACAACTTAGGCAATCTTATAACAGCAATATCTATTGCTCCTACAGTTTTATTTTCAAGTCTTGTAGACAAGCTGTCCTCGTCATCAATATCTATATTTCCATAAGGCACAACACCAACAACAGGAGTATGACATTTCTTTTCAAGCATAGTAATGCCATTTTCAAGTATAGCCTTGTCCCCTCTGAATTTATTTATAACTATACCTTTTATTCTCTTTTTCTCATTGTAAGGCAAGAGTTCCACAGTGCCATAAAGCTGTGCAAAAACTCCACCTCTGTCAATATCTCCTACAAGTATAACTGGTGCATCTACCATTTCAGCCATACCCATATTTACAATATCATCAGATTTCAAATTAATTTCAGCCGGAGAACCAGCACCCTCTATTACAATAATGTCATACTTTTCAGCTAATTTATTATAGGCTTCTTTTATTGTAGGAATAAGCTGTTTTTTGTATTTAAAATACTCTTTAGCTTTCATATTTCCTATAGGCTTACCCATAACTATAACCTGTGAACCTGTGTCAGAATTTGGTTTTAAAAGTATTGGGTTCATTAATACGTCAGGTTCAACACCGGCAGCTTCAGCCTGTACAACCTGTGCTCTGCCCATTTCCAAACCGTCTTTTGTAATAAAAGAATTCAATGCCATATTTTGAGATTTAAAAGGTGCTACCTTGTATCCGTCTTGTGCAAAAACTCTCAAAAGTCCGGCAGTTATAATACTCTTACCGGCATTTGACATTGTTCCCTGTACCATTATTACTTTAGCCACATTATCACACTCCTTATTACAAGACCAACTACAAGACAAATGATTGTCATTGTATACATTATATCATTTGCTCTCTTTATGTCTTCGTTTTCTATTTCTCTGTTTTTATCACCTATATAAGGCTTTTTATGAACAACACCAAAATATGTCGCATCTCCGGCAAGCTGTACTCCTAAAGCTCCTGCCATTGCTGACTCTGTCTGAGCTGAATTTGGACTTGCGTGTTTTCTTCTGTCTCTCTTAAAAATCCTAAAGGCATTTTTGTAGTCATATCTCAATACAAAAGCCGATATAATGACCAATATTCCAGATATTCTAGCCGGTATATAATTTAACACATCATCTAATTTGGCAGCAAATTTGCCTATATAAAAATACTTTTCCTCTACATAACCTATCATAGAGTCCATTGTATTTACAGCCTTATAAACTACTCCACCAACAGGTCCGAAAATAAGCATATATATCAAAGGAGCTATAACTCCGTCTGATGAGTTTTCTGCCACAGTTTCCACTGCTGCCTTTATAATGCCCTCTTTTGTCAAAGACTGTGTATCTCTGCCAACTATCATTGAAACAGCCTTTCTTGCACCTTCTGTGTCGTTGTTTTCAAAAGCCTTATAAACTTTCATACTTTCTGTTTTAAGTGACTTTCCGGCAAGCATATAGTAACAAATAATAGCAGAAACTGTTGTATAAGCATACTTATTGAAAGATGACAATTTAAGCACCAATAACGTAATGCCACCGGAAACAGAAATAACCACAATAGCCAATATTGCTCCCAGTATCATAAGCATAGTATTGTTTCTTGCAATTTTTCTGCACAGTTTTTCAAGTATACTAATAAAACTGCCAATCCATCTAATAGGATGTGGCAGTTTATAAGGGTCGCCAATTATTGTATCCAGTATAAATCCCAAAAGAATATCCATAATTACACCAAAGTTTTTAAATCCTTTACTTCATTATTTTCCCAGTTAATAACAAAACCTAAGCCATTTTTAGGCACAGTTGTGTAAAAGTTCTCTCCAGTAAGAGCTGTAAGTAATGCCATCATAGTTCCACCATGAATTACAAAAGCTGAATTTACACTATTTTTAGATACATCTACAGCCTCTTTAAAACCCTTTACACATCTGTCTGTAAAAGCCTTAAAACTCTCTCCATTAGGAATATCACTTGTGCCATTAGACTTTATCCAGCGTATGTAGTCTGGGTTATTTTCAAGTTGCAAATGAGTCTTGTTTTCAAAATCCCCAAAATTGATTTCTCTTAAATTATCCACAACTATAGGCTTATGTTGAGGATAAATCAAGTTAGAAGTCTGCAAACACCTTTTTAATGGACTTGAAACAACTATGCCTACTTCAGGATAAATTCCCTTTTCCACATACTCCTTTATTGTTTCCACACCCTCATCACAAAGGGGGTCATTTGTTACTCCGTTAAAACAGCCTTTTACATTGCCTATTGTTCTGCCATGTCTTATTAAAGTAATTTTCATTTAATAATCACTCCGATTCCACAAATCACACGAGTAACTCTCTCTGCTCTTTCTGCCAATATACAGCAACTTCTGCCTACAGCCTCTCTGTATAAAATCTGCTTTTTATCCATAGGCACAACGCCACAGCCTACTTCATCGCAGGCAACAGCCTTTGCATTAATATTTTGAGAAAATTCCAAAGGGTCTTTTCCATTTTCCATTATTTTTCTGACAAACTCGTGATAATTAACAATAACATCTGCATTTTCAATGCTTTCAATGCTATCTTCTTTTCCATCAGCTATTATACCATTATATGCTTTTATTGCCAAGTCATTATGACCTTGAGAATTTCCACCTATAAACAATTTCAACAAATAAAATCACCTATACCCATAATAAAAAAGCATATAAACTCAACAACACATATGAAAAAGCCCATTAAATCTCCACTAATCCCGCCAAAATGCTTTCTATTTATATTTTGGAAAATCATTACAAATATAAATACAATGCCAAGGGTAATAATAGAACGAACAGGAGCTAAAATCTCCATTACAGAAATACTAGCAATAAGCCATACAACACAAATAACAGCTGTAACAAACTTGTTTGCACTAGAAACAAAAGTGTATAACATACCACTATTTTTAGCAAGGTCCTCACTCATAGCCACAATACCTACTAAGGCTCTTGTAAACACAAAAACAATAGCCATATAAACAGCCTCAGCTAAGTTATCAACAGTACCTAAAATATAGGCGGTAATAAGAACATAAAAAATAGCATATATAATTGCAAATGCTCCTGTATGAGGGTCATCTAATATTCTAATTTTATCATCTCTTGATTTATGAGAGCTAAGGGCATCTATAGTATCCATAAAGCCGTCCATATGTATACCACCATTTACAAGCAACATAGCAACAGCAAAGGATATAATACCAAAAGCAGTTTCTGGTACATTAAATCGTTGTGCTAACAAATTTAAGCCTATAAATAAAGCACCCATTACGACACCTACTAAAGGCAAAAAGCAAAAGATATATTTCATATCCTTCTTTTCCCAATCTATATAGGGCATAGGTATTTTACTAAATACTGCAAAACAAATTATAAGACTTCTTAAAGCACCCAATTTTATTCCTCCTTCTTTAAAAGTATATCTATTCCACAAACCACTTCATAAACTCTGTCAGCTTTTTCTGCAACAGCGTTATTTATGTCTGCTAAAATTTCAATATACTTATTAGTCAGGCTATCATATTTTTCTCCATCTGAGAAAACATCACCTGTTATTATTATCATATTTTCTACTTTATTATACAACTGTACTATTCCATTTACAATAAACATATTTATATCTTTTTGTGGATTTTTTGTAAACATATTATTTGCTACTAAATTAGGCAAATCTTCTAGTAAGGCACAAGACTTATACGGTATATCAATATTTCCAATATCCATATATTCCTCAATCGTTTCAAAACCTTTGCCTTTTCTAAGTTTCAAATGTCTTTCAACACGCCTTTTTCCCTCATTGCCATAAGGAATCATTGTAGCAAGATAGTACAGTTTGGAATTACTTTTTTGTGCCAGTTCTTCTCCAAAACTACTTTTGCCAGAGCCACTTCCTCCTATAATAAGTGTAAGCATTATACCAACCTTTCATAGGGCTTCATTTCTATTTCTTCAAATGTTACATTGTTATAAAGTGCCATAGCCATATCAAGCAAAGGAAAAAGCATTACAGCACCACTACCCTCGCCTAAAGCCATATTTCCATATATTACAGGCTTTAAATTCATTTTTTCAAGTAAAACCCTTGCCACAGGTTCTCTACCCATATGTGATGGTAAAATATAGTCAATAGTATTAGGATTTATAAGACAGGCAATATAAGCACTAAGACAAGCAATTACGCCATCTATTACTATAGGTATTTTATACATTCCACCGCCTAAAAATGCACCAGTCATAGCACAAATATCGTAACCACCTAACTTCATAAGAACATCAAGAGGGTCTTTAGAATTAGGTTTATTGACTTCTATAGCCTTTTTTATTACATTTATTTTTCTTTCCAATCCGGCACTTGTAAGTCCAGCACCTTTACCTGTAGCCTGTTCTACTGGAATATCAAGAAGTACAGATGCTACGGCTGAAGTAGTAGTAGTATTGCCAATGCCCATTTCTCCAAGACCAATAATATCCGTTTTATCTTTTAAATTTTTGACTACATCAATACCTGCATTTATAGCCTGCATCATTTGTTCTTTTGTCATAGCCTGTCTATTTGCAATATTATTAGTTCCTTTTGAAACCTTGTAGTTTAAAACCCCCTTAGGAGTATCTCCATTAATGCCTACATCGACAGCTATTGCCTTTGCTCCACAAGTACCTGACAATTTACTAATAGTAGCTACCCCTTTAGGAATATTATTTGCCACAATAGTCGTAACAGAGCTGTCAGTTTGTGTAACACCCTCGGCTACTACACCATTGTCACTACAAAATACAACCATTGTTTTATTCTTAATGGTAAAATCAACATTTCCCTTTATAGCTGCTATTTTTATAAATAAATTTTCAAATTCACCTAAAGAATCTATAGGCTTTGCTATAGAGTCCCATTTCTTCTTTGCAAGTTTTTTTATATTGTCGTCTGTTCTTTCAAAATTATACATAGTTTCTCCTAAACAAAAAGGCTGTGATGTAACTCACAGCCCCAATTCTATTTTACTTAATAAACTTAATCCCTACCATTTTGTCCGGTTCAGCAAAAGTACCTTGACTGATACCTCTGTTGGTTACACAGTAGAGTTTACCTTTTTTCTTAAATATAGTTTCTATATTTCCTTCTGTAGAGAAAGCTCCAAGTCTTTCAAAACCTTCGTCCATATAGATACTATAAATATATGCCCCATTAAATGTTATATTGCCATCTTCTTCAGATTTAATAGTAACCGGTAATACAAATATATTCTTTTCTGTATCAAACATAAACGCCTGTGGATTTTCAAATACAGAAGAAGAAATATTGCTACCACCTAATTCCTGACTATAGAGAAGTTTAGGATTATCCTTACTAGAAATATCAAAGGCATTAATCTTTAACTTATCTCCACCATTATCAACAGTTACGATTTGGTCTTCTCCATAAGGATAAAGCATAATATTGCCTTCTGACAATTTCAATATACCATTACCTGATGGGTTAAGTGGATTAGACATATCAACTGTGTAAATTGGCTCGCCCTTTTCCTTTGGTGTTAAATAAATTTTATCTTCTGTTAATATAACAGAACTAATATTTGCATTGTTTGCCACCTTTGTAGCCTCGCCACTTATTTCCATATTGTTGTTTAAAACATAAACACTATTTACAATCTTCTTGTCTTTATCCTCAACGTTACTTGTTACAACCCTTACATAACCATTATTTTCGTCTATAGAGTGGTTATCAACAGGGTGTCCCTTTACCTCGCCATAAGCATTTCTTGTAAATTCTCCATTGGCAAGTGAAAATCTGTAAATTCTTGTATTTTCTGTCTTATCTGAACTATCAAAAGCTGTATATCTGTTTTTAGCAACATACAAGTTACTGCCGAACAATGAAACATTATCTCCGGCACAAAGGAAAGACTTTGCTGAAGTATCCTGTTTATTATCTGCTATATTAATAGCCATAACAACTGTATAGCTATCTCCACCCATTTCAGGGAAATACTGCATATTGCTAAAGTCCATTATAGTAACAGCATCGCCATTAGCAGTATCTGTATAAGAAGGTGCAACAAAATGACCATTTTTGTAATTGTCAAACACTGATGAATTAGCAACTAAATACACATAATTTCCTTCAAATGATGTGTCTACAGCATATCCATCTACAGCAACCTTTCTTTTCTGAACAGGTGCATTAACATTTGTTACGTCATAAACATAAACAACAGTCTTTTCTGTGTCAGGATCTCTCTGAGAATCTTCTCCTGTTTCCTGTTCACTATTGTTTTCCTTCAAATTACCTACAACAACAAGTGTGTTGTTTTCTAATTCCATCTTCTGTGGCTTAAATTCGTCATCTAACTTAATAGCAGAAACGTGTTTTAAACCATTAGTGTAATTTAATATATTTACACTTTCCTCTGTAGCACAATACATATAAGTATCATCGCTTTTAATAAGGTCTTCTCTGTCTTTTTGTAAAAGTCCTGCTACATTAATGTTATCGTTATTCTGACTATTGTTACCAACAGCCTGTCCAATTTTATTAATAAGTTCATCTTTGTCACTTGTGTTAGTAATTTCCCTTAAATTTTCCTCTGTAGCAACATAAGGTAAATCATTAACCTGTGTTCTTAAATTCTGTATAAACTCTGTGCTTTCTTCATTTGTAAAAGCATTTTCCTGACTAGACACAATAACCATACCATTATAATAATAAAGATATTCATTAAAGGCATTTGCAAAAACAGTTATTGGAACGTAGTCAACACCCTTATCAGCAAAAATCTTTATATTATAATCTAACTTCTTTTCTCTTGTGTTATCAACAATACTGGCATTTTCGCTGTCCATAACAAGGGCTTTGTTATTCATTCTTATTGTTACACTTGGAGCATTTGCATCTCCTGTTACACTAGCACCATATGCTGTCTTAAAGAAACTTAAAGGCACGTAAACATCTTCACCCTTAACAACAGGTACTTGTGATGAGTCAGTCTTTTCTAAAAGGGTCTGCTTTTTGTTTACTAAAATTACAGGACTTCCTAAATTGAAAACAACTGCATTATCAAGTCTGTCTTCTGATGTAACCTGATTTGAAGTAGTAGGTGCTGAAATATTGTCCTTTTTCTTTGAAATCTGGAATACAAGCACTATACTTAAAATAACAAAGTATACAATTACTATATTCAGTATAAGTTTATTGTTCATAAAAAAACTCCTCTTAATTTTTGTTACTAAGGCACAAAAACTCGTCAAATATAAATTTACACACACTTTTAATTAAAATATATTATAGTACAATTTTTCAATATTTACAAGTAAAAACATTAAATACCAGTTAAATTTAAGTTTTCTATAAATTTTTATAACAGAAAAAAGGACACAAGGCATTTGCCCTGTGTCCCTCAGAGTGTCAAAAAAACTAATTTTAGAAAATAATTTGAATTTTTGATAAATGTATTTACATATTTTTCAGATTATCAAAGGAAAGTTGTTAAGAAAACCTTGGTTTTCTTAAACTAATTCCACAGGTCGAGCTTTGCCCGACC
>UQYD01000005.1 GCA_900545305.1 uncultured Eubacterium sp.
ACGACGGTTAAGACCTAGACGGCTTGAAAATACTTGGTGGGAAACTGCCCGGGAAAGTCGGTGGTTGCCGGATTCAAAATGCCGATGTGGCTCAATTGGCAGAGCAGCTGACTTGTAATCAGCAGGTTAACGGTTCGAGTCCGTTCATCGGCTTTTTTTTAATATTGGAAATAATCCAAGATTTGCTTTAACAATTTTAAGGGCCTTTAGCTCAGCTGGTTAGAGCATCCGGCTCATAACCGGACGGTCCAGGGTTCGAGTCCCTGAGGGCCCATTTAGAAAGAATAGATAAGTTATAAAGAGGAGAAATCTTCTTGATATATATTGTGGCCTGGTAGCTCAGCTGGTTAGAGCGCTGGCCTGTCACGCCAGAGGTCGAGGGTTCGAGCCCCTTCCAGGTCGCCACATTTTTAAGTACATCGAAAGATGTACTTTTTTTGTGCTTAAAATTTGAGGAAAGTAATATTATCGAATTTATTTTATAACTATTAATATGTACTTTGTTTTCTAAATTTCTTCAATATTTTAAGAAATATATTTATTTGATGGTTTTTATTTTTTACTTTAAACCGGTTTAATTGATTTCAGCCTAATTATAGACATTGTATAAGCCTAAAAAATTTAACAAAATCTGGAGTTAACTCCACGGATTGTTTTTGTATGTGAATATGTTATAATTTAATTTATAGAATATTAAGGAGGGAAATGTATGGCAAAATCTAAAGTATATTATACTGATATGCACGTTACAGGAGAAAGAAATTTACTTCAAAAATTAGAGGCTTTAATGAAGAAGGCTGGTTTTGAAAATATTGACTTTAAAGAAAAGTTTGTTGCAGTAAAGGTGCATTTTGGTGAACCGGGAAATTTAGCCTATTTAAGAGCGAATTATGCAAAAGTAGTATGTGATTATGTTAAAAAGTTAGGTGGTAAGCCTTTTGTTACTGATTGCAATACACTTTATGTGGGTGGTAGAAAGAATGCTCTTGACCATTTAGACAGTGCTTATACAAATGGTTACAATCCTTTTACAACAGGTGTACATACAATTATTGCCGACGGTTTAAAGGGTACAGAAGAAAGACCTGTGCCAGTTGAAGGTGGAGAGTACGTAAAAGAAGCCAAAATTGGTAGTGCCATTATGGATGCAGACATTATCATATCATTAAATCATTTTAAGGGTCATGAACTTACAGGCTTTGGTGGTGCTTTAAAAAATCTTGGTATGGGCTGTGGTTCAAGAGCCGGTAAAATGGAAATGCACAGTGCAGGTAAGCCACAGGTTGAACAAGAATATTGTGTTGGCTGTGGAAAATGCCAAAGAATTTGTGCCCACGACGCACCTATAATTACAAATGGCAAGGCTACTATTGACCATAACAAGTGTGTTGGCTGTGGTAGATGTATAGGTGTCTGTCCAAAAGATGCAGTAATGGCAGCATTTGACGAAGCTAATGATGTTTTGAACTATAAGATTGCCGAATATACAAAGGCAGTAATTCAAAATAGACCAAACTTCCATATTAATATGGTAGTTGATGTTTCACCTTTCTGTGATTGTCATGCAGAAAATGATGTAGCTATTGTACCGGATGTAGGTATGTTTGTGTCTTTTGACCCTGTAGCTGTGGATAAGGCTTGTGCCGATGCAGTAAATAAACAGCCAACAGTAGCCGGAAGTATTCTTGAAAAACATGGACATTCACATAATGACCACTTTAAAGATGTATCTCCAGAAACTAACTGGATTTCAGCCTTAGAACATGGCGAAAAAATTGGAATTGGTACAATGGATTATGAATTAGAAAAGTTATAAGATAAAAATTTTTATAGTATTGAAAATATAAATTTGACTTTATATTCCCCTGTTTTTATTTAACAGTTAAAAGTATTTAAATTTCAATATGTGACAGCATATATTTTTTATTGTACCTAGATTGTCACATATTGCATATAAAAAATAATTGTTGTAAGATTTAAATGGTAGGTAAAAGTGTTATTTAACGTTATAAAGAATGGGGGAATATAATGAAGAAAAAAGTTATATGTATGGTTTTATCAGCTTTAATGGCAGTAAGTAGCTTTAGCTGTGTTTATGCTGAAGATATGGTATCGTATGAGGAAATATCAGACTCAGAGATAGAAGAAAATATATCTGATGAAACTATAGAGAAATTTGAAGTAAAAGAAGAAAATAGTTTTAGTGAAGAACAAACAACCGAAGAACAAGAAAATTTAATAGAAAATGTAACAATTGAAGATGAAAATATTTCAGAAGAAATGCAAGTTGAAGAAACAACAGTTGAAGAAGTTCCTGTTACTGATGAAATAAGCGTTCAAGCTGAAAATAAGAATGCAGATATTGTCCAAAGTGGTAAGTTGGGAAATTATGTTACATATACTCTTGATAGTAGTGGATTACTTACCATCAGTGGTAAGGGAGATATGGAAGACTACGATGATGATATAGATTCGCCTCTATTTAATTCAAGGAGTGAGATAAATCATATTGTCATTGAAGATGGTGTGACAAGTATAGGTAAATATTCATTTCCTGGCTTTAGAAATTTGGCAAGTGTAGAACTTCCTAACAGTATGGTAAGTATAGGAGATTATGCTTTTTGTTATTGTAATAGTTTAGAAAATATAGAACTTCCTAACAGTGTGGCAAGCATAGGAGATTATGCTTTTTATTATTGTGAAAGTTTGAAAAATATAAAAATTCCAAGTAGTGTAAAAGATATAGGATTAAATGCATTTAACTATTGTTACTATTTAAATATAGAAGTTGACGAAAATAATGAGGTGTATTCGTCAGAAGATGGTGTTCTATATAACAAAGATAAAACTGAAATTATAAAATGTCCAGTAGCAAAGGAAAATATAAATATTCCTGAAAGTGTTACTAGTATAGGAGAATTTGCTTTTAGTAATTCGAAGATTAGAAAATTAAATCTTGATGGAATAGAGGTTATAGGCGATAGAGCATTCTCTGATTCGTATTTGGAGAATGTTAAAATTCCTTCAACTGTAACAAATATAGGCAAAGGTGTATTTTCAGATTGTCATATGTTAAATGAAATATCTGTAGATACTAATAATTCTAATTATTGTAGTGATGGAGGAGTTCTTTACAGCAAAGATAAAACAAAACTTGTATGTTTTCCTGGAGGTAAAACAGGAGAGTTTGATATTCCGGAAAATGTAAAAGAAATATACGAAATGGCTTTTTATGGTTCTCGAATATCTAAGATAGTTTCTATTTATCAAATAGATATAGGAGAAAGTGCATTTGAAAAAAGTTACTTATAAAGAAGTAAGCTGTTTAGGACCAACTGTAATAGGTAAAAGAGCCTTTATGTATTGTGACAACTTAGAGAGTGTGATTTTTGATGATGTGATAACAAATATCGATGACTATGCTTTTTGTGATTGTTATAAGTTAGAGGAATTATATATACCTGATACAGTAACAAGAATAGGAAGATACGCTTTTTCCGGATGTAAAAATTTGAATATTAGTCAGCTTCCAAATCAACTTGAGGTTATTGATTTTGCTGCTTTTTCTGGTTGTATATCTTTATCTTTTAATGCTTTGGATTGTTTGAAGGTACCAGATAAAGTTACCTATATTGGAGGATGGGCTTTTAAAGAATGTACGTCTATTAGAGGTATAGAAATGCCACGTAATATTACGTATATTTGTTCAAGTGGTAATTTACCATTTTATAACTGTAAGGCTTTAGAATGGATATGCTGTTATAAAGTAACACTGCCTGATAATAAAAGCTTATATCCAGCAGGAGTGAAAATAGAGTACTATGAAGATTTTGATGAAAGCACAACTGAAGCAACAACAGAAACAACGACTGAGAAAAGTACAAATACTGTAGAGCCAACAACAGAGGTAACTACATTAGCACCAATACCTAACAATTTAGGTGGTTGGATATTTGACAAGGATATTTATAAGAACAACAACAGTGATGTTGTTTCAGCTTTAGGTGATGATGAAAAGGTTCTTTACAATCATTGGTTAAACAATGGTATTGCTGAGGGTAGAACAGGTTCATATGTATTTGATGCCAAATATTATTTAGACAATAATTCAGATGTAAAGGCTGTTTTTGGAGATGATTACAAGGCAGCATACAACCATTATATTTCAGGTGGTTGTAATGAAATGAGAGTTGCATCAGCTGAATTTAACCCTAATATTTATAAGGCAAATTACAGTGACTTAGCCAATCTTACAGGTGAACAGCTTGTAGAACATTATGTTAAAAACGGTAGAGCAGAAGGCAGAAATGCAACAACATTGATTAAGCCAGAAGAACCTGAAAAGCCAACACAGACAACAGACGGTATATTTAATGCCGGCTACTATGCACAGGTAAACAGTGATGTGGCACAGGCATTGGGAACAGATGAGGCAACACTTTTTGCACACTTTGTAAACTATGGTATGGCAGAAGGTAGAGTTTGCTCACCGGTGTACAACCCTAATGAATACCTTGAATACAATTCTGATGTAAAATCTGTATTCGGAAATGACTATGTAGCAATTTACAATCATTTCTTGAACAATGGTATTAATGAAGGCAGAAAGGCAAGTAGCTTATTTGATGTAGCAGTCTATAAGGCTAAAAATGGCGACTTACAGCAAGCCTTTGGAGATAATACAGCAGAGTATTACAAGCACTTTGCAAACTTTGGCTACAATGAAGGCAGAACAGCTGTTGAAGAAAACAAGCCTGTAGCAAAAACAGATGGTATTTTCAATGCAGAATACTATGCAAAGGTAAATACAGATGTAGCACAGGCATTGGGAACAGATGAAGCAACACTTTTTGCCCACTTTGTAAACTATGGTATGGCAGAAGGTAGAACTTGCTCACCAGTATACAACCCAAATGAATATCTTGAATATAATTCTGACGTAAAGGATGTATTCGTAAATGACTACGTGGCAGTGTATAATCATTTCTTAAATAACGGTATGAATGAAGGAAGAAAAGCAAGTAGTTTATTTGAGTTGGCAGTATACAAAGCAAACTATGGCGATTTAAGAGATGCTTTTGGAGATAACAATGCAGAATACTACAAGCATTTTGCAAACCACGGTTACAAGGAAGGCAGAACAGCCGTATAAAATTAAGTGATTTTAAGACAATCCTAGAAATATTTTTCTAGGGTTGTCTTTTTTTGTTTTGTGTTTTTTACAATTATTTTAAAATGTCTGTATTTAATTGAAATTGAAATACAATAGGTTTATAATTGATGACGGATTTATTATAGAATGGGAGATTTTAATATGAAGCATAAAAATAAAAGGCTACATAGGATAATAGGTGTTGTGCTGGCTACAGTTATGACAATAGGTGCTATGCCAATGAATGCCTTTGCCTTAGGCGATGGTGTATATTACGAAAAAAAGGATATACAGACTATTGCAGAGGGTGTAACCTATGAAAAAAGTAGTCGACTTTACAAAGCCGGTTGGATGGATGTTTATGTACTTACAATGGACGCAAATTCAAGTGATACAGCTTTAAAGGTTATACAGTCTGTAGGCAGTGTAGGTATCAAAACTACTGTACCTAAGTTGGCTACAGACAACAATGTTATTGCAGCAGTAAATGGTGATTTCTTTGGCTCTGGTAATCCTATGTCTAGTATGGGTCAGGTTGCTAAAGACGGTGAAATGGTATCTGCTCAGAATTACTACAACGGTAGTGAGAACAAATATGCAGGTCTTTATATTGATAATGAGGGTGTGCCTTTTATTGACTATGTAAAGTCTACAATAGGCTTTTATGGAGCAGGTGGCGTTTCTCTTGCTATGGGTGCTAAAAACAAAATGACAGATTTTTCAAAGCCTGTATATTTTGACAGAACTACAATGACAAGCAGTAAACAGCTTGATGCAACATATTCAACACTTTCTAAAATAGTTGTATCAAACAAGGTTATTACAAAGATTGCTGGACCTAAGGAGGTTGTAGATATTCCGGAAGACGGCTTTATTATTGTTATGAACAAGGCTACAGCGGCAGCCAATTTAAGCAAGTTTTCAGTTGGTATGAGTGCTGATTTTAGCGAAAATGAAACCTTTGTTTTCAGACCAACAAAGACAATAGACAATATTGACTTTGGTATAAGTGGTGGTGGTGAGCTTTTAAGAAATGGCGAATATGTTTCACAGGGTCTTATTATTGGTCAGAATGCTCGTAACCCAAGAACAATGGTTGGTGTAAGTAAGGACAAGTCAAAGATTTATATTGTATGTATTGACGGTCGTAAAAACGGTATTGGTGCTACTCATGCAGAGGCTGCCAAGATTATGAAAGAATACGGTGCTTATGATGCTATTCACTTTGACGGTGGTGGCTCTACAACAATGGTTGTACAGAAAGAGGGTACAACTTCTCCTTCAGTTGTAAATGTACCAAGTGAGGGTTCATTGAGAGCTGTTGCCAATGGTATAGGTATTGAAGCTACCGGTCAGAGTGGTGTTCCAAGCAGAGTAAAGCCATATGTTCAGGATAGCGAAAAGAACTACCTTTTCCAAGGCTTAGGAAACACAATAAATGTGGAAGTTTATGACGGCAAGTTACAGGCTATGAATGTAGATAAGTCGAAATTATCTTTCTCATCAACTATTGACGGTAAATGGACAGACAATGTCTTTACACCTAGTACAACAGGTAAAGGCACAATTACTGTTAAATATGGAGATATAAGTGGAACTATTGATGTTACAGTTCTTGAGGGTGTATCAGGTTTAAGACTTTCAGCAGATAAATATGCCCTTAGCACAGGAGAAACAGCAAATCTTTCTGTTAAGTTTGTAAATAAAGACGGTTATGACGTAAATGCCGATACTAGCGATATGGACTGGGAAGTTGATGATACATCAGTTGGTACTGTTTCAAATGGTGTGTTTACAGCAAAAAGCGAAGGTGTAGCCAAAGTTACAGCTACAGCAAAGGGAGTTTCTTCTTCAATTACTATTGGTGTTGGTAAGAGATATATTGCTATAAACAGTTTTGAGTCAGCAAGAAATATGACAATGTATTACTATCCAGAGGATTTAGGTCTTACCGGTAGTTCAAATGTAATTTCCGGTGTAGGTTCTGACGGTAATAGCTCACTTAAAATAAGTGCTACATTTAAGGCAAACTCTACAACAACTCAGTCTGTTTATGCAAGTTTTGAACAAAAGCCTATTGTATTCCCTGACAATACAACAGACTTCCTTTATAGCTACAAGGGTGACGGCTCAGGCAGACTTTTGAGAGCTTTAGTAAAGGATAACACAGGCAAGAGTTACAATATTGACCTTACTACATCAATGGACGACAGCGAATGGCACGAAGGTCAGGTTGCTATACCAAGTGATTTGACATCACCAGTAACTCTTGATAAAATATATGTATCAGCACTTAATACAACAACCGACAATTTAACAAGTACAGTTTATGTAGATAATTTAAGAGTTATGGCTCCTACAAATGTAGGTTCAGGCATAACAAGTGGTGGCAGTGTAAAGGATTACTGGAATTGCGATTTAGACAGTGTTACTGGTTCTGACTATGAAGTGGTTTCTGCTTTTGGTCGTTCAAGTGGTGGCAATTCAACTACATTAAGTAAAGTTCTTACACAGATGTCTAACGGTGCTAAGGCTATTGCCTTTGCAGGTGCTACAAATGTAAGCAATACTACAGGCGTTCCAGCAGTAATTTGGAAAAATGCCTATGCTACAAATGGCACAAACAAGTTCTCATTTGTAAATGTTGCTACCGGTAATGGTAGTCCGGCATCAGCAAATCCAGAACAGTACAAGTATTTACAGGACTTTATGGACAATTTAAGCAAAAAGAATGTTGTAGTATTAATGGATAGATACCTTTGGGGTTCAGGTTCTTACAATACAAAGGAAAGAGATGCACTTCACGATATTTTTGAAACAGCAGCTCATCAGTACAACAAGAATGTAATTGTTGTTTCATCAGCTGGAGAAAGCAATTACACAGAAATAAAAGACGGTGTAAGATACATTAACCTTGCAGGTATAGGAAATACAAGTAATTTACAGTATCTCAAGTTAAAGGGTAATGATAAAGATTTGTATTACGAATTTGTAAACGTAAAATAATTAGGAAAAAGGAAAAAATATGGGAACAAGTAAAAAAGGTGCAATGGCAAAAGATACGGTTATTTATATGTTAGCAAAGGGTATAGAGGGCGTTGTAGGCGTAGTTACAATGTCAGTAATGACCTATCTTTTTGCGACTTTCCAAATGGGTCTTTACTCAACAGTAAACATTGCCATTACTACAATAGGTATGGTAGCCATACAGTGGCTTGTACAGTCTGTTTTGAGATACGTAAACAAATACGATATTTTAAATCAGCAAAAGGAATTTTACTCTACAGTATTTTCAGCTTGGAAAAGAGTAAATGTAGGTGTTGCCTTAATAGCACTTATTATTATATTAGTTGTTAAAACTTTCTTTGGCAATATACCAGTTGTTGCTAAGTTTACAGAAAATTACAGCTATGCTCTTATGATTTTAGGTGTTTTATGGTTTATAACTTACAACACTTCACAGCTTATGATTGCTATGCTTGCAGCTGTAAGAGAGGCTAAACTTAATTTGCTTTTAAGCCTTATTACTGTTTGTGGTAAGTTAGGTCTTATGTGGCTTTTCTGTAAGCTCTTTGGCAGTAGAGTTGAATGGATATTCTTAAGTTACTTTATTACTGACGGTGTTACATCACTTATTGGTATGACTAGACTTAAAATATTCAAGTATTTAAAGGGTGGAAAGGGTTCAAAGGAAATTTTAAAGGAACTTAAGGACTATGGCACTCCTTTAATGGGTAATATGATAACTACTTCAGTTCTCAACAAGTCTGATATTTATATTATTACTGCTGTACTTGGTGCATCAGCTGCCGGTATTTATCAGACAAACTATTCTCTTATTGCTACAGCCTTTACTCTTTTAAGTGCATCTGTAATGAGAGGAAGTTATCCTACAATACTTCGTACTTGGGCAGAAGGAGATAAGGACGCTACAGCCAGACTTATAAGCGAGGCTGTTAGAATGTATCTTCTTTTGGCAGTACCGGCTACAGTAGGTGTGGCTGCTGTTTCTGATGTTATGGCAACAGCACTTTTTGAACAGGCTTATGTAGAGGGTCACTCTATTATGTTTTGGGTAGCTTTCGGTATGATGTTCTTAGGTCTTACTGAATATTCAATTAAGCCATGGGAACTTACAGCAAATACAAAGGCTATTTTTAAACGCTCACTTATAGGTGGTGCTGTAAATGTAGGTTTAAATCTTATTTTAATAAAATTGTTGGGAAGCTATTATATTGCATCTGTTACAACATTTATTGGCTTCTTTGTTTATTTCTTGCTTGCAAGATATGGCACAAGAAGTCAGTTAAGATGGAAATTAAAGGGCAAAAGTCTTTTCAGAATATTGCTTTCTGCCGGAATAATGTATTTGGCAATATATATTTTGAAAATTTTTATGCCGTTTAACAAAATTAATTTGGTTTTATTTGTATTTTGTGGTATGATAGTATACGGATTAGTATTATATATTTCTGGTGAGGTTAAAAATGAAGCTAACCTCGTTTTGAATAAGATAATAAAAAAGTAATTTCAAAGAAAGGAAGATAAATCAAATGAAAAGTATTTGTGTAATCGGTATCGGTTATGTTGGTTTGCCAACGGCTGCTATGTTTGCATCAAAGGGTCATAAGGTTATTGGCTATGATTTAAACAAAAAGGCTGTTGACGCACTTAACAGAGGCGAAATTATTATTGAGGAGCCAGGTCTTGGAGATTTAGTAAAGAAGGTTGTTGCTGACGGCAATTTAACTGCTACTACTGAATGTCCTGACGATTGCGATGTTTACATTATCGCAGTTCCTACACCTATCAACGAAGATAAGACAGCTGATATGAGATATGTAGAGTCAGCTACAAGAGCATTAGTGCCACACGTAAGAAAGGGCTGTATTGTTGTTCTTGAGTCTACTTCTCCTCCAAGAACTGTTGAAGATTTAATGCTTCCTATTTTAAAGGAAACTGGTCTTGAATTAGGCGAAGAACTTTTAGTTGCTCACTCTCCAGAAAGAATTCTTCCAGGTAGAGTTCTTGAAGAATTGAGAACTAACAGCCGTATTGTAGGTGGTATTAACCAGAAGTCAAGTGAAGAAGTTAAGAAAGTTTACGAAAGTATTGTTGAAGGTGAAATCTTCATTACAACTTCAACTACTGCTGAAATGTGCAAACTTATGGAAAACACTTTCAGAGATGTAAACATTGCTCTTGCTAACGAACTTGCAAAGATGAGTGAAGAACTCGGTGTAAACTGTTGGGAAGTTATTAAGCTTGCTAACCAGCACCCAAGAGTTAATATTTTAAGCCCAGGTCCTGGTGTTGGTGGTCATTGTATCGCTCTTGACCCTTGGTTCTTAGTTGAAAAGTCTAAGAATGCTAAGCTTATTCATCAGGCAAGACTTAACAACGATTCTATGCCAGAATTCGTTATGAACAAGATTGACACTATTTTAGGTGGTCTTGAAGGTAAGACTGTTGCACTTTACGGTGTTACATACAAGCCAAACATTGATGATGTAAGAGAAAGTCCAATTATGCACCTTTGGTCTATGCTTGAAGAAAAGGGTGCTACTGTTAAGGTTTGTGACCCTCACGCTAAAGAAAAGCTTGAAAAGTCTTATGATATTTATGAAGCTCCTAAGGGTGCAGATATTGTAGTTTTAGGTGTAAACCACAACCAGTTTGCAGATGTTGATTTTGCTAAGCTTACAGCTGAAATGAACGTAAAGAATATCCTTGATACTAGAAACTTCTGGGATAAGGAAAAGGTTACAGCAGCTGGTGCAAACTACTATTTATTAGGTGACGGACAATGAGAAAAGTTTTGATAATTGCCAACCAGTTTCCACCAATGGGTGGTTCAGGTGTACAGAGAAGTGTTAAGTTTGTAAAACATCTTCGCTGTTTTGGCTATGAACCAGTAGTATTTACCAGAGAAGTTGGAAATATGCCTTTAAAAGATGAAACTCTTTTAAAGGATATTCCTGACGGAGTTAAAATATACAGAACTAAGCCTTACGAATGTGTTGAGGCAAAGGGTATATTCCGTATACCGGGTAAGGTTCTTGGTAAGTTTATGATTCCTGATACAGCTAGACTTTGGGAACATTTTTCAAAAAAGGCTGTTATGGATGTAATTGATAAAGAGGGTATTGACCTTATTTATACTACTTCTGCACCTTACAGCGACCATCTTCTCGGTCTTTATATTAAGAAAAAACGCCCTGACATAAAGTGGGTTGTGGATTTCAGAGATGAATGGACAAACAATCCTTATACTTTAGATAATCCTCACGGTGCCTACAGAACTAAGAGGGAAAAGGAAATGGAACACGAGGTTGTAACTACAGCTGATATGTGCGTTACAAACACTCCTGTAATGAGAGCTAATTTTATTAGAAATAATAAATTAACCGGAGATAATTTCTTTACTATCCCTAATGGTTATGATGTAGAGGACTTTGAGGGTATGCCTAAGGAAAAACCAAACAACAGCAAGTTGACAATGGTTTATACAGGTGCTTTATACGGAAGAAGAAAGCCGGACAATTTCTTTAAGGCTTTAAGTGAGTTAAAGTCAGAAGGCAAAATTGATGGCAATAAACTTCTTGTTAAGCTTATTGGCAATTATCACAAAGATAAATTACAGGCTCAAATTGACTCTTTTGGCTTAAAAGAACAGTTTGAAATTGTGGGTTATGTGCCTCACAATGTTTGTATAGAACATCAGGTAGCTAGTGATGTCCTTGTCCTTATTGAGGGTGGTGGCAGAGGCTCTGATGCTTTCTATACAGGCAAGATTTTTGAATATATGAATACAAACAGACCGGTATTGGCTATATTGCCAAAGGGTTGTGCTGCTGACCTTGTAAGAGAAAGTGGCATAGGTATTGTTGCTGATACAGATGATGTAAAGGCAATAAAGGAATGTATTCTCAATTACTATAACGCTTGGGTAGAGGGCAAACTTGAATTTAATCCAAACAGAAGCGTTATAGAGGGCTTTGAAAGAAAAAAGCTAACAGAAAAGTTAGCTGAGGTTTTTGATAAAATGTACTAGGATGTGACTCTAATGAAGATACTCCACTTTATCAGCGGGGGAGATTCCGGTGGGGCAAAGACCCACGTTCTCACCTTGTTGGATAATCTGAGAAAACTGAATATTGAGGTAGAGCTACTGTGTATTATGGAGGGCGTTTTTACTGAGGAAGCTAGGGAAATGGGTATTCCCGTTACTATAATCCCACAGGAAAAAAGATGGGATTTATCTGTACTCAGTAAAGTTAAGAAATTTATAAATAACTGTGGTTGTGATTTGGTTCATTGTCATGGTGCTAGAGCAAATTATATTTCTCTTTTCATAAGAGGTGGCGTAAAAGTACCTATGATTACAACTCTCCACAGTGATTATAAGCTGGATTTTAAGGATAATCCGAGAAAACAGTTGATTTATACGCCTATAAATGCCTTTGCTTTAAGACGTTATAAGCATATTTTGGCTGTAACAAAGGCTTTTAAATATATGCTTATGCTTAGAGGTTTTAAGGAAGAACGTATTGACGTTATATACAATGGTATAGATTTTTCTCAAGAACTTCAGACTTATGATATGTATACATTTTTCAAAAATATAAATGTTCCTCATGATTTGAATAAAAAATATGTTGGCATTGCAGCTAGACTTTTTGCTGTAAAGGGTGTAAATGTATTTTTAGATATGGCAAAGATTATTGCTGATAAACGTGAGGATATAGACTTTATTATTTTGGGTAATGGAGAAATGTGGCAACAGTGTCAGGGCTTTATTAAGGAAAATAAACTTGAAAATAGAGTTTATATGGCAGGTCAGGTTACTGACCCTGTAATGATGAACAGTTATTACAAGTATATTGACGTAAATACTCTGACATCTTATTCTGAAAGTTTCCCTTATGCTCTTTTGGAAGGTGCAAGGTGCAAGTGTGCTACAGTAGCTACTGCTGTAGGTGGTATTCCTGAAATGATTATTGATGGAGAAAGTGGTTGCCTTGTTCAGTCCGGAGATAGTAAGGCTCTGGCAGAATGTGTTGAAATGCTCTGTGATAAAGATGATATTCGTATAAGATACGGTGTCAACTTCTATGAAAGAGCTAAGGAAAACTTTTCTTCACAGGCTATGGCAAATACCCATAAGAAAATTTATGAAAAGATTATAAAGGAGAATGTAAAGTGAAATTAGTTGATGAAAACGGCAAGATTTTTGGTAAGGTAAACATTGTAGACCTTATTGTTTTAGTCTTAATCGTTGCTATTGCAGCTGCTGGTATTATCAGAGTAAGCTCTAAGAAGTTAAATGCTGATAATAGCGAAGCTGGTGCTGACGGTGACCAGTATTGCTATGTTACTCTTTTATCTTCTCTTGTTGTACCGGAAGTTGCTGAAGGCTTAAATATAGGCGACAAGCTTGTTGCTAACAATGCCTTTACAGATGCAGAAGTTGTTTCTGTTGATGTTGCTCCAGCTGCTTATGTTGGTACTAATTCAGAAGGTAAGGCTGTTTACAGCGAACATCCTTTATGGAAAGATGTTACAGTTGTTGTTAAGGAAAAAGTTAATCCTAAGTCAGTTATACTTAAAGTAGGCAATCAGGAAGTAAGAGTTGGTTACAGCTATATTCTTAAAACACAGACTGTAGAAACAAACTGTAAAATCAGAGGTATTGAGTTTAAGGACGAATAGTGAGGTGTGCTTATGCTCGGTGTTTTAAAAGGCAGTATTCTTGTAAGGGCTATATTGTGTGTTGTTCACACTTTTGGAAATGCCTATAGATGCAGTCTGCTTGAAAAATTTGTTAGTGCAGTTTATAGAAGTTGGAGAGGTAGTTTTGTCCACCATATTTGCAGTAAATATGTGAATAAAAAGCCTTTTTACCAGAGTAGTCTTATTTACAGATTTGTAATGGCTATAGGCAGAATTGTGGACAAGCCTTTTGGTGCTATATACAGAGCCTTTAAGCCGGCTGTTGACAATAGCAAGGTTTGTAATTTTGCTAAGGTTGCAGTAGGTAAGGATTGTAAAAGCCGTGCCTATGGTGCAGGTCTTTTGCTTATGGCAATACCTATTGGTTCTCTTGTAGCATTGATTATGAAAGGTGATTGCACACCTATTACTATAGGAATGTGTGTAGCTGTTTTTATTTTTGGTATAGCCCTCAGCTTCGGTGTGGTTTTTAACGAGGTTATTCAGAACAGCTTGGTAGTAAAGTTTGTGAAATGGGTTGTTTCTTCCCTTGAATAGCCGGAATGGTTGGTGAAATTGTGAACAATATAAGAGCAGTTTTAATACTTATATTAGGTCTTTTGATTGGTCTTGCCTTTGGTTTCTTAGGACCGGTTGTTGGTCTTGGCTTAGTAGCTGGTATTACAGCTTATATAATGATTGTATCCTCTCCAGATGTGGCTATATGCGTCTTGACAGGCTATGCAGTTATTGACTGGGCTTTGAGATTGGTAGCAGAGGCTTTGGCAGGAGCTTGGGATGAGCTTTATCTTGTAGTTCTTATTTTGATTTGGATATACAAGTGGATAAGTGCCAGAAATGGTGAAACAATTAAGGTTACATCAATGGATTTACCTATAATTATCTTTATAGGTGTAATGCTTTTTGCACTTATAATTAATTCCACTGATTACTCTATTTCTCTTGAAGGCTTTAGAGCTATTGTACAGTATATACTTTGGTATTTTGTAGTTCTTCAGCTTGTAAATGGAGAAAAGAGTGCAAGAAAGGTAACCATGGCATTTGTTATTGTCACAGGTGTTATGGCAATGCATGGTGTGTTCCAGTATATTATTGGTGTAGAAATGCCGGCAGGTTGGGTTGACCAAAACGAAGCAGGTGTTAGAACGAGAGTATTCTCTATTCTTACAAGTCCTAATGTTTTTGGTTCATTACTTACTTTGGCAACTCCTATGTCAATTTCTATGTGCCTTTCTTCAAAGAAAAAAGGTGGCAAGTTTGTCTTTGGCTTTTTAGCCCTTATGATGGCAGCCAGCCTTGTGTTTACTTTCTCAAGAGGTGCATGGATAGGTTTTGTACTTGCTATCGGTATTTATATTTTACTTAAAGACAAAAGACTTATTATTCCGGGGATTGTGTTGGCAGTTCTTGTAGTAGCACTTGTACCAAGTGTTGGCAACAGAATTGGCTATATGCTCAGTCCTGAATATATTGAATCCTCTTTAAGAGGTGGCCGACTTGTACGTTGGCTTACAGGTTTAAGAATTTTGGAATTTTATCCATGGCTTGGTGTTGGTCTCGGTCAGTTTGGTGGTGCTGTTGCTATGAATCATCAAACAAGTTTCTTAGTAGACCTAAGTGTTGTAAAGACATTCTATATGGATAACTATTATTTAAAGACAGCTGTTGAAAGTGGTATTGTAGGTTTCAGTGCCTTTGTAATGCTTATGTATAGTGTTATTATCAACAGCTTTAGAACACTCCGTTCCCCATTGACAAAAGAGGGAAAGGAACTTGCTATAGGTATTATGGCAGGTCTTTGTGGTGTTATTGCCCACAACTGGGTAGAAAATGTATTTGAAACACCTTTAATGGCTAGTGTATTTTGGGTATTTGTAGGTGTTATAATGGCTATGTGGTACAGCAGTAATAAGGCTGAGAATAAATAATATATTGTGGGGTAGTCCTATGATTAGAGTATTAATAGCAGGCTATCACGGATTTGGTAATTGTGGCGATGAAGCTATTCTTCAGGCTATGACAGCCAACATTCGTGCTATGGCGAAAGATGTGGAGATTACGGCTTTAAGCTATAATCCGGAATTTACAAAAACTGAATATGGTATCAACTCTGTACAGAGGTTTAATATGCTTCAGGTTCTGTCTGCTATTAAGCACAGTGATATTGTTTTAAGTGGTGGTGGAACTCTTTTGCAGAATGGCACAAGTACACGCTCACTTATGTACTATCTTACTATTATTAAAATAGCTAAGTTTTTCAGAAAGAGAGTTATGCTTTACGCCAACGGTATTGGACCGGTAAGTGGTAAACTTAATCGCAGACTTGTGAAAATGGTTGTAAATACTGTTGACGTAATAACTCTCCGAGAAAAATTGTCTGAGGCAGATTTAAAGAGTATAGGTGTTACAAAACCTAATATTATGGTTACTGCTGACCCAGCTTTTAATTTGGAATCTATTTCAGATGACGAGGCTTGGAAGTTACTTGACGAGGAGAAAATTCCTCATAATGAACAGATGATTGCAGTTTCCGTTAGAAACTGGTCTAAGGCTTTTGGCGGAGATGATTATGTAAAGAAAGTGGCAAAAGTATGTGATAATGCTATTGCAGAGGGTAAGACAGTTGTATTTCTTCCTATGGAATATCCTAGAGATTTGGAATTATCTAAAAAGGTTATGTCCTATATGAAAGAAAAGGCATACATTATGCAGAAACGTTATACTCCATCACAGATTTTGGGTATAGTAGGCTGTTTTGATATTATGCTTAGTATGCGACTTCACACTTTGATTTTTGCTGCTGTCAAAAATGTACCAATGCTTGGTATTATTTATGACCCTAAAGTTGAATATTACATTAAAGAGCTGGATATGGTTGAGGCAGGAGATGTAAGACATTCTCCTATTAACGTAAAGGCTGTTAATGAACAAATAAATGATGTTTTTGAAAATATGGAAGTCTATAAGGCTAGATTGAAGTTTAAAGCTGATTTGATGAAGCAAAGAGCAGGACAAAATGATGTTATGCTTGCTCAACAGTTTGATATAATTAGAAAAAACAAGAAATAGTATTGTGTATGATAAATTGGTAGAAAGGAAAAGGTAACTGACCATGAAAAGAAAGTTGATTATTGGTTTACAGGCTATTGCCGTTACAGTTGTTGCTGTTGTTGGTACTGCTTTTGCAGCTGATGCAGGTTCTGCTAGTGACCCAGTTGCATCAAAGAGTTATGTTGATGACAAAATAAGTCAGGTTATAAATATGATAAATACTGGTAGTGCTACTACTGAGGTATCAGGTTCTTCTTATGTGCCTGTTTCAGTTCCTGTTGGTAAGGTTCTCTACGGTGCAGAGGGTAGTGAAATTATACTCCGTTCCGGTAAGGGTACTATTTACACAGCTGGTGTAGATGGTGTTGTTGATGCTACAACTGGTGCAAACTTAAAAACTGGTGCAACAGCAGTAGCTAATCATATTCTTATTGTTCCAAGAGCTGACGGCAGAGGTGTTAATGTTTCAGAGGCTGCTTGGTTCTTAGTTAAGGGCGGTTACAGCATTAAGTAATTAGTCGAGAGGTGTATTATGAGTATTTGCAAAATTTTAGGTGTTCCGTTTCAGAATATAACACCAGGAGATGCTGAAGAAAGAATTGTAAAGTTTCTTCATCAAAGTGGAAAAGCTATGGTGTTTACACCTAATCCGGAAATGGTAATGGCGGCTCAAAAAGACGAAGAATTTATGAAAATTTTAAATGAGTCAGCTATGAATATTCCTGATGGCATAGGTATTATTTACGGTTCAAAATTTACAAATAACCCAATAAAATCAAGAGTAGCCGGTTATGACTGTGTTCAGGGTGTTTTTGAACTTATTAAGGATACAGATAAGACAGTTTACTTCTTTGGTGGTGCTCCGGAAATTTCTGAAAGAGCAAAGGAAGCAATGGAGAAAAAACACTATGGTCTTAAAATTGTAGGTGTGGCTGACGGCTATTTTGATGCTGAAAAAGAACAGATGATTATAGCTGATATAAACGAGAAAAAGCCGGATTTACTTTTAGTTGGTATAGGATTTCCAAAGCAGGAAAAATGGATATATAATAACATCAAAAACCTTAATGTAAAGGTTGCTATTGGTGTAGGTGGTAGCTTTGATGTTATGAGTGGTAACGTAAAGAGAGCACCTAAGATATTCATTAAATTAGGTCTTGAATGGTTCTACAGACTTATAACACAGCCAACAAGAATAGGCAGAATGATGGTTTTACCTCTCTTTATGTTGGTTGTTATTAAAAATAAAATATTGGGTAAATAGTAAATAGCCTCCTTTGGTTTTTAAGGGAGGCTATTGTTTTATTTAATTAACGTCTTATAAGACCACTACCATGAGTAGGAAATGAAGGAGGTATTGGACTAATACTAGGGTCCATTACAAAATTATAATAATCTTCAAATGTAGGAAAATCTTCAGAATGATTTAAAATATAGTCTTTATACATAGGATTATCATTCATTTTTTTAATATCTTCTTTTGAAAATTTAGTAACAGTAATATCCTTTTTGTTTGGAACTGTATATTCCAAAGGAGAAATGGCTTCATTATCACTTGAAATACTTAATTTTACATTCTCATTTTCTGTTGCTGAAACCGGTAATGGTACAACATATTCTGCAATATTTGATGTAGCTTTACCATTCTGAGTGAAAGTATTTTCTCCGCTAATAGGGTAAAGAGAAAGCTTAAGAGTTGTTTCGTCAACGTATTCTAATTTATAAGGTAATTTGTATTCACCTTCGCCTTTTACATACTGTGCTAATATTTTGTCATAGCCTTTAGATGATACTAAATCATCCCCCATAAGATAATCATATCCATAGTGTGTTTTGCTAGTAGAGTATACAAAAGGTTCAGAATTTAAAGAGTCAGCTGAAAATTTAGAATTATCAATTTTTATAGTAACTTCTGTTTTTTCAATAGTAGTTGTAGGGAGGATAGTTAAAGTAAGAGGGGTGTCATTTATATATTGAACACCATCTACGTCTTTAACACCGGTGTTACTTGTGCCGTAAACTATGTTGTTAATTGATGTCTTAGAAATACCTTTAGTAACTGTTTTTGGAATAGAGCTTACAACGCTGTTGTAAGTAGTAGCATTGTTTTCAGTTGCACCATAAGTAAATGCAACTGAGCTAAAAATAAGAGATGTTGCTAAAAATAGTGAAATTCTTTTTTTCATTGTGATTGCCCCCTTAATAATAATAAAATATGTTTAATACCTACTATGAGTATATAATATTAAAAACATTGTGTCAATATACACTTTAAAATGTATACGTAGAAAATATAATCTGATTTTTAGGGGAAATTACTAAATTTGATAAAGTGGCATAAAACTTACATTAAATTAAATATTAATTGTTTAAAAGTAATAAATATGTTAAAATAAAAGAAAAAATAATTCAAGTAAAGGAGAATGGATATGAAGAAATTTATTGTTGCTTTAACAACTCTCGGGCTTATTTCTGCCATGAGTGTTGCTACTTTTGCTGATAACTTTACTAATTTTAATGATGCACAACCAATGCAGAATTTTACATCAGATATTAACAAGCTCTATATTTCAAATTTTAATAAAGTTTCATCTAATGGTGTAAGTGATTTAGATATTAAAAATGGTTATTTTTCTTGCTATAACGGATATGTATACTATTTAGATAGTTCAAAAACCGGATATACAGATCTTAGAAGAATGAAAGCTGATAAAACAGGAGATATTCTTATACACAGAATTGTAACAGGGGAGAGCTATACTCTTAATTCTTATATTTTAGGTGACAGCAATCTTTATTACACAATTTATAACATCAAAACACAGCAATACAGCTTTAGAAAAGTGGATTTAGTTACTAAAAAGGATAGCTTGGTTTATTCTTCTGATACTGCTATGTTAGATGTATTAGCATCTCAGAATGGTTATGCTTATGTGTGCGAAACTTCTTTTGATGAAAACAATGACATTCACAGACTAATTTACAAAGTAAATGTAAATAAGGATACAGATAAGTACGTTATTGTAACAACTAAGACAAATGTAAATTATTTATGTGCCAGAATATCTGGAGATACTCTCTATATTAAGAAGGTGGATTTTTCAAAGGCTGATGTAGAAGATTATCCAAATTCTATATTACTTGTTGATTTGAAAAAGAATAAAGTTGTGAAAGAAGTAAATCTTGGTTCTCACAATATTGTGGATATTAAAAATGGTAAAGCCATAGCTCAAGACGGTGGAACAATAACTTCTATAGATATTTCTTCAGGGGAAGAAAAACAGCTTTTAAACTTAGATGCTAACAAAGTTCAGATGCAATATTTAGGCTTTTATAACGGTAAAGTGTACTATACAACTTACAATTTGAATACTTATGAAAATAAGGTGTCATACAAGAATATAGGCACAGGAGAAATGAAAGACCTTACAAGTTGGGTAGAACAGAGAGTAGAATAATATGATATAAACACCTCCTAAAACAAGGAGGTGTTTGTTTTATGTTATAATACCATAAATAGGTTAAATTTCAATAAAAGCAATTTCATAGATAAATGGTAGGGTAATTCATATAAATTGAAAATATAGGGTATAAATCCTATATATACGGGAAATAAAAAAGTGATAGCAAATTTATGCTATCACTTTTTAAGTAAATCGTTAATCTATATGATATTATTTAATTAACCAATGATATAAACCTTAACATTCTTGTGACCAAAACCAGATGCTAAAGCAGCTGAATGTGTACCATAGCAAAGGTCAATTCTGTTACCCTTGATTGCTCCACCTGTATCGGCAGCAATACAGTAACCGTAACCTTCAACGTAGAGCTTAGTACCTAAAGGAATAACTCTTGTATCTACAGCAGCTACGCCGTAACCAGCCTTCATACCAGAAGCTGTATAACCATTTGCATATGAGCCACAGCACTTAGAACATGGGCAGTAAGCTGTAGCATTAAGTGTCATAGAACTCTTATACTTAACAGAAAGACCCGGAATAGTATTTGTAGTAGTTGCAGCAGGCTTAACAACAGGAGCTGGCTTAGCCTTAGTACCTACATTGATAACTTCTGTAACAGGTTCTTTAGTAACCTTTGTAACAGAGTCAGTTGATGTAACCTGGTCACCAACGTACTTAGTAGTAGTTGTTGTTGTCTTAATGCCGTCAACACCAGCAGTAACTACTTTCTTCTCACCAACATAAAGGCTGTCTGTTTTAACTTCCTTTGTTTCGTGAGGAATAGCCTCGTAAGTATCAACTGAAACTTCTCTTATAGTTGAAAGCTGAATGTACATACCTTCTGAAAGAGGTGTAGAAGCTGTCTGGCTTGCAAGAGTGTACTTTTCAGTTGTGTTTGCCTTCTGATATTCTGCAAGGAAAGCACCTAAGTTTGATGCTGAAGTAGTTGAAGACTGAGCCTTACCACCATCAACAGAAACAATAACAGTCTTAGGCTGAGCTACAACGATTTCCTTTGCATTTTCTACAGAATTAGTAAGGTCAACACTTACATCTGTTGAATCAGTTACTACAATATTGTTACTAGCAAGAAGGTCACCAACTGTTGAACTCTTGTCAGCATTAAAATATTGAACATTACCATCTACAATAACCTTAACTGTATCTGAACCAGTGTTAGAAACTTCAGCAGCTGATACAATAACATTTGATGAAATCATTGTTGCAAAAACAACGGCCATTGCCGATACGGTCTTAGTAAATCTCTTTGTCATAATAATCCTCCTTAGGGGCTTAATAATTTTGTAATATTTAGACTTAAATGTTACAAAGTTTGACTTGAAAAATCTATTGAAATTAAAAGTCGACAAGCCTCATACATAAGTTTTTGACAGTTTTTAGTCGTTCAAGGTCGAATTTTACGAAAAATAGGCATAAAAAATTAGGCTAACCGACAAATCGGCAAACTAACCCTGAACATTTACAAGGACTATCTTAACACATCTGTAACAATTATGCAACAACTTTTTTTCAACAAAAAACTTTGAGGGCATTTTCCTTCGTTTTTTGGGCTACTATTTGTGGAGAAAGTTGTTTAATTTGTGCAATTTTCTCTACGATATACTTTAGATTTTGTGAATTGTTTCTAGTTCCTCTTAAAGGTGTCGGAGATAAATATGGTGAATCTGTTTCTACTAAAATTTTGTCAATTGGGATGTTTTCAACCACATCAACCAGCTTTTTTGCATTCTTAAATGTAACAACTCCACCTACAGAAATATAAAATCCCATTTTTATATATTCCTGTGCAAGTTCCTTACTTCCGGAAAATGCGTGTATAAGTCCTTTACGAACTCTACTGGCTTTTATTATGTCAAAAGTGTCCTGTGCAGCATCTCTTGAATGAACAACTACGGGCATATCTAAGTCAGCTGTTAAATCTAACTGTCTTTTAAACCAATACTGCTGTTTTTCCTTTGATGGACCGTCATCATAGTGATAGTCAAGACCAATTTCTCCTATAGCTACAACCTTTGGATTTTCTGCATATTTTGCAAGAGTTTTTAAGTCTTCCTCTGTCATATCTTCTACTTCTGAAGGGTGAACACCTACATTTGCATATATAAAATCGTATTTTTCAGCTAATGCCATAGCTTTTTTAGCACTTTCCATAGAATCACAGGAATTTATAATAAAATCAACTCCGTTTTGGTGCATTTCTTCTATTAATTGATGTCTGTCATCATCGTATTGTACATCATCAAAATGGGCATGAGAATCAAAGTACATTTGTGTATTTCCTTTCTTATTTTTAAACAAAATAAATGAGTTTCTACTATATTAATATAAAAATAAATAGGTAAAATAACAGGTGTCCTGAAAAGAACACCTGTTAATGAGAATTATCTAAATTTTATTAGTTTACTTCAGCACCGTCGCCAATGTTTCCGTCAACTGTAAGTACACCTAAATTGCCGTTTTCATCTTCGGCAGCAAGTATCATACCTTCACTTACAATTTTACCCTTCATCATCTTTCTGGGTGGAAGATTTGTTACTACAACAACCTTTTTGCCTACCATATTTTCTGGAGAGTACCACTTAGCAATACCAGAGGCAATAGTTCTTGTTTCAGAGCCAATCTGAACTGTAGATTTAAGGAGCTTAGAAGAACCCTCAACCTTTTCACAAGCAAGGATTTTACCAATCTTCATATTAACCTTACAGAAGTCATAAATATCAATATATTCTGGTTCTTCTGCTGGCTTTTCTTCTTCCTTAGGCTGTTCAAGTTTAGCTTCGATTTTTTCAAGAGTTTCCTTTGCATCAAGTCTAGCAAAGAGAATTTCTGGCTTTTCAACAACCTTTGTACCAGACTTATACATACCGAAAATATCAAGGCTATCCATTGGACGCTTCTGAGCATTAAGCTGTGCAAGAACCTTTGCTGAAGTTTCAGGCATAAATGGTTCAAGAAGGTTTGCACCAATAGAAATACCTTCAACTAAGTTGTAAAGAACAGTAGCAAGTCTTTCCTTCTTAGTTTCGTCCTTAGCAAGTACCCAAGGCTCTGTTTCGTCAACATACTTGTTGCATCTCTTGAAAAGGGCGAATATTTCAGTAATAGCATCAGCTACTCTTAATTTATCCATTTTTTCAATAACTCTATTACGAGTAGTTGTAACAACATTGATTAAGTCTTCATCAACTGGGTATGCACAACCTGGGTTAGTTACAACACCGTTGAAGTACTTGTTGCTCATTGATACAGTTCTGTTTACGAGGTTACCGAGAACGTTTGCAAGGTCAGAATTCATTCTTTCAATCATTAATTCCCAAGTAATAACACCATCGTTTTCAAATGGCATTTCGTGGAGAACGAAGTATCTAACAGCATCTACACCGAAGAAATCTACTAAATCATCAGCATAAATTACATTACCCTTAGACTTACTCATCTTGCCATCGCCTCTTAAAAGCCATGGGTGACCAAATACCTGCTTAGGTAATGGAAGGTCAAGTGCCATAAGGATAATAGGCCAGTAAATAGTATGGAAACGAATAATATCCTTACCGATAAGGTGAAGGTCTGCTGGCCACATTTTATTAAATAAGTCTGAGTTGTTGCCGTCACAATCATAACCAATACCAGTGATATAGTTTGTAAGGGCATCAAGCCATACATATACAACGTGTTTATCATCAAAATCAACTGGAATACCCCACTTGAAAGATGTTCTTGATACACATAAATCCTGAAGACCCGGAAGAAGGAAGTTATTCATCATTTCATTCTTTCTTGAAACAGGCTGTATAAATTCAGGGTGAGTATTGATATGTTCAATAAGTCTGTCAGCATATTTGCTTAATTTAAGGAAGTATGCTTCTTCCTTAGCTGGCTTAACTTCTCTACCACAATCAGGACATTTACCGTCTACAAGCTGAGATTCTGTCCAGAAAGATTCACAAGGTGTACAATAAAGACCTTCGTATTCGCCCTTGTAAATATCGCCTTTTTCGTAAAGCTTCTTAAATATTTTCTGAACCTGCTTTTCGTGGTCTACATCAGTTGTTCTAATGAATTTATCATAAGATGTATTCATTAAGTCCCAAATTCTCTTTATTTCAGTAGAAACATTGTCAACGAACTGCTTAGGTGTAATGCCGGCATCTTTTGCCTTTTCTTCAATCTTCATACCATGTTCATCAGTACCAGTTTGGAAGAAAACATCGTAACCCATTTGTCTTTTAAATCTTGCAATACTATCAGCAAGAACGATTTCATATGTGTTACCGATATGGGGCTTACCAGAAGTGTAGGCAATAGCCGTAGTCATATAAAATTTTTCTTTACTCAATTAAACTACCTCCAAAAAAATCATTAATTTGATTATATAACAAATAAAGTAAAATTGCAATTTTTATTGTAATAGTTTAGCAAATTTACTTTATTATTCCCGATAATTGTGCTAGAATATACCTACTTTAGATTTTGGAGGGTTTGGTATGTATAAGTTAGTTGCTACTGATTGCGATGGTACATTTATAGATTCAAAAGGTTGGTTGCCAGAGGAAAACAAAATTGCTTTCCAGAGATTATACCAAAGGGGTATTCCTGTTGTACTTGTAACAGGAAGAAACGACTTTCTTACAAAGGATTATGTAGACGAGCTTGGTTTCCAGTGCCCTGTAATTGGTGGTAATGGGGCTACTCTTGGTAACATATATACAGGAGAGAGAAAGTATGTAAATGCTATGACAAGGGAAGAAATGAATGGTGTATTTGATATATGCGACAAGTTTAAAGTGCCTTGCAAGGTGTTTACTACTGAAAAATGCTATACAAACGATATAGACCTAAAAAATGGTGGTATAAAACTTATAACAGTTAAATATACAAAGCCTATAAAGACTACTATTGAGAATATATTGGAAACAGATATAAGAAAAACTGTTGATTTCAAAAATGTAATAAAGGTTGTTGTAATAGAGGATAATATCGAATTTCTTACAGAAATAAAAGATGCTATAAATGAAAAAGTGAAAACTGTTACAGCTATACAGTCTAACTGGAATTGTATTGATATAGTAAAAAAAGGCGTTTCAAAAGGTGCAGCACTTTTGAAATATGGTGAAATGTTAGGCATAAAGCCGGAAGATATTATTGCTTTTGGAGATAGTGAAAACGATGTATCAATGATAAAGGCTGTAGGTGGTGGATATGCCATAGGCAATGCTGACCAATGTGTAAAAGATGTTGCAAAGTATATTGCTGATACAAATGATAACTGTGGTGTAGCCAAAGTTTTGGACAAGGAATTTAATTTAGGAATATATTAATTATTAAAGGGCGATTACCGGCAGCCTCAAAGGGACAGCTTAGCTGTCCCTTTATTAATTTTAATACCTTTTACTGCTGTTCAGTAGTAGTTTCTGTAGTGGGTTCTACTGTGTTATTATCAATGTAATTTTTAAGAGTGATTACATCAAGCATATCAATATTACCATCACCATTAAAGTCTGCATTTTCAAAAGAAATATCACTTGAAGTATCTATTCCTATAACGTGCTTTAAAAGTAATGCTACGTCTTTATTGTCAACAGAATTATCTTTGTTTATGTCGTAATTATCTGAATTTAATCTTTCATAAAATTCAATCATAGCAGCAGAACCAAAGTTAGCACCAGCCTCATCGCCTACAACCTTTACATACTTTGTATAAACAGGTGTATCAAGATTTACTGTCTTTTTAGTTCTGTCACTTGCCCAAGTTGCAGTACCGGCTTTAGTCCAGTTTGTACCGTCTTTACTTGTGTATACAGAACACTTAGTAAATACACCGTTAAAATTACCTGTTTGTCTAGGTGTATAATCTATAGAAGTAAGAAGAACTGGTTTGTTAAACTCATAAGCTATAAATCTGTTAAGGTCGCTGTTTGTAGTATAAGTTGTGTGCCAAATTGTGTTTATATTACCGTCTATAGATTTACTAGCACTTTCGTTGTCGCTTTGGGCAGAAGAATATGAAAGTACCTTTACATTAGATATAGAAATATAAGAACGGTCGTCAGTATCTGTGTCAGTAGTAAATGAATACTGTGAGCTAGAACCGGCAAGGGAAGTTCCGTTTGCACCAATTCTTACAGAAATTGTTCTGTCGCCTTCAAAAACTGTATCGTCTGTAAAGTTTGTCCAAGTTTTTCCGTCTTCTGACCATTGATATTTAGATGTAGCACCAATAACCTTGTTTTCGTTATCGTTGTTGTAAAGTCCAGAAGGGGCAGAGCTTGCTTTAATATCAATAGTATAGTAGCTAGATGCACCTTGAAGTTTTACAAGCAAATCATTATCAGCTGTAATTTTAGAAATTTCTTCATCGGTTAATTTATGAGAGTTATTATTACCGGCATTTACCCAGTTTTCGCCACCGTCAATACTGTACAAAAATTCTGTGCCACCAGTTGTAAACTGGTCAGAAAGAACTATAGTATTAGCATTTTCTCCGTCAAAAGAGAATGTGGCAATAGCCAAGTTTTCATTTCCTAAAATGTAATTAGCCATTGTTTTACAAATGTCAGGCTGTAAAGACTCTGTACTTGTAGCAACAGATGCAGATTTAAGAGCAGTAAGCGTCATAATATTGAAGTCTGCAATATCTGCCTCACTTGAAATTTCAGGCTTTATGGCATTTTGGAGCATATCATTCATTGGCTGAGGGAAATATGTCAATGCAGATATTATTTCCTTTGCAAGTTCTATATAATCAGCACTTGTTTTTTCAGCTGATTTATAGGCTGTTATTAAACCGTCCCAAGCATCTAAGTTGAAATTTTGTATTTCAAGAGCCTGTCTGTAAAGTTCAATAGCCTTGTCTGAGTCTGCCATTTGAGCAATCTTTACTAAGTCTTCAGCTTTTTGGAAGTTGTCGTAATCGTTTAAGGCTGCCTGTGCTAAAGGTACATAACTTACTCTGTAACCCTTTGCCCAGCTTTGAGCACCCCAACCTAAAAGGAGTGTATCGCCTCTTTCAGATTTTGTCCAACCATAGACATCGTTCCAAATAGACCACTTAGCTAAAGCATTTTCGCCCTTTGATGGGTCATCAAGGTCATATCTTAAATAAGCTGCGTGACCAGGCTGACCAATAACTACGCTAGGAATACCAAAGGCTGTAAGAAGGTTTACACCTACCTTTGAAATACCACCACATACAGCACCTTCCTCAAATACTATCCAAAGTTTAGGGTGACCACTTTCAAATGGTATGTTTATATCGTAAATGTCATCATTAGTGTCGTCATCTGTGTTTACAAGGTGATATTTTTCTGTCCATGATGCCTTGTTTTCATCAGTATAGTATTTATCCAAGTAGTAATTATAGCCTGTAATATAACCCATATAACTATAGGAATTTAATATAAGCTGATTATCTTCTAATTCATCAAAAGCCACACCTGCTTTAGCAGCAGATTTCTTTCTAACATAGTAATTAAGCCATTCAATCTGGTTATCATCACTAATAGAGTTCATTACCCATCTCATTTCAGGAACAGTAAGGTTTTCAAAAACACTATTTACAAGGCAACCATTTTCATAAAGTTTTTTGTAGATAGCATATCTTCTGACTGGATTAGAAGTTTTTGTAGAGTCTGCCCAGAAGTAAATTGAACCTGCATGAGAAAACATTAATGATACAAACATTCGCTTGTAAAGGCTGTTTGACATATCCAATGAATAGTTCTTGTAAAGCTGTGTAAGTACCATGGCAGCCTTTTCATAAGAGCCTAAAATGGTATTACCTGCGTTAGCATAGTAGTCAAGAGCTTCAAAGTCATCTAAAAACCATTCTAAGGCTTCTCTGTTGTTTTCATTTTCAGCTGCAAGAGTAATAAGGAAATCATAGCCGGTTCTTTCTACAAAGTTCTTTTGGTAAAGTATCTTTCTGTAGGTTTCGCTTTCGTAATCACTTAAACCGGCAAGCTCGCTTTCGTATTGAGATACTGTCTTTATAAATTTAAAATTGTCAGCTGATGGTTCTTTATAGTCTGATGAAATAAACTTTCCGTTTGCGATTACAGAATGGTCATAACCTTTATCGCCGTTTGAACTTACTTCAAATTTAAGGTATTTTGCATTTTTTAAATCAATGGTTACATACTGACACTCACTGTCGCCTTTTAACACACCGGTGTTTTTAACCTGTGTCCAAGTGCTATTGTCTTGAGATGTATATATATTGAATATTACACCATTACCGTTGCTACCCTTAGAGTAGTCAACACCTAAATAGCCAGTAAATGTGTCATAGCCATAATCATTTACAAGGTATGAAACATCGTACACTAATGTAGCAGGGGCGTGAGCACCAAGACCCTTTAAAAATTGCTTTTTCTGACCATTTACTTTAAGGGCAATAATGCCGTCTTCTACATTTGTATCGTACTTTAATGTAGAATAGCCTACACTGCTGGATATTAATGCACTAGAAGGTACATCGGAAATATACATATATTCTCCTGTACGGTCAGGATATGTACCGGAATCAGATACAAGTCGTGGCTGTGAATAGAGAAGTTCTCCGGTTTCTGTAACAGTAAGAAGAACTCTGATATATTTGTTGAGCTGACTTTCTGTAGGTGTATACTTAGCAGAAGTAGCAGAACTTATGTCAGTAAATTCTCCGTCAGCTGTGTCACCTATTTGCCACTGGTAAGTATATTCAGTATTTTCTGCACCTTTTATCTGTGCTAAAATTTCAGAATTTACCTGACAAGGTCCTGAAAGAACAGCAGATACAGATATAAAAGCATTGTCTGAATATATGTAGTCCTTGTTGTTTCCACTAATACCAAGTCTTATATACTTATTGCTCATACTAGCAGGAACAGTGTACTTAAGTGAAGTAGCTGAAGGAATATCTGTAAAAGTAGTGCCGTCAGCACTATACTGCCATTTGTAGTAAAGAGTATCCTCCGGATTTACGTATTCTGTTTCAGCTGTTACAACACAGCCAACTTTAAGACTGCCTGTAATTTTAGCAACTATACTTCCATTATAAGAATCAGAATACAAATTACCGTAGTATTCATTTGTTTTGTCATAGATTTTTACTCTATAGTAAGATTTCTGTTGGGTTATTGTATAGTTTTTTTCTGTGGCATTTTCAATGTCTGTCCATACAGTGCCGTCATCGCTATACTGCCATTGATAACCTAAGTTTTTACTGTTTCCTACTGTAAGGGTGTCATTGGCTGTAAGAGTTTTGCCTATAGCAGATGTACCGGATATAGTTACATTTCCGTCAAGTACAGTTTCGTCTGGACGAAGAAATACAAATTCAGATGCACTTGCCCAACCATTGTTGGCAACTGTAAATTCAAATCTAAGTTTTTCAAAATCTGTTGCCTGTGGCAATGTCATAAGAACATAACTATTGGAAACAGAAGATGAACCTACAGCTACTTTATCCCAAGTATCAGTTTCGGAATTATAACTATATATTGTAGCTGTTGTAGGATAACCTTTGCCTTTTGCACCGTCTTGTCTTGTGGCATAAAGTATTCTGTCTATTTTTGTGGTCTTGTTAAAGGTAACATCAACATAATTTGTTACAGTACCATAGCCATTACCAGTTTCCCAATGAGTAGACCAATTTCCGTCAAAGGCATATTTAAGATAAGATGTGCTATATTGACCTGCGTTATTAGAATAACCTGAAATATATGTGTAATCATCAGAATTTGTACTTACTCTGTGATTTTGCCAGTAGTCTGATGACATTTTAGGGTCATTTGCTGATATTGATGAAACTGTAAGTTCCTGAGAAGTTTCATCAGCAAAAATATTAAGTGGCGTTATTTGTAAAGTCATTAATGTAGATAACCCCAAAGCTATTGTTTTCTTTAAATTCATTAAATACCTCCATTTTAATTTTCCATTTATTAGATTAAAGTTTATTAAAAATAATAATAATTGTCAATAGACATTATATATAAAAAAATCTATGCCAAATTGGCATAGATTTTAGTGTGATTTTAAAGGTTTTTGATTACCTTTTTATATAAATATCTCATTGATAAAAGTGAAAGTGAAACAGAAATAACTTCTGCAATAAGGAAAGAGAACCAAACCTTATTTATATCACCTGTTAATGAGAGAAGATAAGCAGATGGTAAAAGGAAAATAAGCTGTCGCATAAATGAAACCATCATACTTAATACACCATGTCCAAGTGCCTGAAATACTGAAAGTGAAACAATAGAAATACCAGCAAAAAGGAAGCTGACAGATATAATTCTAAGGGCAGGAACACCAATAGAAAGCATTGTTTCAGAAGCATTGAACATTAAAAGTAACTTGTCTGGGAATATCTGCATTATAGCAAAACCAATAATCATTATACATACGGCATAGGCAATACTGAGTTTAATTGTCTTAACCATTCTGTCACGCTTTCTAGCACCGTAACTGAAGGCAATAATAGGAACCATACCGTTGTTAAGACCGAATACAGGCATAAATATAAAGCTCTGTAGTTTGAAGTAACTACCAAATACAGCAATAGCTGTAGCACTGAATGTCATAAGTATTTTGTTCATACCAAATGTCATTACAGAACCCATAGATGCCATAAGTATAGACGGAATACCAACAGAAAGGATTTTACCTATTGTACGAGAACTAGGACGGAAACCCTTAAAATGTAAGTGAATATCGTGATTTTTCTTAATGTTAAATGTAAGAGCCATAAGGGCTGCAATAGTCTGACCAATAACTGTTGCAATAGCAGCACCAGCAACGCCTAACTTTGGCATACCAAAAAGACCAAAGATAAGTATAGGGTCAAGAATAATGTTTATAACAGCACCGGTAGTCTGTGTACACATTGTATAAAGTGTACGTCCTGTTGCCTGAAGAAGTCTTTCAAATGCCATCTGTGAGAAGAAAGCAATAGAGCAAATAGAAACTATTTTAGTATATGTAATACCCTGTTCAGCAATAGATTCTATTGGAGTTTGGGCATACATAAATGTAGGAATAAGGAAAAGACCTACAAAAAGGAATATTAAATAGCCTATGAAAATTAATAACAAACCATTTAAGGCTGATTTATTAACACCTTCGGAATCCTTTGCACCTAAGTAACGAGATAAAAGGGCATTCATACCTACACAAAGACCGGTACAAACACTAATCATAAGTGACTGGAGAGGGAAAGCAAGGGAAACTGCTGTAAGGGCTTCTTCACTAAGTTTTGCAACGAAAATACTATCTACAATGTTGTACATAGCTTGTACTAACATAGAAATCATCATTGGAACTGCCATTGACAACAAAAGTTTGTTTACAGGCATTACCCCCATTTTATTTTCTTTTACTTCACCTGACATTTTACTTATCACCTCCAAATTTGGACTGAGCAAGAGTATAGAGCATATCAACTGTAGTATCAATACCTACGGCACTGTTTATTAATACATCATAGTTATCTCTGGCACCCCATTGATTTGGTGTGTAGTAGTTGTAGTAAGATGCTCTTGTCTTGTCCATTCTTCTAACGAACATTTCAGGATTGTCGTTTTTGTCCTTGTATTCTTCTACACTTCTTTTTACCTTAGTTTCCATATCAGCATAGATAAAAGCGTTAATAACGTCACCACAATCAGAACAGTTGCTTAAAACATAGTCAGCACAACGACCTACAATAACACAGCTTTCCTTTGATACTAAATCTCTGATAATGTCTGTCTGAGCTTTAAAAAGTGTGTCAGAAAGAGTTACAGGCTGTGTTGACATAAAAAGACTGTATAAGAAACTAGAAGTCTTTTTGCCGTCTAATGCCTCAACAGCTTCCTTTGTAAAACCACTTTCTTCAGCAATTTTATCAATCATATTTTTATCGTAGAAATTTACGCCAAGTCTTTTAGCAAGCTTTTCGCCAATAATTCTACCACCTGAACCGTACTCACGACCAATAGTAATAACAAATTTTTTCATAGAAAATCCTCCTATTCCTCTGTGTAATCATACAGTTTGTCGAGAACATTAAAAAAGACCTTTATCTCATCTTCAGAGAAAAGGGACTTTATTTTATTTTCAAACATTATAACTTTTGCGTGGACATCGTTATATTTTTTAGTGCCTTCGGTAGTCAATATAATTTTCCTAAGGCGAGCATCATTTTTGACGGATACTCTTTTTATTAACTTTTTTTCTTCCATAAGGGATAGAATACTTGATACTGAAGAAGGCCTAATGTCAAAAGAGGCTTCCAGATTTTTCTGAAAAACATCTTTTTCATCTTTTGTATAACGCGTAATAAAAGAAAGTATAGCAAACTGCATATGGGTTATTCCTTGTGTAGAAAGAAGATTATCCAACTGTCTGCTTAACTTGTTTGAAACACAGTGCATATCACGAATAATACGTCTGTTTTCCATATTCTCAACTCCTGATATTTAGATACCTAAATATTACAGCAAATAAAAATTTTTGTCAATAATAATAGATTATAGAAATAAATAATTACCAGTTAATTTTTTGTATAATTTTTACAGAGTGTATATTTTTGAAAATGCTGGCAATGATTTAAGGGAGAAGTAAAATTCTAATTGGAGGAATTTTTATGGCTTTAAAAAAAGTTGAAATCTGTGGCGTAAACACAAGTAAATTGCCGGTATTGTCTGAAAAAGAAAAGGAAGAACTTTTCGAAAAATTGCAAAAAGGCGATATGGTGGCAAGAGCCAAATATATTTATGGCAATTTAAGACTTGTGTTAAGTGTTATTCAAAGATTTTCAAACAGAGGAGAAAGCCCTGATGACATTTTTCAAGTAGGATGTATTGGGTTAATAAAAGCTATTGATAATTTCGACACATCACACAATGTAAAATTTTCTACTTATGCTGTACCAATGATAATAGGAGAAATAAGGCGATATTTAAGGGACTATAACCCTATAAGAGTAAGCCGTTCTATGAGAGATACTGCCTACAAGGCTTTACAGGCAAGAGAAATGCTCACTAACAAAAACAATAAAGAACCTACATTAGAAGAAATAGCAAAAGAAATAGATATGCCAAAGGAAAGCGTAGTTTTTGCTTTGGAGGCAATACAGGACCCTATATCACTTTTTGAACCAGTTTATCATGACGGTACTGATGTTCTCTATGTTATGGACCAAGTGAAAGACGATAAAAATACTGATACAGGGTGGATAGACAATATATCATTAAAGGAGGCTATAAGCAAGCTAAATGACAGAGAAAAAAATATTATAAATTTGAGATTTTTTAAGGGAAAGACGCAAATGGAAGTTTCAGAAGAAATAGGAATAAGTCAGGCACAGGTCAGTCGACTTGAAAAAAATGCACTTAAAACTATGAGAAAATATGTATAGGCAGAGTAAAAAGATAGGGGTGTATTATGAATATTTGTGACAATGTAAATCTTTCTGTTTTTAAAACGGACAAGTTTAATTCTATTTCTATGTCTATTTCCTTTGTGTTGCCGGCTTTAGAGTACACAACTACAGGAAACAATTTACTTGCCGGTATGTTTTTTGAGGGCTGTGAAAAATATAAAACACCTAAGAAAATATATACACGTCTTGAAGAAATAGGGGCAGACGCACACAGTTCTGTAGTAAAAAAGGGAGATTACAGCATATTAGTATTGTATTGTAAATTCAGAGCTGAATATACGAAAGATGTTTTTGAATTTATGAAAAACATAATATTTGAGCCTATGTTTTATAGTGAGGCTGTTAAAAATCAGGTAAAGGCTACAAAAGATAGAATAGATGCCGAAAAGAATGATAAAAGAACCTATGCAAGAGAAAAGCTAATTTCCTATGCCTTTAAAAACAGACCTTTTGGCGTAGACGGAAATGGCTGTGAAAGATTTTTAAATATGGATATAAAGGAATATTACTACTATCTTATGGAGAACAGTAAAATTGAAATTATGGTAGTAGGCAATATTGATGAAAAACAGACAGAGGATTTATGCAGAAAATACCTTAATTTTGGTCCCAGAGGGTTTGAATATCCGGAAGATAAAAAGGAAGAAACACCATACCAAAGCTACAGTGAGAAGGCTGATGTTGACCAAAGTAAATTGTGCATAGGCATAAATGCAGAATTTGACAGTTGGGAAAAGGCTGTTATAGCAAATTGTATTTTAGGTGGTGGTGCTGGGTCTGTACTTTTCAGTGACGTAAGAGAAAAACAGGGACTTTGCTACTATATTGTAAGCAGTCTATACAGATATAAGGAATATATAGTTGTTGAGTCAGCTATAAATTATGAAGAAAAAGACAATGTAATAAACAGTGTGAAGGAGGCTTTGGAAAAGTTTTCTCCAACTTCAGAAGAAATAGCAAGAGCCAAAAGATATATTGTAAGTTCGTTAAAAACCACTGGAGATAGTCAGACAAGAATTATGGATTTTAAAATTGGTCAGATTTTAGCAGAGGATAACAGAAGTTTAGATGAAATTTTAAAAAGTATAAATGAAATAGACAGTTTGGAAAATACATTTAAAAGATTAGAAATAAATACAGTTTTCAGTTTGGAGAGTGAAAAATATGCTTAATTATATTACTAAGAAACTTGAAAACGGAGTGAAATGCTACATTGTACCTAAAAAAGGCTATGCAGAAAAAAAGGCTATGATTGCCTTTAACTATGGGTCTTGCAATACAGAGTTTATTTACAATGGCAAAACTATAAAACAGACAAAGGGAACAGCTCATTTTTTGGAGCATAAAATGTTTGATGGTTCAGCTGACATATTTTCTGAATTTGAAAAATTAGGGGCAAGTGCCAATGCCTTTACTAATTTTACTACTACAGCATATCACTTTAACTGTACGGAAAATTTTGAAAAGGCTTTTGAACTGCTTATGAAAATGGTAAGTTCTTTAGATACAACAGAAGAAAGTGTAGAAAGGGAAAAGAAGATAATAGGTCAGGAAATTAAAATGTACAATGACGATATTGGGTGGCAGGTTTATTTTAATGGCTTAAAGTGTGCCTATAGTGATAATAATGTAAGATATTCTGTTGCCGGAACATTGGAGTCAATTGATGATATAAACTGTGAAGATTTGTATAATGCCTACAAGGCTTTTTATACTGCTGATAATTGTTGCATTATTGTGGTTGGCGATGTAGACGAAAATAACGTGTTAAAATTGGCAAATGAGAACTTACATTTGGGAGAAAAGTGTGCAGAAAAAATTACAAAACAGGAAGATGAAATAAATAACGATATAGAAAAAATAGAAAAGAATATTCCAAAGAATGTGTTTAATATCGACTTTAGGGAAGACATAGAAACTGATGATATAGCATACAGGATTGCCCTTAATGAAGTTATGCTTGAAATACTTTGTGGGAAAAGCTCTCATTTGTATAACAAGCTAAATTACAAGGGATTAATTTCAAGCGAATTAACAGCTGATTATTTATGTGGCAATGATTATGGATTGAGAATTATAGGTGGAGAAAGCAACAATATAGAAGAAATACTGTCTGAAATATCACAGGAGGTAGAAAGATACGTAACTTTTGGTATAAGTGATGAAAATTTAAAAAGAGTTGTAAAGGCTGTTAAAAATAGAAATTTATTTGGAAACGAAAGCCTTGAAAATATATGTTCAGCCTTTGCCGACTGCTTTACAAAGGGTATTGAGGTACTGGACATTTATGCCAAATATGATATAATTAAAAGCAACGATATTAGAGAAGAACTTAAAACCTTTTCGAGAAATAATAGGGTGTTGAGTGTAGTTGGAGGTTAAGTAATGGATATTTTATTTCCACATCTTAATATAGGTATAGATAAATTAAGCAGAGTTGCCTTTTCAATAGGTAGCTTTCAGGTGTATTGGTACGGAGTTCTTATTTGCTTGGGTGCTGTCTTAGGTCTTGTGTTGGTTACAAAAATAGCCAAGGCTGAGGGGCAGAACCCCGATACATATACAGACTTCGCTATTTGGGCTTTGATTTGTGGTATTGTAGGGGCAAGAACTTACTACCTTGTGTTTTATGAACACTCTTTAAGAGATTTTTTAGGCATAAGAAATGGTGGACTTGCTATTTACGGTGGCATTATTGGTGGCACTCTTGCAGCTATTGTATACACAAGAATAAAGAAGTTAAATTTATTTAAATTTACGGATACTCTTGTTTTTGGCTTGTTATGTGGTCAGATTTTTGGTCGTTGGGGTAACTTTGTAAACAGGGAGGCTTTTGGGTCTTTTACAGATAGTCTTTTTGCTTTAGCTTATAAGGCTAGTACAGTTGCAGGATTGAAGATTAACGGCTCTGAAGGTGCATATAATGGAACACTTTATCCAATAACTGAAATTGGTGGAGAAAGCTATATACAGGTACACCCTACATTTTTGTATGAAAGTGTATGGAATTTGTGTGTCCTTATATTTTTACTTTTCTATAGAAAGAAGAAAAATTACAACGGAGAATTAACAGTTATCTACTGCTTTGCCTATGGTTTAGGTAGATTTTGGATTGAATCTTTGAGAACTGACCAGCTTAAAATAGGTATTTTCCCTGTAAGTATGCTATTATCAGGTATTCTTGTGTTAGTAGCTGTTATAGTTGAAATAGTAATGGTTGTGAAAAGTAAAAAGAGCAAAAATATAGAGGAAAATAAAACAGAAGAATAGTGTGGGTTTTAAGGAGTTTCCAAATTGGAAATTCCTTTTTTTGCATAAAATACTGTCAAGTAGGCAATACTACAAAAGATTACTATATGAAATTATGGAATATAGCTAATAAAAATTGAAAAATGAGGGTGAGTTGTGCAACATAGTTAAAAAATTTTTTTTTATTTGTGAAAGTGTAACATTGAAAAGTATAAATTGATATGCTAGTATACAAGTATACAAGACGAAAGACGCAAAAGGAGGTCACAAAATGTTAAAAGGTATTAAAAGGGTAATAACATTGGGGATATGTTCAGTCTTACTGTTTTCTGTAACAGGTTGCAAAACAGTCGGAGGCGGAAAAAGAATTGTCAGAATTGCACACTCCCAGTCAGAAACTCATCCAGACCATATGGGGCTTTTGGCGTTTGAGGAATATGTAGAAAGTCATAGTGATAAATATGATGTTCAGATTTATCCTAATGAACTTTTAGGGGCATCAGTAAAAGCTATTGAGTTAGTACAGACAGGGGCAGTTGATTTTGCTGTCTGTAGTACAGGTAACTTAGAAACCTTCGATGACATTTATCAGGTTTTCAGTATTCCATATCTTTTTGATAGCACAGATGTTTACCACAGTGTTATGGAAGATGATGAATTAATGGATAGCATTTACAAGTCAACAGAGGCTGCCGGTTTTGAAACAGTAACTTGGCTTGATGCCGGCGTAAGAAACTTTTATGCTACAACTCCTATTAAAACTCCAGAGGATTTAAAGGGTAAGAAAATAAGAGTTCAGCAAAGTCCAACAAATGTAAAAATGATGAAGGCTTTTGGTGCATCAGCTACTCCAATGTCTTTTGGTGAAGTTTACACAGCTATTCAGCAGCACGTTATTGACGGTGCAGAAAACAATGAATTTGCTTTAACAAATAATAAGCACGGCGAAGTTGCGAAGTATTACTCATATAATCAGCATCAGATGGTACCGGATATGCTTATTGGTAATTACAAATTCTTAAACAACCTTGACCCAGAGGATAAGAAGCTTTTTGAAGAAGCTGCTAAGGAATGTAATAAGATTGAAAGAGAAGAATGGGATAAACAGGTTGTAGAGGCAAAGGAAATAGCAAAGGATATGGGTGTTCAGTTTATTGATGTAGATGTAAATGCTTTTAAGGAAAAGGTATTACCACTTCATGAACAGATTTTGGAAGAAAATCCAAAGTTAAAGCCTATTTACGATAAAATTCAGGAAGCAAATAATAAGGCTAAAGGGGGTCAACAGTAATGAGTAATTTAAAAAATATAATGAACAAGGTACTGGAAACAATTTGTGTTTTTATATTCGCTTTTATTACTATTGTAGGTACGTACCAGATTGTTGTCAGATATGTATTTAACTCTCCTAGTACAGTTTCAGAAGAACTTTTGACATATTCATTTACTTGGCTTGCACTTTTAGCAGCTGCCTTGGTTTTTGGTATGAAAGAGCATATGGCTATGACATATTTTGCTGATAAGATTAAGGGAAAGAAAAGAATTATACTTAATTTAATAATAGAAGTTATTGTAATGCTTTTTGCTATCTCTGTTTTAATCTTCGGTGGCGTATCAATTACAAGACTTACAATGACACAGGTTACAGCATCTCTTGGAATACCAATGGGTTATGTATATGCTGTAGTTCCTATTAGTGGTGTTATTACAGTTATTTACAATATTTTAAATATTTCAGAATTATTCAAACAGATAAAAAATGCGTAAAGGAGGCGTAGGTAATGAATACAGTTTTGGTATGTGGCTTAATAATAGCCGTAGTTTTAATAGCATTATTGTTAATGGGTGCACCTATTTCTATAGCCATTGGAGCAGCTTCAGTTTTAGCAGTTCTTCCTGTACTTGACACAAGTGCAGTATTCTTAACAGGTGCTCAGAGAACATTTTCAGGTATTTCAGTATTTACACTTATTGCAATTCCATTTTTCATATTAGCCGGTAATATTATGAACCGTGGTGGCATTGCAATGCGACTTATAAATTTGGCTCAGGTTCTTACAGGTAGAGTTCCGGGGTCATTAGCTCATACAAATTCTATCGCAAATATGCTTTTTGGTGCTATTTCCGGTTCAGGTGTTGCATCAGCATCAGCTATGGGTACAATTATTGGACCTATTGAAGAAAAAGAAGGCTATGACAAAAACTATTCAGCAGCAGTAAATATTGCAACAGCTCCTACAGGACTTCTTATTCCACCTAGTAATGTACTTATTACATTCTCTCTTGTAAGTGGTGGTACATCAGTTGCAGCACTTTTTATGGCCGGTTATATTCCCGGTATTCTTTGGGGATTATTCTGTATGATAGTTGCTTTCTTTATTGCAAGAAAATATAACTACAGAAGTACACAGCACGTTACAGTTAAAGAGGGACTTCAGATTGTATGGCAGGCTGTTCCTAGTTTACTTCTTATTATCATTGTTATTGGTGGTATTATTAAGGGCATATTTACGGCTACAGAAGGTTCAGTAGTTGCAGTTGTATATTCACTTATTCTTTCACTTATTTATAAAACAATAAAGGTTAAGGATTTATATGGAATAATTAAAGATAGTGCTGTTACAACAGGTATTATTGTTTTCCTTATTGGTGTATCCAGCTTTATGGCTTGGGTAATGACATTTACAGGTATTCCGGAAGCTATTTCAACACTTCTTTTAGGAATTAGCTCAAACAAGATTATATTATTGCTTATTATAAATGTAGTTCTCCTTTTCATAGGTACATTTATGGATATTACACCGGCAATTCTTATTTTTACACCAATATTTATGCCGGTATGTCAGGAACTTGGTATGACAGCTGTTCAGTTTGGTATTATGCTTGTATTTAACCTTTGTATTGGTACAATTACTCCTCCTGTAGGTAACATTCTTTTTGTAGGAGTAAGAGTAGCAAACACAAAGATAGAAGATGTAATAAAGCCATTACTTAAATACTATGTTGCAATTTTCTTGGTTCTCTTGCTTGTAACATTTGTTCCGGCAATTTCAACTTGGTTGCCAACAGTAATGGGCTTAATGGGATAAAAATTTTGATTTTAGATAAACTTTAGTAAAAATAATTGATGATTAGTAGATTTTAGGAGGTACTATACTATGAAAATGACGTTAAGATGGTTCGGTAAAGATTTTGATTCTGTAACACTTCAACAGATTAGACAAATTCCGGGGGTAACAGGTGTAATTACTACCTTATATGATATTCCGGCCGGAGATGTATGGCCTATTGAAAGAATTAAGGCTATGCAGGCAGAAGTTGAGGCTGAGGGCTTAAAAGTAGAGGGTATTGAAAGTGTAAATATTCACGACTCTATTAAAATTGGCTCTCCGGACAGAGAAAAGTATATTGATAACTATATTGAAACTCTCGAAAACCTTGGCAAGTGTGGTATTGATATGGTTTGCTACAACTTTATGCCTGTATTTGACTGGACACGTTCTGAACTTGCTCATGTCAGAGAAGACGGTTCAACAGTTCTCTATTACGACCAGGCAGAGGTTGACAAAATTGACCCAGAAAAAATGTTTAATTCTATTGACAGCAATTCAAATGGTTTTGTAATGCCGGGGTGGGAACCTGAAAGACTTGCTCACGTTAAGGAACTTTTTGAGGCTTACAAAGATGTAGATTCTGAAAAACTTTTTGAAAATCTTGTATACTTCTTAAAGAGAATACAGCCGGTTTGCGAAAAGTACGATATTAAAATGGCTATTCACCCAGATGACCCAGCTTGGCCGGTATTTAATCTTCCTAGAATTATAACTTGCAAGGAAAATGTAGAAAGACTTTTAAAGGCTGTTGATGCTAAATTTAATGGTCTTACACTTTGTACTGGTTCTTATGGCTCAAATCCAAAGAATGACATTTGCGAAATTATAAATGTAGCAAAGGGTAGAATACATTTTGCTCACGTCAGAAACTTAAAGCACTATAAGCCGGGAGTATTTGCAGAAGCTGCTCACTTGTCAAGAGATGGTTCAATGGATATGTACAAGATTGTAAAGACACTTATTGATACAGGTTTTGACGGACCGGTTAGACCTGACCACGGTCGTGCAATTTGGGGCGAAGTATCTATGCCGGGCTACGGTCTTTATGACAGAGCTTTAGGTGCTTGTTACTTAAATGGTCTTATTGAAGCTATTGAAAAGCAGGAGGGTATTTATAAGCAATGAGAATGAATTTAAAATCTTTACAAGATAGACAAAAGTGGGAAGAAATGGGCTTTAAATTGCCTGATTATAGTGTTGAAAAAATGATTGAAAATACTGCCAACAACCCAGAGTGGATACACTTTGGGGCAGGCAATATTTTTAGAGCTTTTCCGGCTGTAGTTTGCCAGCATTTATTAAACAGTGGTATTATGACTACCGGTATAATAGTTGCAGAGGGTTATGATTATGAAATTATTGAAAAGAGTTTCAAAAATTATGACAATCTTACTGCTGCTGTTACATTAAAAGCTGACGGTACTATAGAAAAGGAAATTGTGGCATCTATTGCAGAAGCCCTTTGTGTAGACAGTAACAATGAAAAGGATTGGAAAAGATTAAATGAAATTTTTAAGGCAGAAAGCCTTAAAATGGTATCATTTACAATTACAGAAAAGGGATATTCTCTTGTAAGAGGAAATGGCGAAATACTCCCTGATGTAAAAGAGGATATGGAAAACGGTCCGGAAAATGTTCACAGCTATATTGGTAAGTTAGTATCTCTCTTACACACAAGATATAAAAGTGGTGAAAAGCCTATAACATTAGTAAGTATGGACAACTGTTCTCATAATGGAACTAAGTTACAGAATTCAGTCTTAGCCTTTGTTAAGACTTGGACAGAAAATGGCAAGGCACAGGAAGGATTTTTGGACTATGCCAAAAATAAAGTATCTTATCCTTGGTCAATGATTGACAAAATTACTCCTAGACCGGCTGATGCTGTAATTGATATGTTAAAGGAAGTAGGTTTTGAAGATACTGAAGCCGTTGTAACATCAAAGAATACCTTTGTTGCACCTTTTGTAAATGCAGAGGAAACACAGTATCTTGTTATTGAAGACGATTTCAAAAACGGTAAATTGCCTTTAGATAAAGGTGGCATAATTTATACTTCAAGAAATACTGTAGACAAAGTGGAAAAAATGAAAGTATGCACTTGCCTTAATCCACTTCACACAGCTTTAGCTGTTTATGGTTGTGTTTTAGGGTATACTAAAATTTGTGATGAGATGAAAGACGAAAACCTTGTAACACTTATTAAAAATGCAGGTTACAAAGAGGGTCTTCCAGTAGTTACTGACCCGGGCATTTTATCTCCAAAGGAATTTATTGATACAGTAGTGGAAGTAAGACTTCCAAACCCATTTATGCCTGATGCACCACAGAGAATTGCTTGTGACACTTCACAGAAAGTGGGCATACGTTTTGGTGAAACTATAAAGGCGTATATGAAAGAGGGTACTTCTGACAAGTTGGAATATATTCCTCTTGTGTTAGCCGGTTGGCTTAGATACCTTATGGCAAAGGACGACAATGGAAATGATTTTGAATTAAGTCCAGACCCATTAATTCCAGAATTGACAGCAATTATGTCAGAAGTAAAGTTTGGTGACAATAGTAATGCTGATGAGGCTGTTGCTGAAATTTTAGAGAGAAAAGATATTTTTGGAGTGGATTTAAAGGAGGCTGGGCTTGATAACAAGATTTTGGCTTACTTTAAAGAGCTTAACGGGGGAAAAGGTGCTGTTAGGACTACACTCAAGAAATATTGTTAAAAATGCTTATTGAATTTTAGGGGTATAAATAGTATAATTATTTTAATAGATAATTAAAAAGTATGGGAATGGTGTTGAACATATTAGGGGAATATGTTCAATGCCATAATCTCTGCGAGGAACAGGGGTTGAGATTATGTTGGTTACAGCTCAAAGACAAGGGGAAACAGTTAGGGATTATGCTTGTCGTGTAATTAAAGAAAATATTGTAACAATGGAATTAAAACCAGGTAGCCTTGTAAGTGAAACTGAACTTGCAAAGGAACTTGGCGTAAGCCGTACACCTGTAAGAGAGGCATTAATACAGCTGGGCAAAAATGGTATGGTGGAAACTTTTCCACAGAGAGGAACTAAAGTATCATTAATAGACACAGATAGTGTTAATGAATCCAGATTTTATAGACTTGTTATTGAAAGGGCTCTTGTACAGGAAATATGCAATAACTGTAATGAAGATGATTTATTTCCATTAAACGAAAACTTACATAAGCAGTTGTTCTGCCTTGAAACTAAAAATTGTCACAAAATTGTTGAAGCAGATAATGAATTTCATAAATTGCTTTTTGTAATAGCAAATAAAAACAGAAGTTATGATGCCTTAAATGATATATTTACTCAGTTTGATAGAGTCAGATATTTGTCAGCAGAAAACTTCAATATGGAGGCTACAGTTTCAGAACATGAGGCTCTATATGATGCTATGAAAAATAAAGAAAATGAAAAGGCAGATAAAATTATAGTTGAGCATTTATCCAGATACAAAGAGGATATGCAAGAACTTAAAAACAAATATCCAAAATATTTTAAATAAAAGTGATTTTTCAATCCACCAAAGTTAATTGGACTTTGGTGGATTTTTTTAATGAATCGGAAAGATAAATCCGATGGCTTGCTTTTCAAGCCAAAAATAACGCAGTTATTTGTTTTGAACTGAAGATTTTTGAAAATTACTTGTGAATAAAGTATTAATATTGTATAATAATTTTAAACAAAATTAAAACGGATTTTTTAGGTTATAGTTTTGTTTACGCAACAAAAATGCTTATTAAAAAAAGGAGGAATTTTATGAAAAAATTCAAAAAAAGCATAAGCAGTTTACTTGCCTTTGTTATGGCTGTAGGACTTATGCTTTGTAACGTAGTTGTTGCAAGTGCTTCAACAGCAACTACATGGAATTTTGGCTCAGGCTCTAGTTATAGAAATAACAGTAGCTATACTCAGACACTGGAGAGAGATGGGTCAGCAGAATATGACGGATTAAAAGTTACTACTACAAGCTCTGCCGGTAAGTTTTCTCTGTCTAATGCTAGTTGGGCACAAGTAAATACAGGAACACAATTTGATATTCCTGTAGAAGGAAATTCTACTATTACAGTTGCAACATATGCTTCAAGTATGGCATTTACTTATGGTGGTGATACAGTATCAGCAGAAAACAATGTTCTTACTGTGGATTACACAGGTGATAGTGGTTATGCAACTTTAGTGGCTGTAGACAGTAGCTACATAAGCTCTATTACAGTAACTCCTGTAGCTGATGAAGATGCTCCAACAGCTTTTGCTGATGAATGGAACTTTAGAAGTGGTTCATCATTAATAAATAACGGAGTAACATTACAGAAAACTACAGGTACAGTTACTCAAGGTGATGCTGTTTTAAAGATTGATGCCACAAGTGGTAAATGGAGTACAGCTAGAAGTGATTGGGCACAGGTAAATGCCGGTGTTAAAATTGAAGTGCCGGTAAATACAGGTGTTTATACAATATCTGCAACAACTTATGGCGAAAATGTGGATATGACAATTAACGGAGTAAGCACAAGCTCAGGTACAGCTAAATGTGCCTACGGTATTGTAAATAACTCAAGTGCAAAGTATATTCCAATAGTTATTAACAGCACTAACTACTTAGGTGTTATTAAAGTAACAAAGGAAACAGAGCTTACTATTCCTGTTACAATAAGTGGTTCATTAGGAAGTTCAAAGGTAATATTTACAGATTCTTTAACTGGTACTGAATACACTTCTGTTTCAGAAAGTGGAAATGTTACTTTATTAAAAGGACATACTTACACTGTAAGTACAGATAATTCAAATATTAGTGCTAAAATTGACGGAAGCAATACATTCACACCAGCTGATACTACAGCAAAAACTATTACTGTTGAAGGTTCAGCAGATATAACTGTTTCCGGTAAGATTACAAGTAAGGACAATGCTTTACAGGCAAGCAATATTACAAGCCTTACATTTGTAAATATGAATGATTCAAGTGTTACAGGTACAGCTACAGTAAACGATGACCTTACATACAGTGTTGAACTTAAAGCAGGTGATTACGACACAGTTGCTGTTACAAACAATGGTTACTATACAAGTAACAGAGTAAAGGTTGGAGAAACAGCAATTACAGATGAAGAAGTGTACTTTACAAAGAGTACATATGAAACTTATTGTTTGCCAATAGATTTAAAGAGCAGTTCTCCGGCTTTAACATACAGCAGTGGCATTTCATATAACAATGACACTTCCGTAAAGGCAAACAGTGGCACTACAATTACAGTTCCTGTAAATGGAAAGCAAAAGGTTACAGTTGCTGGTTGGTATTCAGGTACTTGGAATATAAATGGTTTAAATTCTGTTTCAGCAAGTAAGGACTATAATGCAAGTAATCCAGCTACAAATTCATATATAACAGATGGTAGTGAAACAACAGTTACTGTAAACATTACAGCAAACAACACATATCTTTACTGGATAAATGTTGAAGACTATAGTGCTGTTTCATACACAAACATTATTAATGTTCCTGGTGATTACGATACACTTACAGAGGCTGTTTCTGCAATTCACAATATGACAGACAGACCTGACGGTGAAGCCGGTAGAGTTGTAATTAACCTTAAAGACGATATTCAGGAACAGGTACTTGTAGATACACCTTATGTTAGTATCAGAGGTAATGGACACACTATTTCTTGGTACTATGGTACAACAGGCAAATACTATTCTGTTGACCAAAATGGCTACTACAACGAAGAACTTTTCCACGACAAGTATGAATTGACAAGTGCAAGTGGAAGCCTTTGTGGTGGTGTAGTAATCGTAAAGGGTGACTACTTCTATGCTGAAAATGTTACATTTAAAAATACTTACAACTATGAAGTAACAGACAAGGAAGTTGAAGACGGTGCTGTTCAGACTTTAAGCACAGGAGATGTTACAAGAACAAAGGGAACTGACGTAACAGCTTATGCTTACAAGGAAAGAGCTAATGCCCTTATAACAGACGCAAATTATATTGAATGTTACAAGTGTAATATTTTAAGTAGTCAGGATACTTTAGGCGTAAATGGTCAGAGAAGTAACACTTATGCTTATTTCAAGGAATGTAAAATTGGTGGTAATGTAGATTATATTTGTGGTGGTGGAAATATGGTATTTGATGACTGTACACTTGAACTCTACGGATATAGTGACAAGGGAAATGCCGGCTATATTACAGCAGCACAAAATACAAAGTATTTATTTAGAAATTGTACTGTAACAGGCAATGACAATGGAAATTCTACACAGGCTACAGCATACTATGGCAGACCTTGGGCATCAGGTGCTGATGTTAAGTTTATAAATACTCAGACAAATGGTCGTGTAGTTGCAAGTGGTTGGGCAGATTGGTCTAATGGTACAACAGCAGAAGATGCTACAGGTTTTGGCGAATACTGTAACTTAAATAGTGACGGTACTGAATTTAAGTCAAGTATTACATCTAAACAGCTTACAGCAACACAGTACAACAGTATTATTGAAACAGTTGAAAGCGACTACTTAGGAAGTTGGATACCAGCTCATTATGCACCGATTATGGCTGTAAACAATAGTGGTTCTGTTGGAACAGATGCTATTAACAGTGTTAAAATAAATAGTGGCAATGATTTATTGCTCTATAGCTTTATAAATGACGACAGTCTTGAAAATGCCAGTGAAATTGGTTATGTGCTTTCTACATTGAATAGCCTTTTCAACAAAGACACAGTTTATACAGATGAAAATGCTTATAAGAAAATAGTATACACAGACGAAAATGGTGCAGAGGGTACAATAACAGCTCCTGAAAATATGAGTATATTTGCCTATGTTGTCAATGATGTTAGTGGTAGTACAGATACATTATATGCAAGAACTATTCAAAAAATTGATGGCATCAGTACATATGGTATATGTGCTGAAATATCACTTGGTTAATTGAATTGTGGATAGGAGGCAAAATATATGAAAAAAACATATTATAATCCAGAGGTTAGTATTGTAGAATTTAAAGCAAATGACAAAACAAATTTAAATGCTTTATCAGTAGGTGGAACAAATGCAGCTTCTACAAATCAATTGAAGAACGTAAGTTTAAATGGCTTAAATAAATAATAAAAATTCGAGGTGGTTAAGGCTACCTCGAATTTTTGTCTTAAGGGAGTATATTCAAGAAAAAACAGGGCAAAAATTTAGTATATAGATTTAAAATTAACTTATTTAACTGAAATGTAAATTTGTCGAATTATAGCAAGTAAATGCACTTGGAAACAACTGGTTAAATGTAAATTGTGGTATAGACAAGTGTATAAAAAAATGTTATAATAAAAATCACGGATAGTTTAATTTGGGTTAGAATACCGTATTTTTGCAATCGGTTTTTTTAGAAAGAGAAATTTACATTTCAAAGAATGAGGTAATTAAATGAAAAAATTAGTAATCGGTGATTTAGTAGCCAAGGTACCCATTATACAGGGTGGTATGGGCGTAGGCGTCAGCCTTGGTGGACTTGCCGGAGCAGTTGCCAAAGAGGGCGGCATAGGGGTTATTTCTGCAGCTCAGCCTGGTTTCAGAGAAGATGATTTTTATACTAATACATTTGAAGCCAATATGAGAGCCTTAGAAAGAGAAATTAAAAAAGCTAAGGAAATTTCAAATGGTGGTATTGTTGGTGTAAATATTATGGTTGCTGTTACACATTACAGCGATTTTGTAAAGTGCTGTATTGATAGTGGTGCTGACATTATTATTTCTGGTGCAGGTCTTCCTATGGACCTTCCTAAATTTGCTGAAGGCAGTGATATTAAATTAGCTCCTATTGTATCTTCAGCTAAAGCCTGTAAGCTTATACTTGGCAGATGGATTAAGAAATTCAATAAGGTTGCTGACCTTGTTGTTATTGAAGGTCCAAAGGCCGGTGGTCATTTAGGCTTTAAGGTAGACGAAATATCTGAAAAGCAGGATAATTATGACAACGATATAAAGGAAATAATTGCCTGTGTTAAGGATTTTGAAGAAAGTACAGGAAAGAAAATCCCAGTAGTTTTTGCTGGTGGTGTTTTTGATAGAAAAGATATTGACCATTGTTTTGAATTAGGTCTTGACGGTGTTCAGATGGCTACTCGTTTTGTAGCAACAGAAGAATGTGATGCTGATGTAGCATTTAAGCAGGCTTATGTTGATGCAAAGCCAGGAGATGCTGTTATCGTTAAAAGTCCTGTAGGTATGCCGGGTAGAGCGTTAAACAACAACTTTATTGCCAATGTTGTGCCACAGGGTTGTAAAATAAAGAGATGCTTCAACTGTCTTACTCATTGTGACCCTAAGACAATACCATACTGTATTTCACAGGCACTTTTCAATGGTGCAAATGGTGATATTGACCATGGTCTTATTTTCTGTGGTGCAAATGTTGCAAAGGTAGATAAAATAACTACTGTCCACGAAATTTTTGAAGAACTTACAAAATAATTTTTAGAGGTATAGATTTATGAATGATTTAAACGTAGATAACAAAAAATTGATTGACGCAATGAAGATGATGCGTGAAAATCCAACTGAAATTGTAAAAAATGAATTTCTTGAACAGGTTTTTGCAGCTAACTTTATTGTTCCGGCAACTATTACTCCAGAACCAGTAGACGGTAAAATTCTTGAAGATTCTAAGATTTCTTTCTTCTTCTTACAGAATAAAGAAAAGAAGAACTATATTTTAACTTTCTCTGCTCCAGAACAGTACCTTTTCTGGAAGGAACACAGAAGAGATACTAGCAAGAAGGTTACTGTTTTAAACTATGGTTATGACCAGCTTGCAAAGATTGTTATGGATTATCCTACACTTTTCGGTGGTTTCCTTATTGACCCTAACGGCTACAACTTTGCTATTGAAAGTGACCTTATTCGTGATATTGATAAGGCTAAAAATCCAGAAGTTGCAGTTGAGCCTGTAAGAATTCTTCCTAAGGAAGGTATGGGTCTTGAACCAGCTGACCCTAAGGGTCTTGAACCTTTATTAGAAGCAATTTCTAAGTATTTAGATACTGAAAATAGTGTTAGAGCTGCTTACCTTATGAAAACTGTAAGAAGAGGCGATACGCTTCCTACACTTATTGTTGTAGTTGACTTCGTAGGTGGTAGAATGAAGTACCTCTTTGATGGTATTGCTACAGTTGCAAGAGGTACTGTTGATAATTGTGAATCACTTGGTCTTATGCCAGCAAGTGACAAGATTGCAGGACATGCAATCGAAAATGTAGAACCATTCTACAAGAAAAAGAAATAATTATTGATAAATAAATATTTGTTTATATATAAGCTGTCATATAATTGATTTTTATGACAGCTTATTGTTTTGTGTACAAAAGTAGTAAATAAGCTATATTAAAGTAAGAGTATTCTTTATTTTTTAATGAAAATAGTGTATAATATTTTCAGAATTCGCACAGAGAAAAAGGAGGATTATTGATGCAGAAATTTGTAGGTAATGTAAAGCTGAATTTGGATTATTATTCTGGTGAAGATTTATACAGCGATGGAGATATTGAAAATGAGATTTTGGACATTGTAAAAAACTACAAGCCAGAAGAATATAATTCAGTTATTAACTCAAGAGCAAATTGGCCTGTACTATATCATTTATCTCCTATAAGAACAAATTGTGTAGAGTGGATAGATATTGAAAAGACAGATAGTGTGTTGGAGATAGGTGCTGGCTGTGGAGCGATTACAGGTGCTTTGGCTAAAAAGGCTAATAGTGTTACTTGCGTAGAGCTTTCTAAGAGAAGAAGTACAATAAATGCTACAAGAAATAAGGAATTTGATAATATAGAAATTTTCGTGGGAAATTTTCAGACTGTAGAAAAGGATTTAGGTCAATTTGATGTTATTACACTTATAGGGGTTTTAGAGTATGCCCAATACTATATTTCATCAAAGAAACCATATGAGGAATTTTTAAAAATAGTTCTTAAGCATCTTAAACCAAATGGAAAACTTATATTGGCAATAGAAAATAAGTTGGGAATGAAATATTGGGCAGGATGCAAAGAGGACCACAATGGTGGATATTTTGAATCTATTGAAAATTATCCAAATAATAAAGGTGTTAGAACTTTTTCAAGAGGTGAGCTTGAAAAAATGTTTATAGACACAGGATATTCAAATCACGAATTTTATTATCCTTATCCGGATTATAAATTACCTATGGCTATTTACAGTGATAAGTTTTTGCCTAGCTTAGGTGATTTGAGAAATAATATGAGAAATTTTGATGGTGACAGAGTTATTCTTTTTGATGAAGGAAAGGCTTTTGATAATATTATTGAGAATGGATTGTTCCCTGAATTTTCTAATTCATTTTTGGTTATTGCGTACAAGTAGGAGGAAATACTGTGAAAGAGGTATTATTTACTAAATATTCAAATGAGCGAGACCCTCGCTTTGCTATAAGAACATCCATTATAGAAGATAGTAAAAAAAATAAAAGATATGTTGAAAAGACTGCTGTTACAAAAGAGGCAGAAGAACATGTGCAAAATATGCTTGTGGCATATGAAAAATTATCAGAATATTACAAAGATACAGATGTACAGTTTAGCAAGTGCAAGATAAAAAATGGCGTAGCTGTATTTGACTATATAGACGGAGATTCTTTAGGAGATAAGTTTGAGGAACTTGTAGAAAATGAAGACTACAAAGGAATTTTAGAACTTTATAAGTCTTTTGAAGATATTGTGAAAAAGGGTTCAGGATTAGAGCCTTTTGTTATGACTGAAAAGTTTAAGGAAGTTTTTGGAGATATTACTTTGCCTGACGGACTTATGGCAAGAGAATACTCAAATATTGATTTGATTTTTGAAAACATAATTTTAGGCGATAAGTATACAATTATTGATTATGAATGGAGCTTAGATTTTCCTGTGCCTATTGAATATATAATGTTCCGTTCAGTATTTACATTTATGTATGTAAAAAATCACAATAGTCTTATACAGAGGGATTTATTTTCATTCTTAGGTTTTTCTGAAAAAGAAAGAGAAATCTATATGAAAATGGAAGAAAACTTCCAAAAATATGTTACTAGAAATGCTCATCCTTTATCCTATGTATACGATAAAATAAGGGGTAATAATTATGATTTAAGCAGTGCCATTGAAAAAATAAATCAGGAAAATGCTGATTTGTGTCTTACACAGGTATACTATGATTTAGGTAATGGATATAGCGAAGAAAATAGTTATAAACAGTTCTATAATTATAATCAGGATATAAATTTTACTATTTCTGTCGATGAAAAAGTTAAAAATTACAGATTTGACCCAACTTGTGTATTTAGCCTTGTAAATATTAAAAAATGTATAGGGGTTAAAAATGGTGGAATTTATGACTTGGAATTTAAGACTAATGGCTATAGAAACAAAAATACTATTGTTTTTGATACAGTAGACCCACAGATAAATTTTGAAAATTTTGAAGAAAATACTGAAAAAATAGAAATAGTATATAATGTTATGCCATTAACAGAAAGAACAGTTAATGACTATGCCAGAGCTATATGCGATAAAATTTCTGCTGAAGATAAATATAGTGAACAAATTTCTTATGTCAATAAACTTGAAAGTGAAAAAAATCATCTTACTGGCTTAAACAAGGATTTGAAGGATAAAAATGTTATTCTTGAGGTAAGTAAGGCTGAATTAGAAAAGCATAACAAAGAAATGCAAAATGAAAACGAAAATCTTAACAGAAAGATTAATTTGCTTGAAAGTTCCTATGATGCCTTAAAGAGAAATGCTGATGCTATGAACAATAACATCAATGGGTTAAATGGTGAAATTGAAAGCCTTAGAATACAGCTGAATAATGTAAATAATGATTATAATGCAGTTTTAAATTCAAGAATATGGAAAACTACAGCTGGATACAGAAGAAGTGTTGGCAAATTAAAGCAGTATATTGGAACTCATAAATGGACACTTCAAATGTATTTAGTATACAGAAGTCTTAAGGTTGATGGAATAAAAACAACTTTGCACAGAGTTATTAATAGGTTAAAGGGTGTTCAAAATAGTGTAAGTATGCCAGTAGCTACAAACTATGGTGAATTAAGAGAAAACACTCTTGACTTAAATGCTATTAAACCTTTAGAAACTTTGGATAAGACTATAGCCATACATCTCCATTTATACTATGTTGATTTATTAGAAGAATTTTTTGAATATTTTACAAATATGCCTTATAAATTTGACCTTTATGTTTCTTGTAAAGAGGGTAGTGACATTAAGGCAATAACACATAAATTTAAAAAATTGAAGAATGTAGGCAAGGTAGATGTAAGATACACTATAAACAGAGGTAGAGATATAGCACCTTTGTATGTTCAGTTTGGTGCTGAAATTGAAAAATACGATTATTTCTTGCACATTCATTCAAAAAAATCCCTTCATTCCGGCTCTGAAATGCTAGACTGGAGAAAAAATAGTATGAATTGCCTTTTAGGTTCTCCGGAAAGAGTTAAAAAAATATTTGCTATGTTTGAGGGAGATACAAAGGCAGGTATTGTTTGTCCGGAAACAAGTAATGTTATGGGACCAATAGCATCTCACTGGTTAAGAAATACAGCAGAAGGCAGAAAATTGTTAAACAGAATGGGAATACCTTATAGTGGTGGATTTTTCAGTTATCCTATTGGTAGTTTCTTCTGGGCTAAAACTGAGGCACTTCGTCCTGTTTTTGATATGAAGTTAAAGTATGAAGACTTCCCTCAGGAGGCAGGACAGATAGATGGTACAGTAGCCCATGCTCTTGAAAGAGCAGTTGCCTTTGTATGCAAACATAAGGGCTACAATTTGGCTATACTTGATAATGACGACAATGTTGTCAGAATTAACAGAACAGTTAAGTCATTCTATTCTTATTTTGCTTGTAGAATGGAAGATGTATTTAATTTCTTAAACAGAAAAGAAGTTATTTCATTTGATATTTTCGATACTCTTATTACAAGACTTATTTATAATCCAGATGATATTTTTATGCTTATGGAGAGAAAAATATATAATAAGTATAATTTAAAGTTGGATTATTTAAAGGTCAGAAAAGAAGCAGAGGCAAAAGCTGTAACACAAAAGGGTGCATTCTGTAATATTCACGATATATATGACTATATGCCGGACAAAAAACTTGGTATTACTAAGGAAATGGCTGAAGAATTTAAGGAAATGGAAATTTCTCTTGAATTGGATTTATGTGTTCCGAGACGTGATATTCAGAAAATTTTTAATATGCTTAAAAATGCCGGCAAAAAAATATTGCTTTTAAGTGATATGTATTTAACAAGTGACATTATTGCTAAAATGCTTGAAAAATGTGGATATAGTGGTTGGGATGAAATATGGATTTCCTGTGAAAAGGGTAAACGTAAAGATAATGACGAAATGTGGAAACTCTTTGCAGAAAAATATGGTACTCGTCAGGCTATTCACATTGGCGATAATGCACAATCAGATGTTCAGGCTCCAGGGGATTTAAGACTTGATGGAATTTTTGAAGGATTTTTAGTATTAAATCCTAGAGATGAATTTAAGTTCAGCAAATATTATAATGCTTTTTCAAAATATGAAAATACAACTGTTGAAAATTCTATTATTCTTGGAACTTTAGTAAACGGATATTTATGTAATAATGCTTTTAGTTCTGATAATTTAGGAGAAACAAAATTTGATAATGCAAAGGATTTAGGTGCAGGTGCTTTTGGTGCTTTATTTACGGCCTTTGCTGACAATATCTATAAGTGGGCAGGCAAAAATGACCTTTGGTTCTTGGCTAGAGAAGGTTATGTTTTAAAAGAAGTTTATGATATTTTTGCTAAAAATATTACTGGTGAAAAGGTTAATAGTGAATACTTCCTTACATCAAGAAGAAGCGTTGCCGTACCGGCTATAGAAAGTGCTGACGATGTAAAAGGTATTCTTGAGCAATATTATGACGGGAACCTTTCTAATATGTTAAAGTCAAGATTAGGCTTAAATGTAAAGCCTGATTTTAAGGATATTCATATTATTATGCCTAGAGATATTGAAAAGGTTATGAAAACAATAGAGCCTTACTTAAATGATATTTTCAAAAAAGCAAATGAAGAAAAGAAAGAATATATGGCATATATTGATTCTCTCCAGTACAATAATAACCCTTGTGTTGTAGATGTAGGATATTCTGGTACAATACAGTATTATTTAAGCAAAATGCTTAACAAGAAAGTAAAAGGTGCATATTTATCTACAACACCAGAGAAGAAACCTGAAAAATTAGGTTGCGTTTGTTACTCACTTTATCCTGTGTTGAATTTGGAAAAATCAAAGGAAAATACTGTATTTAAAAATCAGTTGTTCTTAGAGGCTGTTTTAAAAGCTCCTTTTGGTCAGCTTATGTGTTTTGAAAATGGTAAGCCAGTATATGGTGAGGACAGAATTATAGGTGATGATGTTGCTAATATGCAAAAGGGTATATTAGAATATGTTTCAAAGGTATCTTCTGTTCTTAATGGAATAGGGGAAGTAAATATTGATAAAAACCTTGCAAGTACTATTTTTGATATAGGTCTTATGGGCTGTTGGTGGAAAAATGGTATGGCAGAAATTTTTAAGGTTACAGATGATTACTGTTCTAATGGTGAGTTCTATTATGATGAACAGAAAAAGGAATGGACAGTAAAGAAAAGCGAAAATTAGAAATAAAAGACGGATTAATTTCCGTCTTTTATTTATGTTCAAAATTTATTAATCCCAATTAACTTTGTTAATCCGATTAATTATTAAAAGGCATAGCTAATGAAAGCTATGCCTTTTGTAAATATATAAATATATGTATATGTCTAATTACTGTAATTTGCTCTTAACGTATTCCTTAATAGCATCTCTTTCAATAACGTCCTTATGAAGAACTTCTCTAGTGCCAATGCCCTTAATTGGAGCAGGAATAGCAACACCACTTACCTTTTCGAGTTCGTTAAGTGCATCAAAAGGATTTACATCAGCATACTTGTCGCCGTCAATAGCTCTTAAAACGTCCTTAGCAAACTTGTATGGACTAGCTGTTGAAACAACAACGTTAGGAGTCTTGTCACCAGTCTGTGCAAGGTATGTAAGGTAACCACTATATGCAACTGCTGTATGAGTATCCATTACATAGTGAGTTTCTTCGAATAAGTCCTTAATAGCCTTGAAAGTTTCTTCAACTGTAGCATATTCGCCTGTGAAGTTAGCTTCAACCTTAAAGCTGTACTTACCGTCCTTAGAAAGAGAATCCATCATAGACTTAGTATCTACAGTAGAGTTACTTAAATGATAGAGTAATCTTTCAAGGTTAGAAGAAATAAGAATATCCATTGATGGAGAAACTGTTACAATGAAGTCTCTGTTAATATCGTAAACGCCTGTGCTAAAGAAATCGAAAAGAACCTTGTTATCGTTAGAAGCACAAATAAGCTGTTTAACAGGAAGACCCATATTCTTTGCATAGAAACCGGCGAGAATGTTACCAAAGTTACCAGTAGGAACAGTGAAGTTAATTTCATCACCCATATTAATCTTACCAGCCTTAACCATCTGTGCATAAGCATAGAAGTAGTAAACAATCTGTGGAGCAAGTCTACCAATGTTAATAGAGTTAGCAGATGAGAATACATAACCATTCTTCTTTAATTCTGCCTTTAATTCATTATCAGTGAAAATTCTCTTAACAGCACTCTGAGCGTCATCAAAGTTACCCTTAATAGCAGCAACACAAGTGTTAGCACCCTTCTGAGTAACCATCTGCATTTTCTGAACATCAGAAACACCGTCTTCAGGATAGAAAACAATAATCTTTGTACCTTCTACATCAGCAAAACCTTCAAGAGCAGCTTTACCAGTGTCACCACTTGTAGCAGTAAGAATAACAATCTTTTCTTCAACGCCATTCTTCTTTGCTGCTGTCTTTAAAAGATAAGGAAGAATAGAAAGTGCCATATCCTTGAAAGCAATAGTCTTACCGTGGAAAAGTTCAAGGAAGTTACCATTACCAGCACTTACTAATGGAGCAATAAGCTTAGTATCGAACTTTTCATCGTATGCAGAGTTAATGCAGTACTTTAATTCTTCTTCTGTATAATCAGTAAGAATAAGCTTTAATACTTCGTAAGCAAGTTCCTGATAAGACATTTCAGTAATCTTTTCTAAAGGAAAGTCGATTGTAGGGATTGTTTCTGGTACGAAAAGACCACCATCATTGGCAATACCCTGAACAATAGCCTGACTAGCTGTAACATAGTTTTTGTCGCCTCTTGTGCTTTTAAACATAATATCCATATTCACATACCTCTTTAAAAATATTCTTGTTCAACGTTCCATTTCCAATTTTATAATATTTTTATAGGTTTGTCAATTAATAGTTGTTTTTTGGCTGTATATTTAATAATTTTTCTTGTATAAAATTCTTTTATCATTTATAATGAAGAAAAGGGAAAGTTTTTGGCAATTTGTTATACAAGGAGGAGAATAAGTATATGAAATGTCCTTTCTGTGGAGCTTCTGACACAAAGGTTGTGGATACCCGTACAATGGAAGATAATTCTGTTATTAGACGCAGACGTTTTTGTCCAGAATGTAGCGAAAGATTTACTACATATGAAAGAGTGGATACAATACCTCTTACTGTTGTAAAAAGTGACGAAACAAGAGAGTCTTTTGACAGAGGTAAAATATTGAAAGGTATGCTTATGAGCTGTAACAAGCGACCGGTTTCTGTTGAAGAATTGGAAAAGGTAGTTACATCTATTGAAAATTCATTTATTAATTCAATGAGGAAAGAAATAAGCAGTAAAGAAATAGGCGAAATGGTTATGGATAAATTAAAAGACATTGACCAGGTTGCCTATGTAAGATTTGCATCAGTTTACAGACAGTTTAAGGATATTGACAGCTTTAGCGAGGAACTTAAAAAGTTGGTAAAAGAGAATAAAAAATAAGTAATAATAAATAAAAGAGAATATTTTCTGTAAAAAACACATATTTATTGTAAAATATTATACTTTTATTGACAATTTTTTTTCTATTTATTATAATCAAAATTTGGAGGCGATAGAATGAATGTATATGTATGTGTAGGAAGTTCATGTCACTTAAAAAATTCAAAAGGAATTATTGACAAACTTACTAAATTAATTGAAGAAAACAACATTAAAGCTAATGTTGAATTAAAAGGCTCTTTCTGTATGGGTCAGTGTGGAAAAGACGGCGTTTCTGTAAAGATTGACGATGAAGTTTACTCTGTAACAGAAGAAGATGTTGAAATGTTCTTTGAAAAGAAGATTTTACCATTAGCATAGGAGAGTTTTAGCTCAGGTCTGTTTTGGGAGAGATGTCAATGGGTTACATTAAAGTAAGAAAAGCCAACTGTAAAAATTGTTACAAATGCCTTAAAAATTGTATTTCTAAGGCCATAATGTACAAGAATGAAAAAGTTGAAATAATAGAAGATAGATGTATACTCTGTGGAAAGTGTATCACAGCCTGTCCCCAGGGAGCAAAGAAAATAGACAATGATGTTTCTATAATAAAGGAATACATTGAAAATCCCGATATAAAAGTGGCTATTTCCGTTGCTCCCAGTTTTGTTTCAGTTTTTAAAGAAAGTAGAAAAAATCTTGTATGGGCTTTAAAGCAGTTAGGCTTTGATTATGTTGAGGAAACTGCTGTTGGAGCAAAGTATGTTACAAGAGAGTATTTACGCTTGTTGGAAAGTGGTGAAATGGAAAATATAATTTCATCAGCCTGTCCAAGTGTGAATATGTATATTGAAAAGTATTATCCAAGTTTGACAAAGTACATAGCACCGGTTATGTCACCGGCTCTAGTACACGGCAAAATGCTTAAAGAAAAGTATGGCAAGGATACTAAGGTAGTTTTTTTAGGCTCTTGTCTTTCAATGCTTAAGGAAGTAAATGAGTCAGAATATGTGGATAATATGATTACATTTAACCAGCTTACCCAATGGTTTATACAGGAGAGGATTACTCCGGCAGAGGGAGAGGAAATGCCTTTTGATGCACTAAGTTCCTATTCCAGAATATATCCTATTGTAGATGGTATAGTTTATGACATTAGACACATAAGTGGTAAAACTCAGGGTACTGATAAGATTGGTGGCTATGATTTAGTTTCTGCCAGTGGTTTGCAAAATGTTCAAAGACTTTTAGATGAAGTTCAAAAGGGAAATATTAAAAAAGCCTTTTTGGAAGTATTTTCTTGTTACGGTGGCTGTGTTCATGGACCTTTTAAGGTAAGCCATGGCTCTACTAGCTATAGAGCTAGAATAGAAGTTAAGGACTATGCCGACAGGGCAAATGATACAGCAGATGAATATGTTGGAGATATTTCTGCAACATTTACTCCTAAGCCGGTAATAGAAGATATGCCTACAGAGGAACAAATAAGAGATATTCTTTCTCAGATAGGTAAAAACTCTAAAGCACAGGAATTGAACTGTGGTTCTTGTGGTTATGCTACTTGTAGAGATAAGGCTATAGCTGTTTATCAGGGAAAAGCTGATTTGTATATTTGTATGCCTTATATGACGGATATTAATCAGGCTTTATCCAGTGTAACACTTGATTTGACACCTAATTACATTATTGCCGTTGACAACAATATGGTAATAAAAGAATTTAACAGAGCTGCACAAAAACTCTTTGGAGTAACTAGATTACAGGCACTTAATAAGCCTTTATCTCACTTTATAAACCCAGTTGATTTCCAGCAGGTTATTGCTAACCAAAGTAATATATACAACAAAAAGGTTAGTTATACAGAATACGGAATTATAACAGAACAGACTATTGTTTATTCAGAAGAAAAAAATATGGCTATTGCCATTATAAATGACATTACAAGAGAAGAAGAAATGAAAAAGGCTGTTCATCGCAGAAAACTTGATTCTGTGGAAATGGCACAAAAGGTTATTGATAAGCAAATGGTAGTTGCACAGCAGATAGCTAGCCTTTTAGGTGAAACAACTGCTGAAACAAAAGTTACACTGAACAAGTTAAAAGACCTCATTGATTCGGAGGTAGATTAATCTATGGATAAAGTGTATGTAGAGGCTACTTACAAAAGTTTAAACAAGCTAAATGAAGAACTTTGTGGCGACAGAGTTGAAATAGTAAAAAATGATGACAGCTACTTTGTAGTTTTGTCTGACGGACTGGGAAGTGGTGTTAAAGCCAATATACTTTCCACATTAACGTCAAAAATTATTTCTACTATGATGTTTCAGGGTGCAAGTATTGAAGATACTGTTGAAACAATTGTACATACGTTACCGGTGTGTAGTGTAAGAAAAGTTGCTTATTCCACTTTTATGATTTTGCAAATAAGCTATGACGGAAACGCTTATCTTGTAGAGTTTGACAGCCCCGGTTGTATTTTTGTGAGAGATGGTCGACTTATGAACATTGAGTACAATTACAGAAGTATAGCCGGAAAAGAAATAAAAGAGGCTCATTTTAAAGTAAAGCCTAATGATTTTATGATGCTTCTAAGTGACGGTGTTGTATATGCCGGTATTGGAGAGCTTATGAATTTGGGTTGGACTTGGAAAAACGTAAGCGAGTATGTTGTGAACAGTGTTACACCTGATATGACGGCTGCAAGACTTACAAATATGTTAAGTGAAACCTGTAAGCAGTTGTATATGAATAAACCGGGTGACGACACTACAATAGCTACAGTAAAAATTGTTCCTAGAAAAAATGTGTGTCTTTACAGTGGACCACCAATGGACAAAAGCTGTGATGAAAGATTGGTTACAGAATTCATGATACCGGAGGGCAAGAAGATTGTATGTGGAGGTAGTTCTGCCAACATTGTCAGCAGAGTGTTGAAACAACCACTTATGCCCAGTATTGAATATTCTGACCCGGAAATACCACCTACTGCAACAATAGCAGGTATTGACCTGGTAACAGAAGGCGTAATAACATTAAAGAGAACTGTTGATATTTTAAAAAAATATGTGGAAAATCCTACGGGCAGAGAGGTTTTGGCAAGTCTTGACCTTAAAAACGGAGCATCTCAAATTGCTAAAATGCTTATTGAGGATTGCACACATTTGTATTTATACATTGGACAAAGTATTAATCCGGCACACCAAAATCCGGATTTACCCTTTGATTTAAGTATTAAAATGATTATCCTAGATGAGTTATATTCACTTATGATAAAGCTAGGAAAGGTAGTTAAGCGATATTATTATTAATTAAGGAGAAAATTATGGAAAATATTACTGACATTAACCAGATTAAGATGGCTGTACTTATTAAGACAGCTCAGTATGCTTTCGAGGGCACTCTTGATGACAAGCAGGAAAACATACCTTATGAGCTTACAGACCCAATTAAGCCTAATTTCAGATGTTGTGTATACAGAGAAAGAGAAATTATTCGTCAGAGAGTAAGACTTGCTATGGGTCGTATTCCTTCAGACCTTCACTATGAAAAGTCAGATAATACTCAGATTGTTCACGTTATGCAGGCTGCTTGCGAAGGTTGTCCTATTGATAGATTTACAGTAACAAGTAACTGCCATAACTGTCTTGCACAGAAGTGTATTAAGGCCTGTAAATTTGGTGCTATTACAAAAACTCCTCATGGTGCATATATTGACAAGTCTAAGTGTAAAAAGTGTGGTCAGTGTCTTAAAGCCTGTCCATACCACGCTATTGTGGATATTGAAAGACCTTGTAAAGTTACTTGTCCAGTAGATGCAGTTCAGATTGATGAAAACGATTTAGCTATGATTGATGAAGCAAAGTGCATTAACTGTGGTCAGTGTGTTGTTGCCTGTCCATTCGGTGCTATTGGTGATGCGTCAATGATGACTAATGTTATTAACTCTATTAGAACAAGTGACAACGTATATGCTATGATTGCACCAGCCATTGAAGGTCAGTTCGGTGATGTAACAGTACCTCAGTTAAAGGAAGCTATTAAGGCCCTCGGCTTTAAGGATTGTCTTGAAGTTGCTCTTGGTGCTGACGTTGTAGCTTGGAGAGAAGCTGAAGAAGTTGTTTCTAACATTAAGGAAGGTAAGAAGACAACTACATCTTGTTGTCCAGCTTTCGTAAACCTTATTGAAAAGCATTTCCCACAGTTAAAGGAAAATATTTCAACAACTGTTTCTCCTATGGTTGCTACTGCCAGACTTATTAAAGCAAGTAATCCTGATGCTGAAATCGTATTTATTGGACCATGTATTGCAAAGAAAAATGAAGTTGTTAGCCATTACTTAGGCGAAATCAGTGGTGCTATCACTTTCGAAGAACTTTCAGCAATGTTTACTGTTAAGGAAATTGACCCAGCAACATTTACTGGCGAAAATGAAGAAGCTACTTGCTATGGTAAGGGCTTTGCTAAGAGTGGTGGTGTTACAACAGCTGTTCTCAAGGTTGTTGAAGAAGAAAATATTGACCTTGATATTAAGGCTTGCAAGTGTAGTGGTGCTGCTGAATGTAAGAAGGCATTACAGATGCTCAAGGTTGGCAGACTTCCAGAAGACATTATTGAAGGTATGGCTTGTGAAGGTGGTTGTATCAACGGACCTGGTAAGGTTACAGACGGTATTATGCAGAGCAAGAAGATTTTCGATAAGTATGTAAAAGTACCTAATACAGAAATTATTGCAAACAGTGAAAAGGCTGGTTTTGCAGACATTAACATACATAAGCATTAATATAGAGTTTGCTATATTTTAAATATTGCAAATGTTTAAGGGCTATCACCAAGGGTGGTAGCTCTTTTTGTTGGGGTAAAGAGAAAATATTGACAACATATTTTAGTATAAAAATATAGAAATGTTTACACAATTATGATATAATTTGAAAGCGTGTGCAAAAATCAGTATTTTTGCGTAGAATAGAAAAGAATGGAGTTTTATAAATATGAATCCGGCGATTTTTATTGGAACGTGGTGGTCCTTAGTTCCACCGTTGTTGGCAATATGTTTAGCACTTATAACCAAAGAGGTTTACAGTTCACTTATACTGGGAATTGTAGCCGGTGTGTTAATGTATACAGGGTTTAACCCTTGGCAGGCTTTCTTAGCTTTTTACGATATTATGAAAAACAGTATGAATTTAAATATTTTGATATTTGATATTATGCTAGGGGTCGTAATTGTGCTTATGGTAGAGTCCGGTGGCTCAAGAGCCTATGGAGAGTGGGCTGCTAAAAAAGTGAAAACTAAGAAAAAAGCACTTTTGGCTACAATGGGTTTAGGTATACTTATTTTCGTAGACGACTACTTTAATTGCTTGACTGTAGGCTCTGTAATGCGACCTGTAACAAGCAGATATAAGGTGTCTAAGACTAAACTTGCCTACATTATTGATGCTACGGCAGCACCAATTTGTATTATTGCTCCTATGTCTAGTTGGGCAGCAGCTGTTAATTCATATGTTCCGGAAGATGTGAATATTACAGGCTTTCAGTTGTTTTTAAGAACTATACCTTACAATCTATATGCCTTACTTACTTTGGTTATGGTTTTATACATTATTTTGACAGGCTTTGATTTTGGTAAAATGAAGAAGTTTGAGGATAGGACACAGCAGGCAGATCGTGAAATTGATGAAATAGACAAGATTGAGCAGGAAGAAGGAAGTAATTCAAAGGGCAAAATAATGGACTTAATTCTTCCTGTAGTTGTTTTGATTGCTTTAACCGTTGGAACAATGATTTATACTGGATTTTTAGGTGGAGCTAAAAATGTAATTTCAGCTTTTGCCAATTGCGATGCAGAAGTTAGTTTAGTTTTTGCCAGTACAGTTACTTTAATATTTATGTTAATTTTATATATTCCTCGCAGAATTATGACTTTCCAAAAATTTATGGAAAGTTTGGCTGAGGGCTTTAAGTTAATGATTCCGTCTATATTGATTTTGGTATTTGCTTGGTCATTAAAGGGCGTAGGCGATGCCTTACAAATATCAGCTTTTGTTGAAAATACTTTAGGTGGCAGTGTAACAAACGGCGTAATTATTCCAATGGTTATGTTTATGATTGCTATATTCTTGGCTTTTTCAACAGGTTCAAGCTGGGGTACATTTGCTATTTTAATACCTATTGTAACTGCTATATTCTCAGGTGGTGGCAATATGGAAATGATGGTTATTTCTATATCAGCTGTATTGGCCGGAGCAGTGTGTGGTGACCACGTTTCTCCTATTTCAGATACGACTATTATGTCATCTGCCGGTGCACAATGTCACCATATTGACCACGTTTCTACACAGATGCAATATGCTATTGTGGTTGCTGTGGTTTGTGTGTTTGGATATTTAATTGCCGGTTTCGTACAGGTATGGTGGATAGTGTTGTTGATAAGTGTTGCAGTATTGTTGACAACTCTCACTATTATGAGAAAATATGTTAATAAAAAATATTCTAAATAGAACAAGGCTTTGCGATGCAAAGCCTTGTTTGTTTACTTTTGCTATTTTTCAGGAGCATCAGGAATGCTAGGAGCAATAGGAGCAGTAGTGGTAGGAACGGTAGAAACAACAGTAGTAGTAGAAACTGTAGGTTCTTCAATGGTAGCACTTGTTGATTCTGTAGTTGTTTCAAGACCAGTTAAAGTTATATACACAGTTTTATTTTTTTCTCCCCAAGAAACATTGGCATCTATTGCTTCTGCCAACATTCTGATAGGAACAAGTGTAGTACCATTTGCATTTATAGAACTGGTGTCAAACTTTTTCATCTCTCCGTTTACGTAAACAGTATTAGACGGTACTTGATGCTCAATTACTGTATAACCACGTTTGAAAGTAAGCCACTTTGTAGTAGGACTCCATTCCATAGAAATACCCATAGATTCGCATATTTTTCTAAGTGGGACGTAGGTTCTGCCCATAAAAAGCTGAGGTTTAACGGATTCGCTTGAAAAATCAATGGCTTTTCCGTTTAAATAGACAGGGATTGTCCTTGTACTAGCTGAATATACAAAGGGACTAGAAATGCACATTGCACAAGCAAGAAAAATACCTAAAACCTTTTTCATATTAAACACCCCCTAAAAATATTTCCGATTAATTATGATATTATTATAGCATATACAAAAAGTATTTACAATGTAAATAGAATACAAATAAAAGGACGAAAATTTAGGTAATATTACTTTATAGGAAGATAATTAAATTAAAATCATTATTATTTTGTATCTAAATATTTACAATTATGTGAATATATTGTAAAATTAAAGGAGTTTAAAAAAAGGAGGAGAACTATGAAAAGACTCAAAAAAAGCGTTGCTACTGTTTTAGCTTTCGTTATGGTTTGGTCATTAATGAGTTTACAGAGTTTTGGTGCTACAATTACAAAAAGCACAACTTGGGATTTTACAAAGTGGACAGCTCAAACTCTTACAAGTGACTATTCATACGACAATTTAACAGTTACAGCAACAAGTACAAAAAAAGTTAGTATTAATAGTGGCATTAACCTTGGTGGTGGTGGTGCAGTGGACTACAGAAGTATTGTATTTACTGCTACAGGTCCTTGTACAATAAGCGTAAATGCCAAAGGTGGCAGTACAACTAGATACCTTGTATTGGCTAATAGCAACGGTGCTGAATATGGCAGAATTGCTACAGGTTCAAGCTATGGAACTGGTACTTTCAACTACACAGGTGCAGGTGAAAATCTTTACATTTATTCTGCCGGTAGTGGTATCACTCTTTCATCTATGTCATTGACTTACAGCACAACTGCTCACATAAAGGGCGATGTAAACAATGACGGAAAAGTTGATAAGGCAGATGCTGCTATTGTTTTAAAGCATATTAGTGGGGTAAGCACAATTACTGATGCTGACCAGCTTGCAGCAGCTAACTATAACAATGACGGTGTTGTAAATGCCTTAGATGCAGTTGCAATACTTAACAACCAGTATGTGCCAGAAGAAACAACTGAAACAACAACTGAGGGTGTTGCTCTTGACACAGTTGCAGGTTATGAACCTAGTGGCATTACTCCAGACGGTGTGGCAGAGGTTGTATATCAGTCTGACACAGACGATTATTTATTAAAGGATACATCAACAAATTGTTCAGCTACATGGAAGAACAGTTTTGAAACTATTTCTTCAGGCAAGGTTACAATTGCCGGATATGCAACACCTTCTAAGGCGTCAAGTAAGTGGGCATTTACAAGAATTTTAGGTACTGATTCAGAAGGAAACAGTGTTTATTTTGCTCTTGGTACAGATGCTGACAAGAACATTTCTCTTTGCTTAAGTGACGGTACATATGTTTCAACTGATTTAGCTATTACAGCAAATCAGAAATACACTTATGAATTTGTAGTTGACTTAGATATGGGAGCAGTACAGCTTACTGTAAACGGTAAGACAGTTACAAGCCCAATTACAGCAAAGTCTATTAATGCTATTTACAATGTAACTGCTGTAAGTGATAATGCTAGAAACCTTACAGTTTCTAAGCCTGTTGTTAAGTTAGGTAGTGATGTAGTAATAACAACTACAACTGAAACTACTACAGAAACAACAACTACTACAACAACTGAAACTACTACTGTAAACACAGCTGACGGTGTAGAAGTTAAGGACTACAGCAGTCTTGCAACAGCTCTTAATACTGCCAATGCTAAAATTTATGTTATGAATGACATTGATTGTGGTGACCAGATTAAGTTATCAAAGGGTGAACAGTCTATTATAGGTGTTCCTGATGAAAATGGTGTTTTACCAGTACTTAATTTTGAAAATATGGTAGGTAAGGGTACTGACATCATAAATGCTTCTTCATCTGACGGTGATGTAGGTTTGAGAATTACAAGTAAGAATAATGTTGTCAGAAATCTTGTAATTGAATATGCCCATGACAATGGTATTCAGATAAAGGGTTCAGAAGTAACAGGAAATGAAGTTAAAAACTGTATTTTAAGATACAACAACGATAGTGGTATGCAGATTACAGGTGGTGCATACAACAATGCTGTTGAAAATATTTACAGCTACAGAAACTGTGATGTATACACTTTAGGTAGTAATGCTGACGGTTTTGCCGTTAAGTTAAGTGCTGGTCCAGAGGAAGTTACATCAGCTTCTGAATTCCAGAATTCAAAGAATACTTTTGTAAACTGCTATTCTTGGGAAAATAGTGATGACGGTTGGGACAGTTTTGACTATCCATCAAGCAAACAGAACTTTAATCCTAACAGATGGACATACAAAAATGTGTATGAAAATTGTATTTGCTGGGGTAATGGTTCAGCACCTTTACAATTAGGTTATACAGACTATGTAAATGGCAAAACTCTTGATGAAAACCTTCCGGTAATAAGAAGAATTAAGGCTCTTGTGTCTTCTGATGTTTATGATAGTTTCGTAAGTGACTATAACAATGGTAATTTAGGTTCAAGAACAATGAGTTCAAGCACTTATTTATCTACTTTAGACAGCAAGTTAAGTGTTTCTATTCCTAGTTCAAAGGGTACTTTAAGCATTACAGGTTATTGCAGTAGCTCAAACTGGGGTGGAAATCCTAATGGCTTTAAGTTGGGTAGTGCCTATACTCAGTCAATTTCTGAAAGAACTTTAGTAAATTGTATTTCTTTTGACCACGCATCTGCAGGTTTCGACAAGAACAATGCAAAGTGTAATGTAGAACTTAAGAACTGCTTGTCTTTTGACAATGGTTACAACTATCATTTAAGTGGTACAACAGCTAAAGCTTTCAGTAATGTACTTGGTTGGAATTATAGTAAGTCAGATGATTTACCAACTGCCGGAAGTGGTGTGACTGTAAAGGTTTCAAAGCCTTCTAATTACAGTACTATTGAAACAAATGTAAGAAATGCTGCTGATGAGCTTGTAAGCTGGGCAAAGAATAACACAGTTAATCCATCAGGAATTTTTAGTCAGATATTTTAATAGATGATTATGTAGGGAACGCTTTCGGGCGTTCCTTTTTTACTCAAAAATATCATTCATAGCCTTGCGAAGTTTTGACAATGCTTTTTTCTCTATTCGAGATACATAACTTCGGCTAATGCCAATAGATGAGGCTATTTCCCTTTGAGTTTTTTCTTGCTTGTTGTTAAGACCGTATCTTAGATTTATTATAAATTTTTCACGTTTTGTAAGAACTTTATCTATAAGAGATTGAAGAACTTTTTGCTCGGCGTTACTGGAAAGGGTTTCTTCAACAGAGGGTGTTGGGTCAGCAAGTTTTTCTTCAAGGGTTACTTCGTTTCCCTCTTTGTCTATGCCTACGGCACTTTGCAAGCTAATATTGTTTTGGAGCTTTTTTGCTGAACGCAAATACATTAAAATTTCATTGTCTATACATCGGGCTGTATAGGTGGCAAGGCGACTGCCTTTAGTATTTTTATATGTTGAAATACCTTTTATAAGTCCTACAGTACCTATGGAAATAAGTTCGTCACTATCTTTTTGATAATTAGTGTATTTTTTTGCAACGTGGGCAACTAGCCTTAAGTTATGCTCAATAAGAATATTTCTTGCATTTGTATCTCCTTCTAGCATAAGGTTGATGTATTTTTCTTCTTCCTCTGGGGAAAGTGGTTCCGGAAAGGCTGTTGAGGTATAATATACCTTATGATTAAATTGCAAAAAACTCAGGAGCATAAAGCACCTCCTGTACTTACAATTAATTATATGCTTAAGAAGCGTAAATTTTGTTATTAAAATAAAAAAATTCCCTCTTTACGGATTTTACAATAAAGAGGGAATATATTAAAACGATGTTATTGAATTCCAAACATCTTCATTTTTCTTAACAGAAGTGTTACCGGACCATTGTTTTATCTGTGCCTGATATATCTGCTGTTTTTTGCTTTCTGTATACTGATTTTCCAGTTCCTTTATTTTATCAGCATTATCTGTTGGGGCAATATCATTTACTTTAAAAATATAGTAGCCGTCAGTAGCAGAAATAAATGTTACATTGCCTTTAGTTGTCTTATAAATAGCTTGAAGAACATCTTCGCCGTAAAGGTTTATATCTAATGTTTTAGAGCTTGGGGCTAAGTCAGGAGAAACTTCCTTAGCTACAGTTGAAAAATCAGCACCGTTTTTAATTTTGTTATATGCTTCTTGAGCTTTAGTGTAGTTTTGTGTACTGCCTTCAGCATCTCCCTGTACAAAAAGCTCCTGTACAGTGTAGGTATTAAATTCACCGGCATTTTTTTTCTTGTATTCTTCAATGTATTTACTCATTTCGTCTGAATTTACAACGTAATTGGAAGTAACATAATTATAAACTTTGCCCTGTAAAGCACTTTCTTCTAATATAGAGTGAATTTTATCATAGTCTAAAGACAACTCATTTAATTCTTCTGATGAAAACTCGCTCATAAGACTTTTAGTTTGATTGTCTACATCAGATATATCTTTTTCATCAAGTTTAATGCCTAGAGAGTCAGTTTGCTTTACGGCACTTTTTACCATAGTAATGGAATCAAGGGCGTTTTGCTTTGCCACTTCTATAGCACTTACTCCGTCAAAATCAGCTCCCCATATATCTGAACCACCTTGTTCTTCAAAGTTTTTCTTCTGCTCGATTAGGTAAACCATAAATTCTCCACGACTTATTTTAGTGCCGCCAATTTCAGCAACATAGTCGCCACCGTTACCTAAACAACCAGATAGAGAAATTAAAGCAATAATTGATACAAGTATTGCAGAAATAAATCTTTTCATAATCTATCACCTTGAAATAGTTTTGTACTGTTGTTAAATTTCAATATGAGATTATTATACAAAAAATAAGGCAGGTTATCAATAAAGTTGAGGGGATGTAATGAAAGTGTAACATTAGAAAGTGGGCAAAAATAAATAAAATATATTAAACCTTTATATTTAATAAGTAAAAATAAAGCAAATTTTATATTAATAAATTGACAATGTAAAAAAATATTGTATAATATATAGTACAGGTTTATATTTTATGATATAATGTTTGAATAAATTGTATAGAGTGTAAGGTGTTTTTACATAGAAATATATAGTGATTTTCTACATATCAGTAGTAAAGTATTAATATATATATTTCTTACCTAAGTATATAGATTACAATAATGTATTGAGAGAGTACATTGTTAAAATATGTGAGGAAGGGGAAGATTATAGAATTGGGTTTAGTCTGTTTTTGAATAATATTAGCTGTTAAGTGGTTATGATTTAATTTGATACAGATTATTCTTACAATTAAATAATTAAAATATATCAACATGGTTTTAAGGTAAGGGATAGGAAACATGTAGATGAGACAAATAGGAGGGGTTTTATGAAGTTAAAAAGAATATTATCAGGTACGTTGGCTTTTATATTAGGATTATCTGTAATAAACTTTTCTGCTTTTGCAGAAGATAGATTACCAGCGTTTCCGGGAGCAGAAGGTGGTGGCATGTATGCCTCAGGAGCTAGAGGCGGAAATTCTATTGTAGTTTACCATGTTACTAATTTGAATGATAGTGGAGAAGGCTCTTTTAGAGATGCAGTTTCTGAAGGAAATAGAATAATTGTATTTGATGTTGCAGGTACAGTAATGTTAAAGACACCAGTTAAAATTCAAAAAAGTAATATTACAGTTTTAGGACAAACTGCACCGGGTGAAGGTATTTGCATAGGTGGAGATTCAGTTATGCTTTCCAATGCTGACAACATCATCATGCGTTATTTACGATTTAGAATGGGTGATGACCACAATACACAGGAAGACTCATTAGGTGTAAGACGTGGACAAAACATTATAATTGACCATTGTTCAATAAGTTGGTGTCAAGATGAATGTTTAAGTGCTTATCAAAATAAAAATTTTACTGCTCAATGGTGTATAATAAGTGAGAGTTTAAGAGAGTCATATCATGAAAAAGGAAATCATGGGTATGGTGGTATTTGGGGTGGCATAAATGCAAGTTTTCATCACAATCTTATTGCCACTCACGATAGTAGAGTGCCTAGAATAGGAACAAGTCAAACTGTACATACATATGATGATTCTTTAGATACAGATAATTTAATAGATGTAAGAAATAATGTAATATATAATTGGGGATTAAATAGTTCTTACGGTGGAGAAAACGGAACAAGAGTTAATTTAATAAACAATTATTATAAGCCAACTGAAATGGCTAAAAGAATAGGATTTTTTGAAATTTATAGAGGCACAAAAGGAATAGGGGGAGGAACAACTCTTTATGCCGATGGTAATATCATGGAGAATAATTCTGCATTGACCGCTGATAACTGGCAAGGTGTTACCAAGGAAATAGATGACATTCAGTGGAATAAATGTGAAAATATTACTGATGGAGTGGTTGTAGATGGTGTTTTAAAATCTAATAATGAGTTTATAGAAGACTATCCTATAAGCACTGATACAGCACAAGAGGCTTATGATAAGGTTTTGCAAGAGGCAGGAGCAAGCTATAACAGAGATAATACTGACAAGAGAGTTGTAGATGATGTAAAGAATGGTACTGTACCTACAGGGAATAAAAGTGGAGTAGGTTTTGTTGATTCACCAAGTGATGTAGGTGGATATGATTATCTTTATGGTAATAGCAAAGTAGATTCTGATAATGATGGTATTCCAGATGATTGGGAAAATGAACATGGTTTAAATCCTAATGATAGTAATGATGCTACTCAGTTGAAAAATGGTTATACAAATATTGAGGTATATGCCAATAGTTTAGTTGAAAATAAAATTAATTTATCTACAAAGGATGTAAAGGAAAAAATAAAATATGTAGATACGTTAAATTCAAGGGAATATACAACTAGTAGTTGGAAAGCTCTTATGGCTACTGTTAATGAGGCGAAAACTGTACTTGGAAACAATAGAAGTACACAAAGCGATGTAGACAACAGTCTCAATAATATAAATATAGCAATTAGTGAATTAGTTAAGAGTGAAGAACCAAAAAGTTACACAGGTGACATAGACCTTGATGGAGAGGTAACTGCTTCTGATTCGGCGTTGCTTTTTCAATATGTACTAAATAAATCATATATTCCTATAGAAAGTGTTGATTTAAAATATGCTGATATAGACCATAACAATGTAATAGACTCTATTGATGTGGCACACATACTACAAAAATCTCTTGACAGTAACTATGATATAGAAAATATTACAAACCCAATAACTACTGAGGCAACTACAGAGACTAGCACAGAAAATATGGAAACCTTTACAGAAGAATCTACCTCACAGGCTCTTGAAAAAATAGGCTCATTAAATATAGGAGATTTATCAGGGGATAAATTAACAGAGGAATATTACAAAGATGGATTTACAATACGAGGAGATATGGATAATATTATTAATATAGGAAATTCTCCTAAAGTTATATATAATGGTTCTGTTTATAGTAAAAATATACCATTTTTAAATAATCATTTTTGGAATATAAACTTTAAGTGTGATGATAAATGTACATTAGGTTTGTTGATTGGCAATGTAACAGATGATGGCAATACTTATATTCGAGTAGTTGATAATAGTAATAATGAACTTATTAAAACAAAATATGACAATAAAAATGGATATATTTATATTGACTTGCCTTATGGTGGAGACTTTAGAATTGCATCTAATCAGCAAGGGACTATATGTTATAGAATGGATTTATATAAGCATGATTAGGGGGTGTTTTTATGAGAAAAAGAATTGCTATGGTGTTGGCCTTGGTTATGTCGATATGCTCAATATCGACTGTAAATGCAAGTACCTATTATATGATTTATTGTAACGGACAGTACTGGGAAGATTTAAAAGATGTACGAGATGAGATTATTATACCAGAGGATAACGTAGTATCAAGAACGGTTATTGAAGTACAGTACACAGAAAATCATTTTGGTGGTGGTGGAATAACAGGATATTCCGATTCTAAAAAAAGAGGTGTTCCTGAACCTCCTAATAAATACACAATGATTGAACCGGAATATATTCATAACTATCCATTGTCTGAAGTTAAAAGACTTCTTAATGAGTGGGCTGATAGAAACGGTATAGAAAAAAAGACTTTTGAATACGACGATAGTGACATACAGGACCATGTTTGGAAGGAAAGATATGTTGCCAGTATGGGTGGACTTGTGAGTACAACAAAAAAGAATGAACAGACTGGAGAAATAGAAGAAATTCCTGCTGGTAGTTTAAATAAGGTTGTAAGTGGAAGTTCGGTAAATGTTACTTTAACTATCGGAAGTAAAATTATTAAAGTAAATGGTTCTGAAATACCTATGGATGTGGCACCTTATATTCAGGAAGGTAGCGATACAACTTTAGTTCCTTTACGTTTTGTTATTACAGCTTTATCTAGTATGGATGAAAATACCTCTCTTGAGTGGGATGGAGAGAATAAGGCTGTTACCATAAGAGTAGACGGAAAGATAATTAAGTTTTATGCCGGTAGTGGATGGGTAAATATTGACGGAAAGTATAATCCTCTTTTGAATGGTTCTGTGGCTGAGATTAAAGATGGTAGAATGTATATTCCTTTTGTTTCTTTAGGTGAAAGTTTAGATATTAATGTAACATGGAATGCAGAAAATAAATCGGTTACATTTGTAAAAGAAGGAAAACAAAAAAACACTAAGACTAAAGCTACAATAGAATCTACAACAGAAACTACTACGAGAACAGAAAATGGTTTTACTGTAAAATTTAAAAACAAGGTTTCTGAAGATATGGGAAAGGCGATAAATGGTTATAAAATTGGCGACGTTGAAAGTAATACTTTTTTAAGTGAGGACTACATTGATAAGGCTAAAGAAAGTTGGAGAGCATTGGCTGAAAGTGATATGGATAAGTCTTATTTAGAAGTAGCTGAAAATGGTTTTAATGCCATAAGAGATACAGCAAAAGTATTAGATGAGTATTATAATTTATACGGCGAAGATGATTCATTTATTACAGCAAAGACAAAGGAATATAACAATAGGTTTATGAAATTATCAGAAGGAATAGCATATGGAAAGACTGTGGATTTAGCAGTTAGTAGCTATAATGGTTTATTAGAATTAAGAAATGAAATTTTGAAATCATATAATAATTAAAATGAAAAAACGCATTGGATTTTGTTCCAATGCGTTTTTGAGTATTTATAACTTTTAGGCTTCTTCTGCTACTACTTTGCTTTCACGTTCTCTGAAGATAAGACCGAAAACAAATCTTACAATAGGACCGGCAAAGAATATCTGCCATAAGAGGGCAGGGGCAAAGTTGAAGAACCATTTTTGTAACCAGTTTGTGAAAAGTGATTGTGTACCACTGTGCATTAATGTAGCAATAAAGCTCATTACTGGGCACATACAGCAAACAGTCATAGCTGAAATAGCTAAAATAATTACAATCTGTTTATCAGTAGCTGGATTTACAAATCTAAAAGCTAATATTTTAGCAAGTTTTCCCAAAGCAACAAATTCCAATACAAAAGCAATAGCTGCCATAATTGGAAGTTCTTCAAGGGCTAAAAGGAATACTGCAGGAGTAAGACCTCCCATATCCATAGAAATGTTATAGCATACCATAAAATAAACCATTACTATAACCATAAGTACACCGAAAACGACACTTTGAACTAAATTTTTTGGCATTGTTTTTTCTCCTTCTTAAATAAAATAATATATTATTAAAAAGAATTCTGTGTTGTTCATAACCACAGCAATGCTGTGTACCGTTTCCAATAAAACCATAGCTCTTTTTACCGAGCGATTATTATAGCACAAACCTAAAATATTGTCAATTACAATTTTCAAATAAAACTGCATTAATATCTACAAAGTGTTTATCAAAGTCAGGTTTCTTGTTAGTTGTCATCATATTAAAGGCTGTAAGTACAGCCATTTTTCCTTGTTCGACAGGGTTTTGAGATATTGTAGCAGTAACTACGCCTTCTTTTATAAGGCTTTCTATTACTGGATTTCTGCCACTGGCGATAACAGTAATTTTGCCGACTTTATTGGCTTCTTTAATAGCTTTACAAATACCTGAAATACCACCGGAAGAAATGAAAAGGGCATTAACATCAGGGTAGTCTTTTAACAATTTTTTAGTTGTAGTATAGCCGTTTTCATCATTATCTGAATTTTTAACTGTTGTAACAATATCTATATCAGGTCTATGCTGGTTTACATAATCCTTGAAGCCGTCAAGTCTTTCTTTATGGCATAAAACATTATCAGAACCGTAAAGCATAGCTACTTTTGTATTTTCCTTAACTATAAGTCCCATAAGATTACCGGCTAGACGACCAACCTTATTGTAATCAACGCCAATATGGCACAATCTTTTACTATTTTCTACATCAAAAATTAGTGTAATAATTTTTTTACCCTTATCAGTTAATTCATTTATTTTATTTATAACATCAGGGTGACTAATTGGGGTAATAATAATAACTTCGGCTTTTTCGCTAAGCTCGTCAAGAAGTTCAACCTGACGTTCTACGTTATAACCTTTCATAGTCTCTAATATTACGTTGTAATTAAAGCTAGAGATTTTCTCTGCTGTGGATTTAATGCTGTCAATAAGGCTGTTGTAATAAATATTGCCATCGCTGGTCAATATTACTCCAATAGTAGATTTAGTACGATTGATTTCGTAACCTATTTCTTTTGCAGCATTGAAAATCTTTTCCATAGTTTCTGGTTTTACATTTGTACTTCCCTTAAGTACCCTCATAACAGTAGACTGGGAAAGGCCAGTTTTTAATACAATTTCTTTAATACTACTCAAAAATACCACCTCGTTGCACTTGTTACATATCTATCATAATACATATTAACATACTATGATATAAATTTCTATAGTTTTATTAATAAAAATGTAGAAATATTAAAAACTTCGGTATTTTGTATAATATTAAATGAAAAATTTTATTTAAAAATTACAGCAAGTATTTTTGACATATAAATATAAATATGATAATATTACTTTGTTTGAACGGAGGTTAAAATATGAATAAAACTAGAAAAATGACTATGATGGCTATGCTTTGTGCAATAGCTCTTGTGGCTGTTGCAATATGTAGAATACCAATAATTCCGGCTGTAGATTTTATAACCTATGACCCAAAGGATATTGTGCTTACAATAGGAGGTTACCTTTTTGGCCCAGTTTCTGCTTTAGTTATGTGTTTTGCTGTATCTTTTGTGGAAATGTTCACTTTAAGTACAACAGGTTACATAGGTTTTATAATGAACTTTTTATCTAGTGCTGCCTTTGCTTGCACAGCTACATATTTTTATAAGAGAAAGCACAGTATAAGACACGCTGTTTTTGGCCTTATTTTAGGTAGTGTTATCATGACAGCTATTATGCTTTTATGGAACTACATTATTACACCAATATATATGGGTTTACCTAGAGAACAGGTAGTTCCACTTCTTATACCAGCAATATTGCCGGTTAATTTATTAAAAGGTGGTATAAATACTGCCCTTACTTTATTACTTTACAAGCCTATTGTAACTGCTCTTAGAAAGGCTAATCTTATTCCACAGTCTGAAAATCACAGTAAAGGTGGTTTCAATGCTTGGGGTATGGCTATAGGTGCGTTTATACTTCTTAGTTGTATTGTAGCTGTTGTATTATTTAATAAGTGATATTTGAATTTTATAGTGAAATGAAAAAAAGCAATCGTTTTGTCGATTGCTTTTTTTGTTAGATAATTGATGAAACTAATGATACAATTTTTTTAGCAGCAGTATTGCTCCACTGATAACCAATTTCCAAAGTGGCAGCATACTTGTCAGCAAGTGTAACTGCGTAAGATTCTTTATACTTTGGAATACCTCTATAGAGTGGCCACATATGCTTTAAAATAGCATCTTCTTCCCTTGAAGAAAGTTCTGTAATCTTACTCGCGTTTTTGAGAGCAAGTCTTGGATGGAGAAATGCGTGCATCTGTGGAGTTTTTTTACTCTTCCAATCATACCAGAAAAGGTCGTGTAAAAGACCGGCTCTGGCAGCAGCACGACAGTCGCAACCAATGACTTTAGCTATACGATAGCTATAATAGGACACATTAAGACTGTGTTGTAATCTTGAAGTATGAAAATGCTGAGTAAAGCGGTCAAGTTTTTGAACTGTATCGTTGTCAAACAAATCTTCTATATAAGTACGGAACTCAACTGCATATTTATTGTTATCATCATTTAGGTCAACTCTTGAACCGATAACCTTATTCATTAAAAATCTCCTTAAACACTTTACTACTACACTACGTTTACGGGTATATTATAGCACAGCATTATTTTATTTACAATGGAAAAATGTGTATTTATTATGAAAAATAAATGATAAAATACGACAAATAATCAGAGTGTCAAAAAGCTAATTTAAAAATATAATTTGAATTTTTTGACGAATGTATTTGCATATTTTTCAGATTATCAAAGGAAAGTTGTTAAGAAAACCTTGGTTTTCTTAAATTAATTCCGCAACTCGAGCTTTGCCCGAGAGAGGACGGGGACTATTTTGTGTTCTTGCATAGCAAGGACGCGAAATACACGGCTGGTCCCTACTTTAGACTAACTGCAAGAAATGCAAGCATTTCTTGCAAGGCTGTCGATTTTATCGACAGCCTGAACAAATAATTACTAAAATTTTGTAAATGTTTAATGATTGTGCTAAAAAATTTCCTCAGGGTCTTTATCCATATCAGGTACATATTTTCTGAAAAGTTTCATAAACATAAGGCTTGATACAAATATATACAATCCCATACAAAAAAGAACTACAAAAAATATTGGAAAAGTGTAGCTTATGGAAAGTACACCTAAAGACCTTGTAATCAATGTAAAACCTGCACCTAAAAGAACAAGGCAGGAAATAGTTGTTAAAAGATGCTTATTTGCCATTAAAAAGGCTGTTTTAAGAAGTTTAAAAAACTTAAAATTAAATCTTGAGAGCAATGGAAAAGTGTAAATCACAGTTATTGTAAGCTCGTATAAAAGTACAAACTGAACAGGGAAAAATATTGAGCTTTTCTCTAAAAATTCAATATTGATATATATTACAGCACCTATTAAACCAAATATAATTGTTGAAAGTGTTGACTGTATGAAATTTGATTTAAAACTCTTTAAAAAATCTTTCCAAATGTAACCTTCTCTTGCTGAAAGCTGTCGAGTAGCAACGTAGTAGGCTGCTGTTGTAGATGCTCCTATAGTGATTACAGGAAGTGAAAAAATAGCCCAAAGCACCATTAATATTATGAAATCTCCAACGTATGAACAAAATCTATAAAATTTGGAATCAATGTTAAACCAACCACCCATAAAATACCTCCTTAAAGTAGTTAAAATGCACTAATTAAGCATATGATAACATTAAAAACAGGGGTTGTCAACGAGGGTAATATTATGGGAGATTATAAAAAATAGAACGGTATTAAATTTGCTGAATAAAATATATATATAATTTTTTGAGGTGGTATTTTGGCTCAAGGAACTTTAGCTGTTCAGCTGACTATAGGTGGAGCAGAGCCTATAACAAGTGGTAAAGTTGTTATATCTGATGATACAGGTCAGGAGTTATATACATTATATACTAATGAGTCAGGCAAAACTATTCCTGTTACTTTGGAAGCACCTCCGGCAGAGTATTCTCTTGGAGTTGGAGAACCTCAGCCTTATTCTTCATACAATATCAGAATAACAGCTGACGGATTTAAAGACGTGGTTATAAATGGTGTTCAGATTTTTGCAGGCACAGAGGCGTTACAAAATGTAGCTATGACAGCTGGTGAAGGCGAAATTGTAATAAATATTCCTCCACCGGTACTTTGGGGAGATTATCCAGAGAAAGAACCGGAGGAAGAAGTTAAAGAAATACCTCCGGAAACTGGCTTTGTAGTTTTAGACAGGGTTGTAATTCCCGAATATGTTGTTGTAAAAGACGGTCCTCCTAGTGGTGGTGGCGATGTTTACTATGTGCCATACAAGGACTATATTAAAAATGTGGCATCAAGTGAAATTTACTCTACTTGGGACGAGGCAGCTATTAGGGCAAATGTCCTTGCTATACAGTCCTTTGTTTTAAACAGGGTTTTTACAGAATGGTACAGAAACAAGGGCTATAACTTTACTATTACAAATTCTACAAGGTATGACCAAGCATTTAACTATGGCAGAACTATATATGAGGATATAAGCATAATTGTAGATGAAATGTTTACTAACTACATTAAGAGAGAGGGAGAAATACAGCCTCTTTTTGCACAATACTGTGACGGAAGAAATGTGGTTTGCCCTAACTGGTTAAGTCAATGGGGTAGTGCTGCTTTGGCTGAACAGGGCTATTCGGCTATGGATATATTGAGGTATTACTACGGTGATGATATTTACCTTGAACAGGCTGAAAGTGTAAGTGGTGTTCCTGTAAGTTTCCCCGGAGAAAATCTTACTATTGGTTCAAGGGGCAATGATGTAAGAACTATACAATCTCAGCTTAATACAATATCAAGAACTTATTCGGCTATTCCTAGACTTGCTGTAGACGGAATATATGGGGAGGCTACTGTGGAAAGCGTGAAGGCTTTTCAGAATATTTTTAATATGCCCCAGACAGGAATTGTTGACCTAGCAACGTGGTATCAGATTTCCCAAATTTATGTGGCTTTGGAAAAGTTGGCGGAATAAATCTTGGTAATAAATTGATTAGTTTTGACAAAAGGGAATAATTGATGTAGAATGGGGAAAGATTATGATAAACGGAGGTAAAAATATGAGTGATTGCAGTTCATGTCCATCACACGGCAAGTGTGGAAACGACAGTGGCACTTGTGGTGTAAAGAACAATCCACTTAACAAAGTTAAGCACGTTATTGGTGTTATGAGTGGTAAAGGTGGTGTAGGTAAGTCTACAGTTTCTGCCATGTTAGCAAAGGAATTAAAGAAAAAGGGCTACAGTGTTGGTCTTTTAGATGCTGACGTTACAGGTCCTAGTGCCGGTCGTCTTATGGGTCTTGCCGGAGAAAGAGCCTATGCTCAGAATAATATGATTATTCCAGTTGAAAACAAGGACGGAATTAAGGTTATAAGTCTTAATTTTATGATTGAAGATGAAAATCAGCCTGTTGTATGGAGAGGTGCTATGCTTTCTAGCTGTGTTACACAGTTCTGGAATGAAACTCTTTGGGGCGATATTGATTTTCTTATTGTAGATATGCCTCCAGGAACCGGTGATGTATCACTTACTGTAATGCAGAGTATTCCTTTAACAGGTGTTGTAATGGTAAGTATCCCTCAGGATATGGTATCTATGATTGTAAACAAGTCAATAAATATGACTAAGATGCTTAAAGTTCCTGTATTAGGTGTTGTTGAAAATATGAGCTATATTCTCTGTCCTCATTGTGGAGAAAAGATTTCACTCCACGAAAAGAGTTCTGTTGATGATTTCCTTCATATTAACAACATTGAATTACTTGGAGAACTTCCTACAGATATATCAGTAGCTAATATGGCTAACAATGGTGGCGACCAGATTAAGGAAGAAATTGCAAAAGAATTTACTTCAATAACTGATAAAGTTTTAGCTAAAATAAAATAAAAAGTATTAAATAACCTTTCCGAACATAAGTTGTATTGTACTATAGTTTCGGGGAGGTTATTTTTTATGGAAATAAAGACAACTGCTATTTCAGCTAATAGATTGACAGCTAGAGAAAATGTGCAGTTTTTACAAGAAGGAGATATTATTGTACCTGACAACAAGCCTGACATTGAAAAGATATTGAGGACTTCAGGAAATGTCGTAATAGACAGTACAAATATTGCTGACGGCAGATTAAATTACAGGGGGCATATTGCCTTAGATTGCCTATATTTATCAAAGGGCGAAAATAAAAAATTACATACAATGTCTAAGGATATTGAAATTAATGATTTTATAGCTATAAGTGGCATTGAGGAAAATATGTCGCCTAAATTAAAGTGTACTATTGAAAATATTGATACAGGAATTTTAAATGAAAGAAAAATTAATTACAAAATATCAGGAAATGCCTTTGCTGATGTAAATGAAGTTGTTGAAATTAATGCTGTTTCCAGTATTGATGATTTATCTGAAAATCAGCAGAAAATGACAACAATAAAGACTACAAAAAATATTTGTTCAAAAACTGAAAAAATAAATATAAAAGAAGATGTTGTAATACCTCCGACTAAATTGCCTATTGATGAAATAATAAGTATTGAACCGACATTACTAAATACTGAAGCTGTTCCGTCACAGGATAGTGTGAAAATTTCAGGGGATATTACAGCATCAATGCTATACACAAGTAACGAAAGTTCTGTGCCGGAGGTGTTTGATATTGATATTCCCTTTGACGGTATGATTGAAACAGAAGATGTAGAGCCTAATATGGAAATAAATACGGATTTGACAATAACTGATTTTTACTATGATGTGTCAGAAGATGAAAACGGAGAAAACAGGATTGTTAATTTGGAATTTGTTATTAATGCTTGTATAGAAGCCTATGCAACACAGGAAAGTGAGATTTTAGAAGACGCCTATTCTGTAAACAATAACATTACTATGGAAAACGAAACCCTATGCTATGACAGAGAGGTTTGCAGAAATAAAAGTCAATGTCCTGTAAAGGATATTGTGTCAATAGACAGTGACTGTCCGGCTATGCTACAGATTATAAAGGCTGTAGGTACTCCATACATTGATGTCATCAGTATTTTTGACAACAAAGTTGTTATTGACGGTGTTATAAATGTGAGCATATTATATGTTACAGGCGATGATACAATGCCTGTTTACTGTGCTAATGGTGCTGTTCCTTTTTCTCAGACTGTAGAGGCAAGAGGGGCAGAAGAAGGTATGAAGGCTGATGTGGATTGTGTGTTATCTCACATTGGTTTTAATATGATTTCTGACAGGGAAGTTGAAGTAAGATGTGCATTAAACACGAATACAGTAGTTACTGAAAAGATTTGTGCTGTATTAGCTACTGATGTAAATATTGAACCTATGGATAAGGCTGTTATAGACGGTATTGCAGCTTTTATAATTTACACAGTTCAAAAGGGTGACACTCTTTGGAAATTGGCAAAGAGATTTAACACTACTGTAGATGATATTTTAGCAGTAAATGATATTGAAAATCCTGACTTGATTTATCCGGGTCAAAGACTTATTATTGTAAAACACATTGATTGACAAAGAATATCTGATGTTGTAAAATTACTAGGTATGCAAAGGAGAAAGCAATGAAGGTAAATTATCAGCTTATTTTAGATAAAAAAATAGAAGAATTAAAAGGCACAGTTCCAACGCTTTTACTCCACAGCTGTTGTGGTCCTTGCAGTACCTATGTGTTGGAATATTTGTCTAAATATTTTAAAATAACAGTAGTTTATTACAATCCAAATATTTTTCCTCAAGAAGAATATGAACACAGATTGAGAGAACAGAAAAAGGTTGTAGAAAATATGCTTTTTGAAAATCCTGTAGATTTGATTTTTGAGGACTATGAACACAGTGATTTCATTAAAAATATAAAAGGATTGGAAAACGAGCCGGAGGGTGGAGCAAGATGCACTGAATGTTTCAGATTTCGCTTGGAAAAAACTGCTGAATTGGCAAAAGAGAGAAAGTATGACTATTTTACAACTACACTTTCTGTATCGCCACACAAAAATTCTCAGCTTTTAAATGAGCTTGGAAAAGAAATTGGCGAAAAGTACGGCGTAGAGTACCTTTTTGGAGATTTTAAAAAACGTGAGGGTTACAAACGTTCTATTATACTTTCAAAGGAGTATGATTTATACAGACAGGAATACTGTGGTTGTGAATTTTCACTTAGAAAGGAAGATTAACAATGGGATTAAGAGTAGGTTTAGGTTACGATGTTCATAAATTAGCAGAAAACAGAAAGCTCATTATGGGTGGTGTTGAAATACCTTATGAATTAGGTCTTTTAGGACATTCTGATGCTGATGTTCTTGTTCACGCTATTATGGACGCCTTAGTTGGTGCTGTAAAATTAGGTGATATAGGTAAATTATTCCCAGATACAGACCCACAGTACAAGGATATAAGCAGTCTTAAGCTTTTAGGCTTTGTAAAGGATAAGGTTTATGAAATGGGCTATAGTATAGTAAACATTGACTCTATTATTGTAGCTCAAGCTCCTAAAATGCGTCCTTATGTAGACCAAATGGAAAAGAATATTGCTGATGTATTAGGCATTAGTGTAGATGATATAAACGTAAAGGCAACTACAGAAGAAGAACTTGGCTTTACAGGTAGAAAAGAGGGTATTTCTTCAAAGGCTGTTTGTCTTTTGAGCAAGTAAAATCTTACAATAAATTAATATAATTTTGGTTGACAATATCCTATTTTATGTTAAAATGATTGTATATGTAAAGGCTGAGAAGAAAAAAGTAGTATTTACGGAACGCACAGAGAGGTCGGCAATTTGGTGTGAGCAGACTGCGGGAAAGAAATACGAAGTGCGTTTCGGAGCTGGTTAAGTGAAACAAAGTAGCTTAACACGTTGACCACGTTACGGTTTTTGAGTGAGGGTATATCCCTAACTAGAGTGGAACCACGAAACTTCGTCTCTAATACAGGCGAAGTTTTATTTTTTTGAAAGGAGAAATATTTGTGATAGGCAGATTATTTTTAATTCTAGTCATTCTCTTTGTTATTTATGTGGCACTTACAACAGGGGAAGATGTTAAAAATATTAAAAGGAAAGATGCAGCTATAAGAAGCTCCATAGAGGTTATTCTTTATTCGTCTTTCTGGGCTATGGTATTTCACAGAATTGCCCACAGGTTATACAACCACCGTCTTTTCTTTCTTGCCAGAATTATTTCACAGTTTTCAAGACTTTTAACTGGTATAGAAATTCATCCCGGTGCTAAAATAGGGAAAGATGTTTTTATTGACCACGGTATGGGAGTTGTAATTGGGGAAACTGCTGAAGTAGGAAACAATGTTACAATATATCAGGGGGTAACTCTTGGTGGTACCGGTAAAGATGTAGGTAAAAGACATCCTACCATTGGTAACAATGTTATGATTGGTTCTGGGGCAAAGGTTCTTGGTCCTATTAATGTAGGGGATAATTCTAAAATTGGTGCAGGCTCTGTTGTTGTAAAGGACGTACCTCCATTTACAACAGTTACAGGTGTTCCCGGTAAGGTTGTAGCTAAAAATGCACCGGAAAAAGAATGTCCGGCTGACTCTTTAGACCAAAAGATTGACGACCCAGTAGGTAGCGAAATTGACGCATTAACTGCGAGAATAAATGAACTGGAAACCGAACTTAAAAAATGCGAGGAGGAAAGAAACAATTATGAAGCTTTATAATACACTTACTAGAAAAAAAGAAGAATTTGTACCACTTGAAGAAGGCAAGGTAAAAATGTATGTTTGTGGTCCTACAGTTTATGACTACATTCACATTGGTAATGCAAGACCTTACGTTATCTTCGATACTATCAGAAGATATATGGAATATAAGGGCTATGAAGTAAAGTATGTTCAGAACTTTACTGATGTAGACGACAAGATTATCAACAAGGCTATTAAAGAAGGCGTTGAGTCAACTGTAATTTCTGAAAGATACATTGCAGAGGCTAAGAAAGATGCTGAGGGTCTTAATGTAGAACCAGCAACTTACAATCCTAAGGTAACAGAGGAAATGCCAGAAATTATCGAAATGATAAAGACACTTATTGAAAAGGGTCACGCATATGAAGTAAATGGTAGCGTTTTCTATGACACAAAGTCTTTCCCTGACTATGGCAAGCTTTCTGGCAAAAATATTGATGACCTTGAGGCTGGTGCAAGAATTGAAGTTGATACAACAAAGAAAAGCCCAATGGACTTTGTACTTTGGAAGCCTAAAAAGCCAGGCGAACCAGCATGGCAATCTCCTTGGGGCGAAGGTAGACCAGGTTGGCACATTGAATGTTCAGTAATGGCTAAGAAATACCTTGGGGATACTATTGACATTCACGCAGGTGGCGAAGATTTAATTTTCCCACACCACGAAAACGAAATTGCACAGAGTGAAGCTGCTAACGGTGTTCAGTTTGCTAAATACTGGTTACACAACGGTTTCATCAATGTAGATAACAAGAAGATGAGTAAATCTCTTGGTAACTTCTTTACATTAAGAGATATTGTAGAAACTATTCCTTATGATGTTGTAAGATTCTTTATTTTAAACGGTCATTACAGAAGCCCAATTAACTTCTCAAGAGAGCTTATGGAGGCTGCCGGTAACGGTCTTGACAGAATTAAAAATTCTTACAAGAGTCTTTTATTCCTTGAGAAGAACGCTCAGGGCGAAATGACAGAAGAAGAAAAGAATTTAAGAGATGAGTCAGATAAGTTCAGAGTACAGTTTGAAAAGGCTATGGACGATGACTTCAACACAGCTGATGCTGTAACTGCTATTTATGAAATAGTTAAGTTTGCAAATGTAAACTGCAACGAAAATTCTTCAAAGGAATTTATAAAAGCTATTAGAGAAGAAATGCTTTCACTTTGCACTATTCTTGGTATCATTCCAGAGGAAAAGGTAGAAGAAGGCAAGATTACAGAAGAAGAAATTCAGAAACTTATTGACGAAAGAACTGCTGCTAAAAAGAGCAAGGATTTTGCAAGAGCTGATGAAATCAGAAACGAACTTTTAGAAAAGGGCGTTGTTATTGAAGATACAAGAGCCGGCGTACGTTGGTCATACAAATAGGAGAAGTTATGGATATTTTAAATGAAATAAATTCAGACCCTAAGTCACTTTCTCCTTTGGTATTAGCTTATATTGGAGATGCCGTTTTTGAGCTTATGGTCAGAGGCTATGTGCTTAAAGACGGTAATGCTCCTGTAAACAAGTTAAACAAGAAATCAAGAAATATTGTAAATGCAGGTTCACAGTCTGAAATGTACGAAAAGTTAAAGGATGTTTTGACAGAAACAGAAATGGCTGTAATGAAAAGAGGTAGAAATGCCAAAAGTTTTACAACAGCTAAAAATCAAAGTGTTTCAGATTACAGACGTGCAACAGGCGTAGAGGCTATTTTCGGATATGTTTATTTATCTGGAAATGTAGAAAGATTAAAGGAACTATTTAAAATTTGTGTAGAAAACGAGGTGCTGTAATGAAAAGAGACGATAGAAGAAAAGCAAGTGGCAGAAAGAATGACTCAAGAGGTCAGAGAGGTTACAAGGGCGATACTAGACGTGCTGAAAGACGTGCTATGCCTAGCAGAGATAGACGTGAAAACCCTAACAACAAGTATGAAGACAACTCAGCTTTTGATGACGGTTTACAGTTAGAAGGTAGAAATCCTGTACTTGAAGCCCTTAACCACGACAAGCCTATTGACAAGCTTTTTGTAAAGAAGGGCGAAATTGAAGGTACATTAAAGGTTATAGTTGCAAAGGCAAGAGAAAAGGGTATACTTGTTCAGGAAGTAGACAGAGAAAAGATGGCTGCTATGTCAAGAAGTAATAACAATCAGGGTGTTATTGCTTTCTGTCCTGCTCACGAATACTGTGAAGTATCTGATATTCTTGAAATTGCAAGAAAGAAAGGCGAAGACCCATTCATCATTATTTGTGATGAAATTACTGACCCACACAATTTAGGCGCTATTATCAGAACTGCTGATGCCTGTGGTGCTCACGGTGTTATTATTCCTAAAAGACGTGCTGTAGGTCTTTCTGCGATTGTAAGCAAGACTTCTGCCGGTGCAGTTGAATTTGTTCCTGTTGCAAGAGTAACTAACCTTGCAAGAACAGTTGATGAACTTAAAAAGGCTAATATTTGGATTGCTTGTGCTGATATGAGCGGTAGAGAATACTTTAAGGCTGACCTTACAGGCGGTATCGGTATTATCGTAGGTAATGAAGGTAATGGTGTAAGTGAACTTTTAAGAAAGAAGTGCGACCTTACAGTAGGTATTCCTATGTATGGTAAGATTTCTTCTCTTAATGCCTCTGTTTCAGCCGGTCTTATTATGTATGAAGTAGTAAGACAGAGAAAATTTAAGTAATATATGAACAAAGATTATTTATTGGTTGACGGATACAATATTATTTTTGCGTGGAAGAAGTTAAACAAATTGGCAGAAGATAATATTGAGGCTGCCAAAGATGCCCTTATTAATATGCTTTGTAATTATCAAGGTGTAAAGAAAATGAACTTGATTCTTGTATTTGATGCTTACAAAGTTGCCGGAGGGCAAGGAAGTGTTGAAAAACAGGGTGGTATATATATAGTGTATACTAAGGAAGCAGAAACTGCTGACAGCTACATTGAGTATACTACCCACGTGCTTTCAAGAGATTACAATGTAACCGTTGCAACATCTGACGGTTTGGAACAGATGATAATTACAGGTCGAGGTGCTGTGAGAATGAGTGCCAGAGATTTATATGAAGAAGTTAAAGCAACAAAAAAGCACATTACAACATATATAGCTCAAAATAAACCAGTCAAAAATAATATGCTTATGGACAATTTAGATAAAGCCTCTGCTCAATGGCTAGAAGATTTAAGGAGAGGAAAGAATAAATGAATTCAGAAGAATATAAGGCTAAAACCGATGAAGAAATTATTGAATTAATACATAAGGGCGAGGATAAATATGCTCAGGAATATATGCTTGTAAAGTACAAGCCTTTAGTAATGGCTTGTTCTAAAAGCTGTTTTATATCAGGGGCAGAAAAAGACGATGTTATACAAGAGGGTATGATAGGTCTTTACAAGGCTATAAGAGACTTTGTGGCTGAAAGAAACGTTGGCTTTTATCCCTTTGCCAAAATGTGTATTGAAAGACAGATTGCTACAGCATTGAAAACTGCTAACAGACAGAAGCACAAGCCTCTTAATGAGTCATATTCTTTAGATAAAAATATATTTGAAGATGATGAGGAGGCTACTTATATAGAAATGCTGAAAAGCAGAACTAATGAAAGTCCAGAAAACAAGTACATTGACGATGAAAGCAAGAGAATGCTTGAAGAAAATGTTATGGCTAATTTGTCTGCTATGGAAAAGAAAGTTCTTTCACTCTATCTTAAAGGCAAAAAGTATACTGAAATTGCTATTATAGTGGAAAAAGACGAAAAAAGCATTGATAATGCTTTGCAAAGAATAAAAAAGAAAATAAGCAAAATAGTTGCTGAAAGACAGTAGTTAGTTCGTTAAAGTATATAAATTTGTGTATGCTATTTTTTGCATATTGACCATGGAACTACTACTTGCAATATTCCAATATGTGTGATATAATTCAGACAGTTATTTATGCGAAGGAGGATATAGAAATGAAGCATGTTAAAACATTAAACACTAAGTTACTTCAGAACACTGTAGTTACAGGTGGTTGTGGTGAATGTCAGACTTCTTGCCAGTCTGCTTGCAAGACTTCTTGTACAGTTGCTAACCAGGCTTGTGAAAACAGATAATTTTATTTTTTATTTTAAGTTTAAGCTAAGTTTGGGTAAGTCCTAAACTTAGCTTAATTTGTGTTATTCTGCCCTTGTGGCACGAAAAGGAGATTTTTTATGATACACAAGTATAGTATGAACGGCTTACACATAGTGCTTGATGTTAATAGTGGTGCTGTTCATATTGTAGACAAAGTAGTTTATGATGTGCTTGATTTTTACAAAGATTGTTCTTTTGAAGAAATTTGTGAAAAATTAGGTGATTCATATTCTGAACAGGAATTAAAGGAAGCCTGTATCGAAATTGAACAGCTTGAAAAAGACAAAATGCTTTTTTCAGAAGATGTTTATGCACAGGTTATTCCTAAGATTGAAAGACGAGACCCTGTTGTAAAGGCTCTTTGCTTACATATTGCTCACGATTGTAATCTCAAGTGCAGATATTGCTTTGCCGAGGAGGGTGAATACCACGGCAAGAGAGAACTTATGAGCTTGGAAGTTGGTAAAAAGGCTATTGACTTTTTAATTAAGGCTTCCGGCAAGAGAAAAAACCTTGAAGTTGACTTTTTCGGTGGAGAACCTCTTATGAACTTTGGGGTTGTAAAGGGTATCGTTGAATATGCTCGTTCTATTGAAAAAGAACACAACAAAAATTTCAGATTTACAATTACTACTAATGGTATATTGCTTAATGATGAAATTATGGATTACATTAATAAGAATATGCACAATGTTGTTCTCAGTCTTGATGGTCGTAAGGAAGTTAACGACAGAATGCGTCCTAGAGCAGGTGGACAAGGTTCATATGACAACATTGTTCCTAAATTCCAAAAACTTGCAGATTCCAGAAATCAGACAGATTACTATGTAAGAGGTACATTTACTCATTACAATCTTGATTTTGCTAAAGATGTAATGCATATGGCTGATTTAGGCTTTAAGCAGATTTCTGTTGAGCCAGTAGTTGCTGACCCAGCTGAACCTTATGCAATTAGCGAAGAAGATTTACCTGTGATTTTCAAGGAATATGAAGATTTGGCAGTAGATATTATAAAGAGAAGAAAAGAAGGTCAATGGTTTAACTTCTTCCACTTTATGATTGACCTTACTGGTGGTCCTTGTGTTACTAAGCGACTTGTAGGTTGTGGCTCAGGTACTGAATACCTTGCTGTTACACCAACAGGGGACTTATATCCTTGTCATCAGTTTGTAGGTAAAACAGAGTTCAAGATGGGTACAGTAGATACAGGGGTTGTAAATACTGATATTCGCCATAATTTTGAACAATGTAATGTTTACAATAAGCCTGAGTGCCAGAAGTGTTGGGCTAAGTTTTATTGTAGCGGTGGCTGTGTTGCAAATTCATTTAATAGCCACGGCGACCTTATCACTCCTTATGAAATTGGCTGTGAAATGCAGAAAAAGCGTATTGAGTGTGCCATTATGATTAAGGCTGTTGAAGCTCAGGAATAATCCTGAAAACATATATAAAAGGGAGGAAAAATCACAAATGAAATCTAAGAGTTTATTAATTCTGCTGATTACTATTATTGTTATTGCTGGTCTTGCAGCTGTGTCTATTTTAGGCGTAGGTAGCAAGAAGGCTACAGCATCTTCTAGTTCCGCAGAAGCAACAACATCTGCTCCAATGCAGGCAGAACCAGAAATAAATGAAAATGGTGAACCTGTTACTACAGAAGATGGTAAAGTAAAATATCATCTTGTTTCAGCAGAAGCAACAACTGAAGCTGGTAGCGAAACTGGTACTGATGCAGCAACTGAAACTACAACTGCTCAGAAAAATCCAGGCTATGGTAGCTACAAGAACATCAAACTTGGTCTTGACTTAAAGGGTGGTGTATACATTGTATACCAGGCAGATAAGGATAATCCAACTGAACAAGAAATGAATGCGGCTGTTTCTATGTTACAGGAAAGAGTAGCATACAAGGGTTGGTATGATGCAGAAGTTTCAAAGGAAAATACAAACCGTATTAGAGTTGAAATTCCTGGTGTTGAAGATGCAGCAGCAACTGCTAACGAAATTGGTACAGCAGCTCATCTTACATTCAAAGATGAAAACGGTAATGTACTTGTAGATGGTGAAAATGTTAAGAATGCTGATAAGGCTTTCCAGAACAATCAGGTTGTAGTTACACTTGATTTTGATTCAGAAGGTACTAAGAAGTTTGCTGATGCAACTCAGGCTAACCTTAACAAGAGAATTAGCATTTATATGGATGATATGCTTCTTTCTGCTCCTACTGTTAATTCTGCAATTACAGATGGTAAGGCTATTATTTCTGGTGACTTTGATAACGAAAGTGCAGAAACTCTTGCTGCTCAGATTAGAGCTGGTTCTTTACCATTTAGCTTAAATATTGTTGACTACAATGAAGTTGGTGCTAGACTTGGTGCTGAAGCATTACAGACAAGTGTATTTGGTGGTGCTATTGGTATCCTTCTTGTATTCTTATTTATGCTTATTGTTTACAGAGTTTGCGGTCTTGCAGCTGATTTAGCTCTTGCAATTTATATTGGTCTTATAATGGTTATTATGAGTCTTTTCGGTGTTACTCTTACACTTCCTGGTGTTGCCGGTATTGTACTTTCAGTAGGTATGGCCGTTGATGCCAATGTAATTATTTTCGAGAGAATTAAGGAAGAAATTAATCTTGGTAAGTCTATTAAGACTTCTATCAAGAATGGTTTTGCAAAGGCACTTTCTGCTATCCTTGATGGTAACATCACTACACTTATTACTTGTGCAGTATTGTTATGGTTAGGTACTGGTCCTATTAAGGGCTTTGCTCAGACTCTTATGCTTGGTATTGTTTTATCTATGTTTACAGCTCTCGTTATTACAAGAATTATTCTTAATGCGTTGTTGGAAATTGGATTAAAGAACCCTAAGATGTATGGCGGAAAGTAGGAGGTAATAGTATGCAAATAGTAGAAAAAAGAGTTATTTATATTGCCATTTCCGTTGTTTTAATTTTAGCTGGTATCGTTGGAATGATTGTTAATGCGGGTATGGGCAATGGTGCTTTTAGCACAGATGTTGAATTTAGTGGTGGTACTTCTATAGAAGTATCTATTGGTAAAGAATTTGAAAACAATGACATTACAAACATTGTTAAGGAAGCTACAGGCGAAAACAATCCTCAGGTACAGAAAGTTGGCGATGGTCATAGCGTAACAATTAAGACTAAGTCACTTTCAACAGAAGTAAGAAGCAAGCTTCAGACTGCTCTTTCTGAAAAGTATGACTTAAAGCCAGAAAACTTCTCTATTCAGGATGTTAGTGCAACAATAAGTAGTGAAATGGTTAGAACTTCTATTTTATCTGTTGTTGTAGCTTGTGTATTTATGCTTATTTATGTAAGTATTAGATTCAAGGATTTCAGTATGGGTGCTAGTGCAATTCTTGCACTTTGCCACGATGCTTTAATTGTAGTAGGTAGTTATGCAGTATTAAGAATTCCTTTAAGTAATTCATTTATCGCTGCTATCCTTACAGTTTTAGGTTACTCTATTAATGCTACAATCGTTATTTTCGATAGAATTAGAGAAAATAGAACTAAACTTGGTAGAAATAATTATAGTGCATTAGTTGATACAAGTGTTAAGCAGACAATGACTCGTTCATTATTTACTTCATTAACAACTTTCTTCACTGTATTATGCCTTTACATTTTTGGTGTACAGTCAGTTAGAGAATTCGTATTACCTATTGCTATTGGTATCATTTGTGGTACTTATTCTTCTATCTTTATTTCAGGTAATATCTGGTACATTATTTCTAATGCTACAAGCAAGAAAAAGGCTGCAGCTAATGCTAAGCCAGCAAAGGCTAAGAAGTAATTTACAATTTTAATAATTAAAAGGCTGTCTGACGACAGCCTTTATTTTTATAATATTTTACAACAGTATTAATCTATTTATTAGTAAGGTGGTAAAGTGTTATAAATTTTAGATAATGGAGGTTTATTATGTCTAAATGGTTTATAAGACCTTGTAAGGTGGATATAGGTAATATGTGTAGAAAAATGGGCATAAATGTGCCGTTGGCTCTAGCTTTACAGGCTAAGGGGTTAAATACGCCTAAAAAGGTCAAAGATTACTTTAATACGGAAAATTACAGCTTTGGAGATATTACAGAGCTTATTGGGGTGAAAAGGTCTTTTGAGATTATAGAAAAAGCTATTAATGAAAATAAGAAAATATTCATATATGGCGATTATGATGTTGATGGGGTTACAAGTACAGTAATATTATATAAATCCTTAAAAGCTTTAGGAGCTAATGTATTCTATTATATTCCAAATAGAGTGACAGATGGATATGGTTTGAATGTAAATGCCATTGAAAGGCTTATTGGAAAGGGAATGGAACTGTTAATAACTTGTGATAATGGTATTGCAGCTATTGAAGAAATAAAGTATGCCAAAGAAAAGGGTGTAGATGTCGTAATATATGACCATCACGAACCAGTAATAAAAGATGATAAGGAAATATTGCCAGAGGCTGATTCTGTTACAGATGCTAAAATTGAAAATTGTGGTTATGATTTCACAGTAATGTGTGCTGGTGGACTTTGTTATAGGGTTATGAAATCTTTTTATGAATATTTGGGACAGAAATATACCTTGGAAAAAGAAATGATTATTTTTGCGGGTATTGCTACAGTATGTGATGTTGTGGATTTAGTAGGCGAAAATAGAGCTATAGCTAAAAGAAGTCTTGAACTTATAAATGATAACATTGAAAATACAGGATTAAGACACCTTGTAGATATAAACAGTTTAGAAAGCATTAATGAGTTTCATTATGGCTTTGTATTAGGACCGTGTATAAATGCTTGTGGTAGATTGGAAGATGCGTCTATTGCAGTAGAGCTATTTATAGAAGAAAATGAAAATAGGGCGAGTGAGTTGGCTTTAAAATTATTTGAATTAAATGCTGAAAGAAAAGCCATTACTTTAGATAGTACAGAAAAAATTATAGATGAAGTGGAAAATTCTATTTTAATAGAAGATAAGGTTTTAGTAGTCTATGATAAAGAGCTACACGAAAGTATAGCTGGTATAGTAGCAGGCAGGCTTAAAGAAAGATATAATAAGCCGGCTATCGTATTGACAAGAGCTGAGAATGGAGTAAAGGGGTCTTGTCGTTCTATAGATAAGTATAATATTTTTGAAGCTTTAAATAAGGAAAAAGAATACTTAGGCAAGTTTGGTGGACATAAGTTGGCGGCTGGTCTTTCGTTGCCTGAGGAAAATGTAGAAAAGTTTAGATGTAGTATAAATCAACATTGCTTATTAAAGGAAGAAGATTTTGAACAGGTATATTATATAGATGGTCAGTTGCCTTTTGATTTTATATCTATAGATGGTGTAGAGGAATTGGATATAATGCACCCATTTGGCACAAGCAATACTAAACCTATTTTTGGTACAAAGAATTTAAGTTGCAGGAATATAAGATTTTTAGGCGAAAATAAAACTATAGTGGCTATGGAATTGACTGATAAATCAGGAAACAGTAACAGAGCTATAATGTTTAATGGTGGGGATAGAATAGAAGATATACTATTAAAGAAGAATTATAGCAAGGAAAATTGTAGAGATGCTGAAATTAATATAGATGCTTTATATACTTTGGAGATAAATGAATATAAAGAATATAGGAATGTTCAGCTTAATATAAAAGATTTTAGAGAAATATAGAGGTTAATAGGGGATAAATAGGGCTGATTAGCCCTATTTTTTATTTTTTTGAAATTTTTTTCAAAAAAATAAAAAAAGTTGTTGACAAGAGGGTAAGTGTATGGTATTATATCACTTGTCGCTGACGAAGACGACAAAAACTTAAAAAA
>UQYD01000006.1 GCA_900545305.1 uncultured Eubacterium sp.
CCGCTTGGCGACAACCCTATATCACCGTGCGGGGTCACCACACTATTTAAAAGAAAAGAGCGCGAGACGGGATTCGAACCCGCGGCCCTCGCCTTGGCAAGGCGATGCTCTACCACTGAGCCACTCGCGCACAATGCAGTCGACGGGACTTGAACCCGTACCCAGTAAACCCAGACTAGATCCTTAGTCTAGCGCGTATGCCAATTCCGCCACGACTGCATATTTGGTTGTTTTCGTTTGCTGTAATCACCAGCGAACAAATAATATTATAATCACACTTTACCGTTTTGTCAAGCATTTTTTTTAATTTTTTCAATTTTTTTTAATTTAGCATTAAATTCATATAAAATTGAGGCTTTTTATGACCATAAAAAAGTCCCATACCTATAGGGTTTAAGCCGTTTACAGAGGAAATCTCTGCTGATTTTTCACAATGCAAATTTATTAAAAAATTTATAAAAAATTGGTCGTATTTTTTGTCTTTTGAAATAATTTCTTGAATTTTTAATGGATGAAGTTCAGAAATAAAAGCATAAGATTGAATAATATTTTTATCTTTTAAGACATAAACTTCCCCACCGAGGGCGTTAAACATTTCAATTTGGTTCTTAAAATAGTCTTCATTTCTTTCTATAAGAAATGAAGAACAGCTATTATATATTTCTGCCATAGATTTTAAATCTTCTGCTTTAGATTTTTCGACAGTATATTTAAGTTCACTTGTAGATTTCATTACCTTTGTATCTACATAAGACAATGTTTCGTAGCCAAATTTACTATAGTAATTAAAAAGTCCTTGGTTTGCCGGAATAAGCACAGAGCCTTTTATTCCTCTTGATTTATCAATTTCAAAGGATTTTTTCAACAATTCGCCCATTAAGCCATTTTTTCTATAATCAGGGTGGGTAGTGGCACCGTATATGTAAGTAACAGCACCAATACCCTTTAATGTATAAGGCATCATTTGCAACATAGCTACAGGCTTTTCTTCTATATAGAGAAGTGTATCTTCATATTTGAAAAAGTTATCAAAAAAATACTTGTTAAAATCCGGTTCTTCACCAAAGGCTATGTCCCAAAGTTCTTTAATATATGGAATATCTTTTTTTTCTGCAAATCTTATCATATTAATGTACCTGAATAAATCTTTGTTATAAATTCTGGGTAGTATGAAAGTTTAGATTTTCTAAGACCTTCAATACCCAAATCTTCTTCTCTGTCTATATATTTAACATTCTGACAATTTCTCATAGCAAACTGCTGGTTTATCATCTGATATGAACCGGGAACGTCATAGTCAGCTTTTTCAATATGTATAATGTACATATCATCAAAAGGTTGACTACCTAATGTTATAGCTATAATCTTGCCGTCAAGTCTAATAAGTCCACCTTTTATACCTAAATACTTAAAGTTTCTCAATGCTGTAGATGAGGCACAAAGCTCACCGAAAAATTGGTTATCGTTTTCGCTCCAACCTATTTGGTAATCAAAGAAATCGTGGATATTATTTTCTGTAAGTTCTTCGTATTCCCATCTACCGTCATATTCCTTTAAAAATTTGTTTATATGGTTTCTCTTGCCATGAAGTTTTTTACCTTTAAGCGTAATAAGACTTTGGGCATCATAAATGTAATCGCCGTTGTCACGCATTTCATCGTACTTAAAACGATTAGGAAAGGCTGTTTCCAATTTTTCTCTTAATTCTTCGTCTAAGTTTATGATTACGCACTTATCTCCCTTTGCTTCAGCGTGGGCAATAAGTTTTTCAACAGCACCTTTAAAATCTCCTTTATCTCCAATAGAAATAGGTGGCATAAAATATTCAATATTGCCGTCACCAGCTACTGTAAAGAGAAAACCATCTTCTTCACAAATTTTTGTTCTGTAGTTATGTGCCCATATGATAATATCCACAGGGGAATAATCACAAATAAATCTATTCTTTTGTGTATAATATTTTTCTATTAAATCCTTGTGTTCAAGGGTTACTGGTTTAAAATCTAACATAATGTATCTTCTTTCATATTATTTTTAATCCGTAATATTATAGTGTATTTATTAAAAATAGTCAAATGATGACAATAATTATTAATTAAAAAATATTTTCATTAAAATTCTTCTATTTCTTTTTCTATCTGTTCAAGACCTTTAAGCCAAAAATCCTCTGTAGTTAAATCAAAGCCGGCGATTTTAGCAACATCTTTTAATTCCATTGTACTTGAGGCAGAAAGGAACTTATCATATAAAGGTATAAATTTCTCCTTATCCTCTAAATAAAGGCTGTAAAGACCCTTTGCAAGAAGAAGACCAAAGGCATAAGGGAAGTTGTAGTAATTAAAGTCAGCATCGTAATAATGAGGTTTACAAACCCACATATAAGGGTGGAGGTAATTTTCATCAAGACCTTCACCGTAGGCTTTTTTCTGAGCATCTATCATAAATTTGCAACATTCTTCCGGAGAAAGAGAACACTTTTCACGAGCTTTAAACACACTATCCTCAAACAAAAATCTACTATAAATATCAATAATACATTGTGTAGCACCCTGTAAGTCATTTTCCCTAATAATAAGTGCAGAATTTTCATCAGCTTCCTTTAAAGCCTCATTTACTACTATTGTTTCACAGAAATTAGAGGCTGTTTCAGCTATAGGCATAGGATAAAAACTGTTAATCTGTGAAAGGTGGAAAAGCCTTGTGTTGTGGAATGCGTGACCAAGCTCGTGAGCTATTGTTACAACATCATTAAATGTGCCACCAAAGTTTGTAAGAATACGGCTTTCCTTTATAGAATGGATAGTTTCACAGAAAGCACCACCTACTTTACCCTTTTTAGGCATAAGGTCAATCCACTGGTTGTCAAAGGCGTAAGTTGCGAAATCGCCTAAATCCTTGCTAAACTTATAGAAACACTTTAATACAAAGGCTTTTGCTTCCTCTAAAGTATATTTTAAATCTTTTTTGCCAACAGGAGCAAAAAGGTCGTAGAAAGCTAAAGAACCATTGCCACCTAAATATTGAGATTTTTTAATAAAGTATTTTCTTAAAGCAGGAAGTTTTTTGTCAATGGCAGAAAACATAGCATTTAAAATTGTAGAGTCAATACGAGAGTCTGCTAAAGTCTGTTCCAAAGGAGAAGAATAGTTGTGTAACTTACTTGTAGTAATAACCTGTCCTTTTATACCATTAAGGCAAAAAGCTGAGGACATATCTATTTTTTTGTATGCTTCCAATTCGGCTTTGTAAGCATTTTTTCTTACATCTGGGTCATCGCTGTAGGCTAAATTTCTTACAACAGAAAGAGGCTCTTTTTTGCCATTGTAATCAACTTCCAATGTAGAAGAAATCTGGTCCCAAAGCTTTTCCCACATATTTGAGCCGGTAGTTTTCATTTTTGCGATTATTTCTTCCTGCTGAGGGGAAAGAGTATGAGAAGACATATTGACTTTTTCTGTTATAAAAAAGCTATGTTCCTTTAAAACCGGACTATTTTCTACTAATTTGTCGATGTCTTTTACTTGCTTTAAGAACTCAATAAGCATAGTATTTTCATAGGCAGTATTTGACTCAATATTTTCTACAGTATCTAAAGCCTTAGCAAGTTCAGAATTTGTTGTATCTACAGCAAGGGCAAGATTAATATACATACCTAATTTTTCATAGGCAAGAACTGAATTTTTTAATTCAATATATTTTTCCAGCTTTTCCTGAGGGTTATTTGTGTTTGTGAAGTTTTCACTACACCATTTGTTTAAATTATCTACAGCTTTTCTGTAATTTTCTATGTCAGTTTTAAATTCTGTACTGTCTACAGATGGGTATATATTGTCAAGATTCCAATTTGTATTCATGATTTATTTTACCTCCGAAATAAATTACTATTAATATTTTACATCAAACTAAAGTTTTATACTAGCATTATTTTGGTAAATGTTATATAATAACCTAAAGAGTATTTGTATTATATTTGGGAAGTTTTCCAAAAAGAGAAGGGGAGTGTTAATATGTATTTTGCAACTTCTATGAGTGATTTGCAACTTATTGTCAATTCAAATTGTGGTGACCCACACAGAATTTTGGGTATGCACGAAGAAAATATAGGTGGTAAGGACTGTGTAGTTGTCAGAGTATTTAATCCGGAGGCTAGAGCTGTAAAGGTTATTGACGACAAAAAAGGTACTACATACAATATGGAGAAAATCCACGAATATGGATTTTTTGAATGTGTAATCAAAACTCGCAAGAGATATTTCAAATATCAGTTAGAGTTTACTTGGTTTAATGATGAAAAATGGACAAGCTATGACCCATATTCTTTCCAGCCGGGTATTACTGATATGGATATTTATTTATTCAATCAGGGTACAAACTATGAAATTTACAATAAATTAGGTGCAAACTTAATTGAAATGAATGGTGTTAAGGGTGTACTTTTTGGCGTATGGGCTCCAAATGCTAAGAGAGTAAGTGTAATAGGTGATTTTAACTCTTGGGACGGACGCAGACACCAAATGCGTCTTTTAGGAGAGTCTGGCATATGGGAAATTTTTGTTCCTGATTTACAGTCTTGTGACAAGTACAAGTTTGAAATCAAGACCACTGACGGCAGTGTAATTGAAAAGTCAGACCCTTATGCAAAATTTGCAGAACTTAGACCTAGTACAGCATCTTTGGTTTACGATATTGACCAGTACAAGTGGAAAGACAAGCCTTGGTACCACCATTTAGAGGAAACAGACAAGTTTAATGTACCTATGAACATTTATGAAGTTCATTTAGGTTCTTGGAAACGTGTAGAAGACGAAGAAGACAGATTTTTAAGCTATCTTGAATTAGCTGACGAACTTATTCCATACGTTAAGAAAATGGGATATACTCACATTGAAATGTTGCCAATAGAGGAACATCCTTTTGACGGCTCTTGGGGCTATCAGGTAACAGGTTACTATGCACCTACAAGTCGTTATGGCAATCCAACTGAATTTATGGAATTTGTAGACAGATGTCATCAGGCTGGAATTGGTGTAATTTTAGACTGGGTACCTGCTCATTTCCCTAAAGATGCTCATGGTCTTGCTAAGTTTGACGGTTCAGCACTTTATGAACATGCTGACCCTAGACAGGGTGAACACCCAGAATGGGGTACACTTATTTTCAACTATGGCAGAAATGAAGTTAAAAACTTCCTTATTGCCAATGCTTTATACTGGGTAGAAAAATTCCATATTGACGGTTTAAGAGTTGATGCTGTTGCATCTATGCTTTACTTAAATTATTGTAAGAATGACGGCGAATGGATACCTAATAAGTACGGTGGAAATGAAAACCTTGAGGCTGTTGAATTTATAAAGCACCTTAATAGTGTTATGGCTCACAGAAACCCTTATGCTCATATGATTGCAGAGGAGTCTACATCATGGCCAAATGTTACAAAGCCAGCTGATGATGACGGTCTTGGCTTTACACTTAAGTGGAATATGGGTTGGATGAACGATTTCCTTGAATATGTTGAAAAAGAGCCTATTTATAGAAAGTATCATCATTACAATATGACATTTGCCTCTACATATGCCTACAGTGAAAAATATGTTTTAGTGTTAAGCCACGATGAAGTTGTTCATGGCAAGAAGTCAATGCTTGACAAAATGCCGGGAGATTTGTGGCAGAAGTTTGCTAACCTTAGAGTTGCCTATGGTTTTGCTATGGCTCATCCAGGCAAGAAACTTCTCTTTATGGGTGGCGAATTTGGTCAGTTTATTGAATGGGACGAAAAGCGTCCTTTAGACTGGTTCTTACTTGAATATGACCATCATAAGAATATGTTGGGCTATGTTAAAGCCCTCAATCATTTTTACTTAGAGCATAATGCCCTTTGGAAAATGGATTTTGATGCCTTTGGTTTTGAATGGATAAATGCAGACGATAAGGAAAGAAGTATCTACTCTTTTGTAAGACGAGGAGAAAAGAAAGAAGATACATTACTTGTAATTTGTAACTTTACTCCTGTTGTTTACGAAGATTTCAGAGTTGGTGTACCTTTTGCAGGTGAGTGGGAAGAAGTATTTAACAGCGACAGCTCAACATTTGGTGGCAGTGGCGTTGTTAATACAAAACCTTGTGTAGCCGAAGAGGGAGAATGTGACCACAGAGAATATAACATAGGTTTAAGACTTGCTCCATTGTCTGTTACAATTTACCAATGCAAGAGTAATGAAGAATAAAATCTCAATAAGGTACTAACATTTTGTTTAACCGACAAAAATATAAAAAAATTTAATTTTATGGTTGACTATATGGCGAAAATTGTGTATAATTTGGTAGTATGCAATTTAAGAGTGCATTTGATATGGTAACCGGAGGGAGGGAAATTTAGTGTCTGAGGTTAGAGTAAAAGAAAACGAATCTTTAGATAGCGCACTTCGTCGTTTTAAGAGAAACTGTGCAAAGGCCGGTATCATGGGCGAGGTTCGTAAGAGAGAACACTACGACAAGCCAAGCGTAAGACGTAAGAAGAAGTCTGAAGCAGCTAGAAAACGTAAGTTTAACTAATGTGACGGAAAAGAAGGATTGATTCTATGTCTTTAAAAGAAAGACTTTTTGACGATTTGAAGACTGCTATGAAGGAAAAGGATGCTATCAAGAAAGAAGTTATCCAGATGGTTCGTGCAGGTGTTCTTCAGGTTGAAAAGGATAACAAAATAGAAAGCTTGGATGATAGCGGAGTATTGACTGTAATTTCTAAGGAAATTAAGAAGTTAAAGGACGTTTTGCCTGACTTTGAAAAGGCTGGCAGACAGGATTTAATTGATGAAGTCAATAAAAAAGTTGAAGTTCTCGATGCTTACCTTCCCGAGCAAATGTCTGAGGACGAACTCAATGAGGTTATATCAGCTGTTATCAATGAGGTAGGGGCTGTTTCTATGAAAGATATGGGCAAGGTTATGGGTGCCGTTAAGGGCAAAACTGCAGGCCGTGCCGATAATAAGACAGTAAGTGACCTTGTTAAAAAGGCGTTACAGAGTTTATAATTTATTTAAGGGTGGATTGTTTAATCTACCCTTTTTAAGTTTTTAATAATTTTATATATTGGGAGATTACGAAAATGAAGAAAATGATTACAATGTTTGCAGCTACTATAGTTGCAGTATCAGCAGCTCTTACACCAGCTTTTGGTACAACTTACGCAGGTGTTGAATTTAATGGTGAAAAGATTCAGTTTGAACAGGACCCAGTTATTGAAAATGGTAGAGTTCTTGTACCTTTCAGATTTGTTGCTGAAAAGCTTGGTGCTACAGTAGCTTGGGACGCAGAAACTAAGACTGTTACTTGCGAAAAGGACGGCGTAAAGATTTCTCTTACAGCTAATGTAAAGGATGTTGTTGTATCTGGTCAGTCTTTAGAAATTGATGTACCTGCTCAGATTATGAACAGCAGAGTTTTCGTTCCATTAAGATTTGTAGCTGACAATATGGGTGCAGATGTAGAATGGGATGCTGAAAACAAGACTGTAAAGATTAACACAGTTAAGGAAGATGCTAAGGACGAAGTTGAATCTGCTTCTGCTGTAGATGTAACTGAAACAACTACTGAAGAAACTACAGAAACAACTACAACTGATGAAAGCACAACTGAAGAAACAACTGTTGACGAAAGCACAACAGAAGAAACTACAGTTGACGAAAGTACAACAGAAGAAACAACTGTTGAAACAACTACAGTTGCTGAATAATTTTTAAGTTATGGAGTGTGCATTGGAGAAAAGTTCTTAAATGCACACTTTATTACTCTATGGAAAAAATACGAAAAAGGGTGTTTTTTCTGGTCCGTTGTGGAATTTTAGCTTATGCTATGCTTCCGTTTTAAAAGGAGGAATAACAAATATGAAAAAGATGATTGCTTTATTTGCAGGAGTGGTTCTTACTGCTTCAATGTTGGTTTTTCCTGTATCAGCTGCACAGGAAATATCTGTAGAATTTAATGGCGAAATAGTAAAATTAGACCAAACACCGGTTATGGAAAATGGTCGTGTACTTGTACCTTTCAAGTTCTTCGCAGACACATTTGGTGCAACAACTAGCTGGGATGCTGAAACAAAAACAGTAACTTGCACATATGGCGAAACAACAATTTCAATGACTGCTCATTCACAGGTAATGAAATTAGACGGAAAGAATATTGCCGTTGAGGTACCCGTTGATATTATAAACAGTAAAGTTATGGTTCCTATAAGAGTTATAGCAACAAGTTTTGGAGCTAACGTAAGTTGGGATTCCGACAGAAAGACAGCTGTTATAAATACCGGTGATGTTCATTTTAATAGAATAAACACAGCTGGTAATGTATCATTTACATATGCTGAAACAGCCAGTGAAGGTGGAAAGACTAAGTCTACAGCTAAATATCCAGTATTTACAGGAAATTTTGGCTCAAAGGTAAATACTGCTATTTCTGCACAGGCAAAGGCTGATATTAAGGCTTTTGAGGATGATATTACAGAGGGCGATGATTTATCAAAGTGTACATTTACTTCTAGTTATGATGTAAAGTGTAATAACAATGGTGTTGTATCTATTGTAAACACACAGGAATCATATACTGGTGGTGCTCATGGTAGTACAGTTGTTTCTGCTAAGACATATTGTATTGAGGACGGAAATGTTATTAACATTAAGTCAAGTGATATGAATACAGCTATTGAACAGTTTAAAGAATTAATAAATGCCAACAAGGAAAACTATTTTGAAGATGCCCTTGATAATGTAAAGGCTGAAAATATAGGTTGGTATGTTGATAAAAATGAAAATACTGTATTTTTCATAAATGAGGGCGTTGTAGCACCTTATGCTGTTGGTCTTGTAACTGTAACAATGGATAAAAATGTGGCTGTTGAAGCATTGACAGTAGATGAAAGTGCTACTGATGTTGTGGCAGACAAAACAGTTTCTCCTTCAGCTATTGATGTTAGTAAGATAAAATACGATAAGTTATTTGATGCTAAGGGCAATATTTCAGTTACTACAAATGTTCCGGTAGTTTCCGGTAATTATGCAACATTAAATACTACCATTAAGAAAATGGCACAGGATAAGGCTAGTGCTATGGTTGAAAAGTATAAAGGCAAGTCTTTAGACGAAACCAATAGTGCTTATGCCGGTACAATTAATGCTACTATTACATATGCTGACGATAGTAAGGTTTGCGTATTGTTTACAGAAAATGTGCGTTCTGGGGATAAGAAAGGTTCAACTTATGTTTCAGCTTTATTCCTTAGTGCTGTTGATGGTTCATTAGTTGATGACGGAACAAATGCACAGTACAAAGAAGAAGGTGCAAACCTTATAAATGAAGCTGTTAAAAATGATAAAACAGGTGCATTTACACAGGGTGCAACTGCAAAGCCAGAAGATGTAGGCTACTATTTTGATAATGATGGTGTTATATTCTTTGTAAATGAGGGCGTTGTAGCTCCAGCATCTTCAGGTTTGGTTACTGTTGAAAGATTAAATTAGTGGGCACATAATTTTTATATATAGACGTGGTAACTATGGTTGCTGCGTCTATTTTTGTGCTTTACAATGGGTATAAATAAATGGAATATAAAGGACTAGGTATAATTTAGATAAAATCTTTTACGTCACCGAACTTTACGCAAACAGAGTCTTTAATTGCATATAATTGTTCTTTCTATTTCTATGTCTACACATTTTTTACTATCTTGTTTTTTGTAAAAAAAGAAGCAGGAATTCCCGCCTCTCTCATTAGTTTATTTCCGTTGAAATGATTATTTAATCAGTTTTCATATTTTATCTCAAAATAATCCAAAAGCTTTTTATATCTATCTTGTGCGGTCAAGCATGTATCCCTTAAATAACCTTTTTCATTATCCCATTCTTTTAACCCACGATAGTAAAACATTTTAAGATTATCTTCAATAATAAATGGAACAATATTATATTTTAAACATTCTTTAAACATAATAATTCTTCCTGTTCTTCCATTTCCATCTTGAAAAGGATGTATTCTCTCAAATTTCACATGGAAATCTAATATATCATCGAAAGATATATTTTGTTTTCCTGAGTATTCATTAAGCAGTTTATTAATTTCTTTCTTTACTTTTCCTGGTGGAGTAGTCTGCCTGTCAGCAACCATATTTTTTCTTGATTTATATTCTCCAACATTGAACCATGGAAGTCTACTGTCAGATGTATTTGTTTTTAATATTTTATGAGTTGTTTTAATAAATTCTTCATCTAAAGTATTATTTGCACAATCAATCATATAATCGAAACATTGAAAATGATTAATTGTTTCCATAATATCATCAATGCTTGCTGGTTCTTTTTCTAAACCAATAGTGTTTGTTTCGTAAATATATCTTGTTTGGTCTTCTGTCAAACGACTACCTTCGATATGGTTTGAATTATATGCTAGTTTAATTTGTGTTTGATGATATATACTTCCTTTAAGTTTCGCTTTCTTTTCTTCTTTTAACCTATAAAGCAATGTATCTTTATCTATCTCATGCTCTAATTCCATAATGTCCCCGGGCTGACAATTTAAATAATTACATATCGCTATAAGCGTAGTCATAGAAACCTGCTCGTTTTTTGATAATTTTGCCAATGTTGCAGATGATAAATCTAACACTTCTTTTAATTGACTTTTACTAATATCCTTTTTCTTTAAAATCTCAAATAATTTCCTATAACTTACATTCATTATATCACCTTCCGTATAATAGAATTATATCATATATATTTAGTTTTGTAAAGGTATATAGTATAATTTTTAGTTATCTAAATTTATTTATTAATCTTAAATGAAATACCTTATCTTACGAATTAAAATTCACTTATATCACCTTCTTCGAATCCGGAATTGTACAGTCTTCAAGATTAAAATTTGTTTTTTTGTAGACTTAGCGAAATGTTTAGAAATTTCAAATAAAATATTATTATTTTCCACTTCCAATAAACTATAACTCACTATAACACAACATCATTTTTTGATACAGTATGCCAATCATCAAAATAGTATACATATACCAACAGTATATCTGGATGTATAGCATATTCAACATACTTATTTACTTTTAACATACCAAATCTTTTAAGCAAGTATTTAGCTATGCTTACTCTTTTCTTTATTTTTCTGATTCTTTATGTTTTTTTAAATGATTTTTCCTTATAAAAGTTTATAGTTTTATGAATATTAAACCAGAATAATTCTTCAGTATAATTAGAGAAAATCCTGTAAGGTGACGGAAGACTAAAGTTTATTTTTGAATTTAATAGACTTGAAAAAGACAGAGCTACTATTGTGGCTTTGTTTTTTTTTGCAAAAAAATAGGTCCGGAATAAACCGAACCTATTTTGGTATATTATAAATTATTCAATTTTTCTGACATTTCTTCTATTTCCAACATAGCATTAGTATCGTTTTTAGATGGTGTAGTGGAAGTATGCAGGCTTCTGGCATAGGCTACAACGGCTGTATTTATACTTCTAAGGGCAATTCGCATTGTTTTTTCTGCGTCAGCTGAATTTACAACACAATCTCCACCACCTACTACAATTATACCGGCTTTCTTGGGATTTGCCTTTAAATTTGGATTTAAAAACCACAACTGGAAACGGGATAAAAAGCACATCATATCCCCTGTAGGCTGGTTATAGTAAAGGGGTGTAGCAAGGACTATATTATCGTAATTATTAAGACTATTTATAATATCCTGAGCATCGTCATCAAGTACACATAGACTATTTTTTTTACAACTTTCACAATCACAACAGCTTTTAAAATTTATATCATTTAGAAAAACTATATCTGTTTCGCTTTTTAATTTTTTTGAAAGAAGATTGGCTAAAAAAGACGTATTTCCATTTTTATGGGGAGAACCGTTTATAATTAATGTTTTCATTTTTACACCTCAGCACAATATATTTTTATAATAGAGTAAACATCAAAAATATTAAAAAATAAAATGTATTATAACATTATAATTCGATTTTCTATTGTTACAGTAATTTTCTGCTGATTAGCTACAAAAACATCATCTCCAGTATTAGATACTTTTTCAATAAAAAATGTCTTTGGAAAGTATTTTCCTGAATTATCTTCTTGTATACCTAAATGGATAATAGCATTATCGTTATCAACTTTGCTATAGAAAAGAATTTCACAATCTATATTGGTAGATTTATTTACATTTCTAATATCGTAGTTTACACATAGGGGACTTTCTATTAAATTGGGTAATAAGTAAAAGTATACATACTTAGCTTTTATGTTGTTGAATTTACTTCTGTTTATTCTCTTTAAGTGACGAATATCAATAACTTGGTTATATACATTATTCCAACCGTCTTTACCTCTGTAATTATGTAATTCCCTAAAGGAAACAGAATTTTTGACTGTAGATTCTATACCTAAAAGGTGACAAAAATTTTCTAATTCAAAATTTAATTTAATGTCTTTTACTTCTGTTTTGGAAACTATGTGATAGTTGTAAATAAAAGGAGCTAAAAACATTTGATAATATTCACTTAGTATTTTTAGAGAAATATCATTAATTCTTGGTTTGATATTAAGAGTTCTTAACTCTAAAGCTGTATACATAAATCCTCCACAAAATAAAGAAAGGATTCTGCAAGCAACAGAATCCCTCTATGCAACTAATTTTATTCTGCTCATATTTAACCTCTCCGCAGCGGAGAAATCAGGAGTTGCACCCGATTAATATAGTATATGATGTACTATCAAAATTATAAATAAAAATTGAAGATGTATACCAACAATATTTATTACTGAGATAATAATATCACTTTTTTATTATTGTGTCAACGTTTAGGAAGTATCTATACAATATATTGTTCATTTGATAACGGATAATTTAAAGTATAGTGTAAATAAATATTGTTAAATTGCAGAAAATAGGATATAATGAAAAATTGAAAGCGAAGTGATTAAAGTGGATTATTTGCAAGCCAGAGATTATATTGCAAACGGAAATAGTGGAAAAATAGTTTTAGGTCTTGATAGAGTACGCAAGCTTTGCGAATTTTTGGGCAATCCTCAGGACAAAGTAAAACTAATACATATTTCAGGAACAAATGGAAAAGGTTCAGTAGGCACTTTTATAGCCTCTGTTCTTACAGCCTCAGGCTACAAGGTAGGAAGATATACTTCTCCAGATGTTTTGAACTATAGAGATAAATTTAGCATTAATGGTCAATGGATAAGTGAAGACGAATTTGCTTCTCTTACAGATGTCATTTCAAGATTTGTAGATAAAATGCCAGACAGACCTACACCATTTGAAATTGAAACAGCTTTAGCATACTATTATTTTGAACAGAATGACTGTGACTTTGCAGTTGTGGAATGTGGTATGGGTGGAAAGGAAGATGCTACAAATGTGGCAGACAACAAGGTACTTTCTGTTCTCACATCAGTTGCTCTTGACCATACACAATTTTTGGGAGACACACTGGAAAAAATTACAGAACAGAAAATAGGGATTGTAAAGGGTTCTCCTTTAGTAAGTGCAGGACAGTGTTCAGAAGTACTTGCTGTTTTAAAAGATAAAATTTCCGATTTGACTTTGGCAGATGTAAGCAAAATTGTAAATACAAAACTTAGTTTTGAAGAAACAACTTTTGATTATAAAGAATATAAGAACGTAAAAATAAAAATGCTTGGAAAGTTCCAATGTGAAAATGCTTCATTAGCTCTTGAAGTTATAGACAAGCTCAAGGAGTTGGGCTATGAAATTAATAATGTTCACGAGGGTATGGAAAAGGCTTTATGGCCTTGTCGTTTTGACCTTGTAAGTACAGAACCTATTATTATTATAGACGGTGCTCACAATCCTCATGGTGCATTGGCTTTAAGAGAAAATATACAGTATTACTTAACAGAGCATACAATAGCCTTTGTAATGGGTGTTTTAGCAGACAAAGACTATGAAAGTCTTGTAGAGATTACAGCAAGCCTTGCTACTTCTATTTATACTGTAACACCTAACAACCAAAGAGGTTTAAGTGCCGAAAAATTAGCTGAATGTGTAAAATTACACAATAGAAATGTACAGGCTATGTCATCTATAGAAAGAGCAATAGACAACGCCCTTGCTGACGGCTGTGAAGCTATTATTATATTTGGTTCTCTTAGCTTTTTAAGTGAAGCATACAAATTCCTTGGAGGTGAAACAGTTGACTAGATACAACAGAATATTGAAAAATAGCCAATATTCTAAATATATGAGTGATTTAGCCAAAAAGGAAGAAGATAGAATTTTCTGTATACACGATATTGAGCATTGTCTTGATGTAGCTAGAATATCCTATATTTTAGCTTTTGAAAATGGTATTAAAATTGACAAGGACATAGTGTATGGGGCTGCACTTCTCCACGATATAGGCAGGGCAATTTCTGTGGAAAATCACGAAATAGAAAGTGTTAAAACTGCCAGAGAAATATTGAAAAAATGTGAGTATACAGAAAATGAAATAAATTTAATTTGTAATGCTATTGAAAGTCACAGAGAAAAAAGTTCGGAATTAAAAGATTTAAGTGATATTTTGGCAGTTGCAGACAAGATTTCTCGTCAATGCTATAGTTGCAAGGCAATAGACCAGTGTTATTGGAGCGACAGCAAGAAAAATATGGAGATTGAATACTAATGATAATAGGTAATAGAGAATTTAAGGACAGAACATATGTTATGGGTATATTAAATGTTACTCCTGACTCATTTTCTGACGGAAGTAAGTATAACACCCTTGACAGAGCTTTAAAGCACACAGAAGAAATGATAAAAGACGGTATGGATATTGTAGATGTAGGTGGAGAGTCTACTCGTCCCGGCTACACTATGATTTCTGACGAAGAAGAAATAAGCAGAGTTGTGCCTGTTGTTGAAAAAATAAAGGCTGAATTTGATATTCCAATTTCTGTGGATACTTATAAATCCGGTGTTGCAAAGGCTGCTATTGATGCTGGTGCAGACTTAATAAACGATATTTGGGGATTTAAGTACGATGAAAATATGGCACAGGTAGTTAAAGACGGTAATATTTCTTGTTGTCTTATGCACAACAGAAAAGAAATGGACTATACTGACTATATGAATGATGTTCTCAATGACTTGAAGGAGTCTATTGCTAAGGCAAAGGCTGTTGGTATTGATGATAACAGAATTTGTACAGACCCTGGTGTTGGCTTCGCTAAAACTTACGAACAAAATCTTGAAATTATAAATAAATTGGAAATGCTTAATACTCTTGGATATCCTGTGCTTTTAGGTACTTCTAAAAAGTCTGTAATCGGTCTTACTCTTGATTTGCCTTCTGATGAAAGAGTTGAAGGTACTATAGCTACAAGTGTTTTAGCTGTTGTTAAAAATTCACTTTTTGTTAGAGTTCATAATGTAAAGGAAAACAAAAGAGCAATCCTAATGACAGAAAAGATATTAGGCAAGTATTAAGGAGTTATAGTGTTGGATAAGGTTATAATTAACAAGCTAGAATGTTTTGGAAAACACGGTGTTTTTAAAGAAGAAAACGTACTAGGACAGAAATTTGTTGTGTCAGCAGAAATGCTTGTATCTAGGTCATCAAATGACGATTTGGCTACAAGTGTAAACTACGGTGAGGTTAGCTTATTTATAGACAATATTGTCAGAAATAAGGTCTTTAAACTTATAGAAACTCTTGCAGAAAATATTGCTGAAGGTATACTGAAAAATTTTAATGTCCACGAAGTAACGGTAAAGGTGGAAAAGCCTTGGGCTCCTGTAGGCTTGCCTTTAGATAGTGCATCTGTTGAGATACACAGAAAGTGGAGCAAGTCTTACATTTCCTTTGGCTCAAATATGGGGGAAAAGTCAGAGTATATTTCCAATGCCATTGAAAGTATAAAGGCTAATGAAAATATAAGAGTAAATAAGGTGTCAGATATTATTGTTACAAAGCCTTATGGTGGAGTAGAGCAGGACGACTTTTTAAATGGTTGTATGGAAATTGAAACACTTTATTTCCCAGAACAGTTACTTCACTTTTTACAGTCCCTTGAACAAGAGGCAAAAAGAGTGAGAAAGGTTCATTGGGGTCCTCGTACACTTGATTTGGATATTGTGCTTTATGAAGACGAAATTATAAACACAGAGGAATTGACAGTACCTCATATTGATATGGAAAACAGGTACTTTGTTCTCAAACCTTTAAGTGACATTGCTCCTTATGCAATGCACCCAATTTTCCACAAGTCAGCAATACAAATGTACAAGGAATTAGAAAAATAGTTTTTAAGCCACATAAATAATTGAGTTTATGTGGTATTTTTTTAGGAGGTGTTTTTATGTATGGAGAAGGTGGAAATCCATTTCCTCACGACGGGGAACATGGTGCAGATTGTACTGGTTATGGCAGTTGTGATTGTGATGAGAAAAACTATGGCTATAGAGGTGGTGGCTCATCAGGAGGTTCTTCAGGAGATAATTCAGGCTGTTTAATAGTGGTAGCTTTAATTGTAGCAAGTATAGTAGCATATTCAATAAGTGAAATTTTAGGTACAATACTTTTAATTGTATTAGTAATTGGTATTCTCTGTACAAGATAGTATTATGGAAAAAATAAAGAAATTTTTGAAAAGTGATATAGTCTTTGCAGTTTCGGCAATACTGGCTTTTGTAAGCTGTTTTTTTGTACACCCTAGCAGAGATTATGTAGGTTATATTGATTTTAAGACATTGAGTTTGCTATTCTGTCTTATGATAACTGTATGTGGTTTCAGGAGTATAAATCTTTTTACGGCTTTGGGAAATGTACTTAGTAAAAAGGCTGATACTAACAGGAAAATTACATTTTTTATGGTTATACTTTGCTTCTTCTCAAGTATGTTTATTACAAATGATGTGGCACTTATAACATTTGTGCCTTTTACAATATTCTTCCTCAAATCTGTAAATGAAAGTAAGAGCATAGATAAAATTGTAATACTTGAAACTATTTCAGCAAATTTGGGCAGTATGCTTACTCCTGTAGGTAATCCACAAAACTTATATATTTACTCCATATCCAATATGTCAGTTGGAGAATTTATAGGCACAATGTTGCCTTTATCCACAGTTAGTTTAGTTTTAGTCCTTATTTTGTGTATAACTGTTAAAAATAAAAAGTTTGAAGTTGAAAATACAGAAAACAATGAAATTGTTGTGGATAAAAAGGGTGTTGCAGTGTATTGTGTGCTGTTTTTGCTTTGTATAGGCTGTGTACTTCATATTTTAAATTACATATACCTTTTTGTTATAGTCAGCATTGTAATGGCTATTTACAATAAAAAACTGTTTTTAAAAGTAGATTACATACTGCTTTTGACTTTTGTGTTCTTTTTTGTGTTTATAGGTAATTTAAGCAATATGGAAAGTGTTAAAACTTTTCTTGAAAGTATAATAGACGGAAAGGAATTGTTTATAGGTGCATTTTTAAGCCAGTTTATAAGTAATGTGCCGGCAACAATACTTCTTTCGAAATTTACTGAAAACTATAAACAGCTTTTATATGGTGTCAATATTGGTGGTTTAGGCACTCTTATAGGGTCTATGGCAAGTTTAATATCCTATAAATTTTATAGTCAGGAGGAGGGTGCAGATACTAAAAAATATTTAAAGGATTTTAGTATTTATGGCTTTTCTTTGTTGATTATTTTAATAGTATTTGCAATATTTATATAGCAAAAAGTGGCTACCCATAAAGGTAACCACTTTTTTTAGGAAAAATCAAAATATATTTTAAATATTACTTTTCAATAATATCTAAAACCCCTCTAATATCTCTTACTACATAGTCAGCACCGGCATTTTTAAATTTCTTAGTGACTTCGTAGCAGAGCTTGTTCTGTTCTTCAGAAGAAAGAGCCTCAAATTCTTCTTGGCTTAATGCCATAAGTGAGCTACCTTCGATAATACCTATAGTAGTTACACCGGCATTTACGCCCTCTTTAATATCGGAAATAGTATCTCCAACCTTGATTACGCTTTTAACACTTGAAACTTTGAGATGTTCCATATTTTTGAAAATCATATAAGGATAAGGTCTACCGTAGTTTTCTGTGTCAGATGGGCTAAAGTAAATATCAGGAGTATAGCCAAGTTCTTCTGCCTTTGGTGCAACAATATCCATCATTTCGGCTGTATATCCAGTAGTTGAGCCAATTTTAATACCCATTTCTCTGATTTTTGCTACTGTTTCAATAACATAAGGCTTTGGTTCTGCATAGTTTTTGAGAATTTCCATAATGCCTCTTTCACTTTCTTCGTAAACGGCATCTACATCAGCCTCTGTCCACTTTCTGTTATGTACTTCTTCCCAAAGTTTAGAAATTCTTTCGCCTTTCATCATTGTTTCAATGTGGTCGTGTTTAAGCATACCCATTGGGGCACGAACCTCGTCAATAGTAGGTTCAATGCCAAATTTCTTAAATGCCTCAATAAACGCCTTTACAGGAGCAAAACAGCCATAATCTACAGTTGTTCCTGCCCAGTCAAAAATAATACACTCTGTTTTCATATTAGTTCTCCTTTAAAAATTCATTTATAATCTGGCAAAGTTTTTCAATATCTTCAGTATAAATTTCGCCAATGTTACCAATTCTGAAAGTGTTTGCATCTGTTACCTTACCTGGGTAAATAGCATATCCTCTCTCCTTAATGTATGAATACATATCGGCAAAAGTGTAATTAGCATTTTCAGGGAAAAGGAAAGTTGTAATAATTGGTCCTTGTACACTCTGGTCAATATATGTGTCAAAGCCCATTTCTGCCATTTTAGAAATTAAAAGTCTGTTGTTTTCAGTATATCTCTTATTTCTGGCAGAAATACCACCCTCAGCTTTCATTTCGTCAATAGCCTTTGCAAAAGCTATTACTGTATGAGTAGGGGAAGTAAATCTCCACTTGCCGTCAATTTCCATTGTCTTATACTGGTCATATAAATCAAGGGAAAGACTTCTGGCTGTACCCTTAGAGTTTTCAATAAGGTCTCGTCTGCCAATTATAAATGAAAATCCTGGAACACCCTGTATACACTTGTTTGCACTACTGATAATAAAGTCAATGCCCCATTCTTCAACAGGAATGTCTACACCACCAAAGCTACTCATAGCATCTGTAATGAATATTCTGCCTTTTTCTTTTACTACCTTTGCTACTGCCTCAATATCGTTTAAAATGCCGGAAGTTGTTTCACTATGTACCATAGAAACATGGGTTACATCAGGGTTTTCATCAAGAATTTCAGCTACCTTTTTGCTATCTGGAATTTTGTTATAATCTTCAAGATACATAATGTAATTGATTTTATTATGTTCTGCAATATCTGCCATTCTCTTGCCATATGCACCATTGGCAACAATGAGAAGTTTGTCACTATCCTTAATAACACTAGAGAGTACAGATTCTACACCGAAAGTACCACTACCCTGCATAAGTACACAAGCATATTTTTCTTTATTTGCGTGAGCAAGGTCTAAAAGCTCTGACTGAATTTTTTGAGTAATTTTCTTGTAGTCATCGTCCCATGTACAATGGTCAAAAAGCATTTCCTGCTTTACAGTATCAGTTGTAGTTAATGGTCCTGGTGTAAGTAATTTATAGTTCTTCATTTTTAGTTTGCTCCTTTACATTCGTTTGATAATTTCTTATGTTTGTCTAATAAATCAACAGTTAATTTTTCTGCAAATACCTTAGTATTGCCTGAAACGCTACTACTGTCAGTATTTTCGCCCTCATAAAGTGCCATTGGATATGTCTTTATAAGTTCTGCTCTACCTTTGTTAATAATGCAATCTGCCATTTCACTAGCAAGAGGATTTTCGTTTCCGTCTTTGTTTATAAGGGCAAGAGATTCAGTAAGAACATAGTTGCCCTCTGTTGGGTCTACATAGTCAATAGGTAAACCGTTGTTTTTATCAGCTATAGCCTGATGTCTTAAACCAAAGCCAATAGCAACTTCTCCAGCTCTTACCTTTTTAAGAGGACCTGAACCAGAATCTTCAAGGTGAGGGCCTGCGTTTTCGTAAATCTTTTTGAGAATTTCCTTTGTCTGGTCTTCGCCGTATGAAGATATGAGAGCCTGAATCATAAGCCAAGCAGTAGATGAACCCTCAATATCTGTTACAGATATAAAGCCTTTGTATTCAGGATTAGCTAAATCCTTAATTGACTTAGGCATAGGAAGATTATTTTCTTTCATCATTTCAGTATTTACGATTAAAGCACCCTCCTGAGCTGTAATAGGGGTGTAGTAAGATGGATACTGTTCCAAAGTTTTGTGAGGGAAGTCTAAGTCAAGGAACATATTGTTCTTTTCCTGAGCACTATCAATGTAGAAAGAACTCATTGTAATTAAGTCTGCCTCAATGTTTTTACCCTCTGTCATAAGCTTGCCACCAAGTTCAGAAGTACCAAAAGTTTGGAAAAGGTATTTTCCGGCGTAACCATTGGCATCAAGAGTATCTTTCATAGCTGTTATTGCCTCGTCATCAGCATTAGAGTAAATAACAACCTGCTTTTCCCCACTTGTACCACAGGCTGTAAGTCCAAGACCTGAACAGAGAATAGCTACCGAAGTCAAAACAGTACCGATTTTGTAGATTAGTTTTTTCATTTTAATTTTCTCCTTTTATAATTAATATATAATTTAATAAAAATTTTTACTGCTATATTTGTTAAAAGCAAGAGAAGTGAAAGTACAAATATTTCGTTGAATTTTGAAATATGCTGCAATTCCTTTATTTTAGTTGTGATTACACTTGTTCTTGCACCTACAAGGAATATTATGGCACTAACTGTTACCATAGCATTTACAAAGTAGTATTCGAAAACTTGAAGTATAGTAGGCATAGCATTTGGAGTTACAATTCTGATGATTGTTTTTATCCAACTATCGCCCATAAGCATTGCTGTTGTTTCCCAAGAGCTGTTCATTTTTTCTAAAGTACCTTTTAGCATTAAGTAAGGTGTTGAGAAGAAGTGAACTATATTACAAATTATGATAATGAAAAATGTGTTTTGTATAGGTGTTCCTGTAAATACAAGGAGGAAAGCTATACCTAAGACCATACCAGGAATAGTGTTTGTAATAAGGGCTATTTTTTCAATGGTACCTTTAAACTTTAATTTACTTCTTGATGAAATTAATGCACCACAATAGGCTATTAAAGTACCAAAAAGGGCTGTAAGCACACTAACTAAAATGGAATTTGTAAATACTCCTATAAGGGAACGGTCTGAAAATACATTGTTTAAATTTTTCATTGAAAATACAATTCTGTAAGGCCATTCTTCAGCAAAAGGAACTACCACTATAACAGCAAATATTGAAAGCATTATCAATATAATGACTATTGAAAGTCCTCCACAGACAAAATCCCTTACCTTGTTTTTCTTTATTTCCGGTTGTGAAATCTTGTTGTATCTTATGTTATATTTTTCAAGGTATGTTAAAAGTGAAATACTCAAAATAGATGGTAAAAGCATTGAAAGAGCAATTACTGCACCATTGTTGAAGTTTGGTACACTTCCCAGCATTTCATTAAATAACAATGTGGCAACTACTTCGTATTCCCCACCAATAGATGCTGGAATACCAAAGTCTGTAAAGCTGAGAAAGAAGCATTGTATTACAGCAGCAGCTAAAGTTCCTAAAAGAGGTGAAATAACTGCAATCCATAGTGTTCTTATTTTGCTGTCGCCCATTATTCTGGAAACTGTAATAAAGCTTTTGTCTATGTAAAGCATAGTGTTATTTATAAGTATAAAGGCAATAGGCAAAGTGTATATAACATAGCCTAGTACAAGACCTTTAAAACCGTAAATATCAAATATTTGTTTACCAAAAAGCTTTGTAATAAGTCCTTGTTTACCAAAGGAATATATAATGGCAAAACCGTATGTAATTGTAGGTAAAAGCATTGGTAAAACACCTAAAGTTTTAATGGTGCTTTTAATGCCCTTACAAAGGTTTGTGAAATTAATTGTATATGCCATAATAAAGGCTAGGAAAGTAGATAAAACACCACTAAACAGAGCCACTACAAGGCTGTTGCCAAAGGCTTTGTAAAATCTCTTTTGCCCCAACATTTCCATATAGCTTTCAAAGGAAATGCCATTATCTGTAATAAAGGATTTTAAAAGAAGTGTTATAGTAGGTAAAAGCAGGAAAATTCCAAATATGGCTATTACAAATATAAATATAATTCTTAATTGTCTATTTTTTTGTTTACTCATAATCAATCACCTAAAAACAACTTCGCTTGAGTTGAAAAGAGAGAAAATGTTGTTTTTCTTTATTTCTAACTGGTTTAAAATGAATTTTTTTACAAAATCATTTTTAGGGGCGTGTATTATTTCTTCTGGCTTGCCAAATTGTGAAATTTCGCCATGGTCTATAATAAGAACTTTGTCTGAAAGTGTAAGAGCTTCCTCTGGGTCGTGGGTAACAATAATAGTAGTAAGATTGAAATCCTTTGCTATTGTCTTGATTTTTTCTTTTATAGACTCTTTTATAACACCGTCTAAGGCACTTAAAGGTTCATCTAAAAGAAGAATTTTAGGCTTCATAACCATTGTTCTGGCAAGAGCTACCCTCTGTTTTTGACCACCAGAAAGCTGGTTGATATTTTTATTGAGATGTTCCTCAAGACCTAAAAGCTTAATTAAGTCATCAACTTCTTCCTTTGAAGAAATGTTTGGCTTGTTTCTTAAACCATAAGTTATATTTTCGTAGGCATTGAGATTTGGGAAAAGGGCATAGTCCTGAAATACTATATTAAAGCCTCTTTTTTCCATAGGTACTTTTGTAATATCTTTTCCGTCTAGTATTAAATTACCATTTTCAATATCAGTTATTCCTAATATAAGGTTAAGAAGTGTTGTTTTGCCACTACCTGAAGGACCTAATATTGAAACAATTTCGCCGTTATTTATGGAAAGGGATACATTTTTCAGAATTATGTTTTTCCCAAAGGATTTTCTGATGTTTTTTAATTCAAGCATATTTACCTCCGTTTGTTTTGCTTTGCGTTACAAGTTGCATTATATTTTTGAAAACAAGTTTAAACAAGCAAATCCAGGTTAAGGCTTTGTAAAGTAAAAGTAAAAAACAGCCAGAAAATAAATGTAGAAAATCTACATTTTTTCTTACTGTTTAGCAACCATAAGGTCAAGATTTTGTATAAGTTCTTTGTTTTTATCAAGCCTTTTGGTGTACTTATTGTAGTCACTTGTAATAAGACCAATATATATCATATCAATAATGGCAAGCTGTGCGGTTCTGGAGAATATAGCATCGCCATAAAAATACTGTCTGTTACTGGAGTATATTGTAATATCGGCAAATTTACTTATGGGAGATTTATTGAAATTTGTAAGTGCTACTGTAGTTGCATCGGCTTTTTTAGCTGTTTTTAGGTTTTCTACAGTAATAGAAGAATAGCCAGAGTAGGATATACCAATAGCAACACTCCCTTTTTTCAGATTAGAGGCGTTTACCTTTTGCAAGTATGGGTCGGAATTATATGTACAGTTAAAGCCTAAATATGAAAGTTTAACAGTCAAATCCATAGCAACTACAGATGAATTTTCTATAGCAAATATAGTTATATTTTTGGCTTTTTTTAATATATTTATAAGATGGCTGAAGTCATTAGAAGATATGGATTTAAGTGAAGTTTCCAAAAGAGAAATTGCTGTAGCAGTTATTTTTGCAGGAATATCCTCAACTTTTTCATTACCGGTAAGCTCAAATCCGTCCATAGGATTTAGCTTTTTAGGTGTTGTATTGTTTTGTAAAAGGGTGTATTTAAGCTCTTTAAAACCTTTGTAGCCTAAAGCTCTTGCAAATCTTATTATTGTTGGTTGGCTAATGTTAGCTTTTTCGGACATTTTAGAAATAGATAGGTTTTCGTAATTCTTTTTATAGTTTAAAATGTAGTCGGCAGCGACTTTTTCTGATTTACTAAGTTCAGAGTATTTTTTTTGTATATTAAACAAAACTGTATTTTCCATATTTTTTGCCTCCATAATTTTTAAGTAGAAAAACTACAAAAAAATATATAAAATTGATAATATAATATTATAGTATATAAAAAAATATTGCAATAAATATATTTATTTGGCAGGTAAAACTTTTATAAAGTAAGTAATAACAATGTAAAATCTATAAATAGAAAATGTATAATTATAAAATTGAAAAATATAATAAATTGTGATTTTATTGTTAGACATTGTTATTTTTTAGACAAAATGCCTAAAAAACTGTAGTATAACATATGTTTTATATGAAATATAGCCTAAAAAATATGTTTATAAATATTGAATAGTAAGAAAAACTGCCGTATAATGATTTTGAAAATAAAAAAACATAAATGGAGGAAATTATGGACGCACAACAGATTATTTCAATTATTATTTTTGTTGTCACTATGGCAGCAATAATGACAGAAAAAGTTCATCGTGCTTTAGCAGCTGTTGCTGGTGCAACTTTGTTATTGGTCTGTCAGATACTTGACGTAGAGAGTTTAGCATCTTACATAGACTTTAACACTGTTGGTATATTAATAGGTATGATGCTTTTTGTGTCAGTAGTAAAAATTTCCGGCTTGTTTGAATACATCGCTATTAAAGCAGCCAAATTATCAAAAGGTAAGCCTTGGATAATAATGATTTTATTCTTCATTATTACAGCCGTTCTTTCTGCTTTCCTTGATAACGTAACAACTGTACTTTTGGTTGGTCCTATGACAATCGCTGTTACAGAAATGCTTGGACTTAATCCGGTACCATTTTTGATTACACAGATTTTAGCATCTAATATTGGTGGTACAGCTACACTTATTGGTGACCCACCTAACATTATGATTGGTAGTGCAGCTAAACTTAGTTTCAACGACTTCATTATAAATACTGGTTTACCAGCAGTTATTATTGGTATTCTTACTATATTATGTTTCTACTTTATTTACGGTAGAAAGCTCCATGTTACACCGGAAAAAATGGCAGCAGTTATGGAATTAGACGAAAACAAGGCTATTAAGGATAAGGTACTTCTTATTCAAAGCGTTGTTGTAATGATTTGCGTTGTTGTTGCATTTATGCTTCACGATGCTTTAGGTATACAGTCTGCCACAATAGCTATTGCAGCAGCAGCAGTTATATTGTTCCTCAGCCATGGAAAGGCAGACCCAGAAGAAATTATTGCAACAGTTGAATGGCCTACTATTGTATTCTTTGTTGGTCTTTTCGGTGTTGTAGGTGGTTTACAGCAGACAGGCGTTATTGATATGATGGCAAAATTCCTTATTAATGTAACACAGGGCAACGATTTACTTATGCTCTTGCTTATTTTATGGGTTTCTGCTATACTTTCATCATTCTTAGATAACATACCTTTTGTTGCAACACTTATTCCACTTATTATTACAATGGGCAAGAGTGGTATGGATATTGCACCTCTTTGGTGGGCATTATCTCTTGGTGCTTGTCTTGGTGGTAATGGTACACTTGTTGGTGCATCAGCTAATGTTGTTCTTTCAGGTATCAGTAAGAGAGATGGACACGAAATCACATTTGGTAGCTACTTTAAGATTGGTTTCCCACTTATGATTATGTCTATTATTGTTTCTACTGCATATCTTGTAATTATGTATGAATAAAATATCAGAGGAGGGATTTTATGAATCAAAATACTGTAAGTGGCGATATTATCGCTTTTAACCTTAAACAGCTTGGGGCAACGGATATTAAGGTTTTCGATAGCCGTATGCACATAGCAAATTTTGATTTAGGTAACGGTTTAATTGTTTCTTACGTTTTCAATATTACAAGAAAGGATAAATTTTTCCTTCAGCGTATGCGACCTTATGCTATGGTAAAGGGTAAGTATGCAGACCAGAGAGAAATTATCGAATTTATAAAAGACGATATTACACGTTTTAAAATGTCTAGTCAGCTTAACAATATTGATAAGTATATTGAGCTTGCTGAAAAGACAGGAAGTGCTTATGAACGTATGGAGCATATCTTCTTACATCACAAGGTTGATGATAAGATTATGGATAGACTTAATACAGAGCTTAATGACCTTGCAGACGAATTGGAAGAAATACATAAGGACTCAGAAGTTCTCAAGGTTCACTAAAATATTGAATTTTTAAAGGGAGTGTTTAGGCACTCCTTTTTTAATGAATCGGAAAGATAAATCCGATGGCTTGTAAACAAGCCACATTTAATTTGACAATGGCAAATACATAATAGTATAATTGAAGTATGAACACATAGAGAAAAAGAGGAATAAAAATGGAAAACGATTATTTAGTAAAGAAAAAGCCTATATTGGCTCTTTTTATTTTTGCTTTGCCTATGATTATAGGTAATTTTTTTCAGCAAATGTATACTATGGCAGACTCAGCCGTTGTTGGCAGATATGTAGGGGAAGAAGCCTTGGCAGCCGTTGGTGTTTCATATTCTTTGACTACAGTTTTTATCTGTATTGCTATTGGTGGAGGAATAGGGGCATCTGTTACAGTTAGTCGATACTTTGGTGCAAAAATGTACAAGAGAATGAAAACAGCTGTTTTTACAGCTTTTATTGCCTTTTTGGCTGTAAGTATATTCTTAGGTGTATTTGGCTTAATGTTTAGTAAAAAAATAATTATACTGTTAAATACACCGTCAAATGTAATAGATATGGCTGTGGAGTACCTGAATATCTACTTTTTAGGCTTACCATTCCTATTTATGTACAATGTCGTTTCGTCAATGTTTAATGCTCTTGGTAAGTCTAAAATACCTTTGTATTTTCTTATATTCTCATCTGTATTAAATATTATATTGGATATATTGTTGGTAACCCGTTTTAATATGGGTGTAGTTGGTGTAGCTTGGGCAACATTTATTGCACAGGGTATTTCTGTAGTGCTGTCATTTTTAGTATTTATGATGCAGTTAAGAAAATTGAAGATAGGTAAAACAACTTTATTTGATATTTCAGAACTTGTAACAATGGCTAAAATAGCCTTTCCTTCTATATTACAGCAATCTACAGTTTCAATAGGTCTTATGCTTGTACAGTCATCAGTAAATAACTTTGGTTCAGAAGTGCTTGCTGGCTTTTCAGCAGCTATGAGAATAGAGTCAGTATGTGTCGTACCTATGGCAGCTATAGGTAATGCCTTGTCATCATACACAGCTCAGAATATAGGTGCTGGAAAAATGGAGAGAGTACCTCAGGGCTACAAATGTGCAAACATTATGGTTATTATATCCGGTATAGTAATTTTAGCTGTTATTGAATTGTTTAATGGACAGATTATGTCATTGTTTATGGGCGGAGATGCTACAAAAGAGGCATTTGACACAGGATATAATCTTATGGCATATATGGGCTTTTTCTACAGTATGATAGGTTTTAAAATGGCTATAGACGGTCTTTTAAGAGGTGCTGGGGATATGGTAATGTTTACTGTTGCCAATTTGGCAAACCTTTTTATAAGAGTTTTTGTGGCAGTAGTATTTTCTCCTAAATTTGGTGTTGAGGTTATATGGTATGTTGTGCCTTTAGGTTGGTTTGTAAACTGGCTTGTTTCATTTTGTCAATATAAAACAGGAAAATGGAAAAGAATATACCAAAGTGCAAAATGATTTTTAAACAATGTTAAATAAAAATATTGACACAGATAGTTATGATTATTATAATTGTAATATAATAATTATAAAGAGGGTGTGTTTTTATGAAAAAGAACTTGAAAAAGGCGTTATGCCTATTGATGTCTACAGGTATGTTGTTTAGTGGTGTTACTGTTGCTTATGGTGAGGAAAGCAATATTTCTTTACAGATTAATGGTAGTGAAATATCAGCAGAAGTACCACCCACTATTATAGATGGAAGAACAATGGTACCTGTAAGAGCAATATTTGAGGCTGTTGGTGCTAATATTGACTTTGATGCAGAAACAAAGACAATAACAGCTAAAAAGGGCGATACAACAGTAAATATGACAGTTGGAGCAAATGCTATAACTGTAAACAATAAGGAAGTACAGTTAGATGCACCTGCAGTAATTGTAAATGGCAGAACATTAGCACCTGCCAGATTTGTAGCAGAAACTTTTGGATATACTGTTCAATGGGACGCCGAAAACAAAATAGTTAAAATTATTGGTGGAGAAAGTACAGAATTTTATAAGGACTATAGTGACTTGCCAGACTATGGAAGTTTTAGCGGTGCTACTTTATTGGGAAATGAAAAAATAAATGTAGATGGTTTTGTAGGACAGGGTTATATATACGATTTTAAGTACGACAAAAGTAAGTTTTCATCAGGAGATGATGTTGACAGAGAATATGTTAACAAATTAAAAGAAAATGGCTGGGAATATGATGGTAAGACATATGGAGAAGAAAATGCTGAAATAATGCTATTTTTCAAAAAAGGACCTATGTTGTGTGGCTATAGTGTTTGCAATAACCATAAGCAAGTAGCTATTATTATAACGAATGTTATGGGCAAGGATATTGACCTTAAAGACGCAGTAACCGTATAGAAAGAAAAATGGTAGGTTTTAGTATTAGATGAAGGTCAGTTGTTTTTTACTGTGTAAATAATTAATATGATTTTGTGCAATATTACAAAACATAAAAAGCCCCGTAACCACCTAGATTACAGGGCTTTTGTTATAGTGAATCGGAAAGATAAATCCGATGGCTTGCAAGCAAGCCACAAATTAAGGTCGTTAATTTGTTCTGAATAAGCTAATAACGGGAGTTGAACCCGTGACCTCAACACTACCAATGTTGCGCTCTACCTCCTGAGCTATATTAGCATACTCCCTAAATTATATATTATATAAATATTTTCGTCAAGTATTTTAACAAAATTGTAACTTACATTATAGTACAAAAAGATGATAAAATATAAGTAGTGTATAGTAGTATAGTTTGTTTTGGAGGTTAAATATGTTTAATGTAGATGAAAATATAATGTATGGAAATGTTGGGGTATGTCGTATTGAGGGCATTTTAGGTGGAGACGAAATAGGTATGAATACTGAAAAGAAGTATTACAAGTTATATTCCTACAGAGAAAAGGAAATAATATACACACCGACAGATACCAATGTTTTTATAAGAAAGATAATGACAAAGGAACAGATAAAGGAGCTTATACGCAAAATTCCTAGTCTTAAAACTATAGAAATTCAAAGTAAAAATATAAAAGTGCAATCGGATTATTACAAAACGTTTTTGAAAAATTGTGACAGTGAAAATATGTTGATGCTTATTAAGACCATATATGAAAAGAATTTAGACAGAAAAAGGGAAGGCAAAAAGGAAGGAACTACAGAAAATATATTTTTTAAAGAGGCACAGGAGAAACTTCATTTAGAAATAGCTATTGCCTTTGGCGTGAACATTGAGGAAGTGCCTAAAATAATAGAAAATGAGCTTAAAAATATGTAGGCCAGAACAAATTGACTTCGTTAAATTATAAAAAAATCTGAGGACAATGATATATCCTCAGATTTTTCTTTATAGTGAATTGTCAAGCCACAAATTAAGGTCGTTAATTTGTTCTGAATATACTAAATTATCTCTTTCTTAAGAAAGTTGGAATAGCAAGGTCAGAATCTGTGTCATCTGATACAGGTGTGTAAACCTGAGTAAAGCTACTTGGAACGGCTCTATTAGGAGCTTTTGTAGCAGGTCTAACAGCTTCTTCCTTAGCTGTTTCCTTTGCAGGAGCTGGCTGTTCAATCTTATTAGCAGCATTGCTTTCGTCAAGACCAGTTGCAATAACAGTAACAATAACTTCATCTTCAAGAGTATCATCGTAAACTGTACCAAAGATAAGTTCTGCATCTGGGTCAAGAGCTTCACCAATGATATTAGCAGCATTGTTTACATCGAAAAGACCGAGGTTTCTGCTACCTGTAAAGTTTACGATTACAGCCTTAGCACCATCAATAGAAGTTTCGATTAATGGAGAGTTAATAGCAGTTCTAGCAGCTTCTTCAACATCAGTAGAACGACCGATACCGAAGTGAGCAAGACCCTGGTCACGCATAACTGTACAAATATCAGCAAAGTCAACGTTAATATCACCGGCCTTAGTAATAAGGTCAGAAATACCAGTAACACCCTGATAAAGAACGCTATCAGCAAGTTCGAAAGCCTGTGGAACAGAAATGTTCTTGTCAGCTGACTGTAAAAGCTTCTGGTTAGGAATAACGATGATTGTATCAACGTGTTCTCTTAACTTTTCAATACCTTCAAGGGCAAAGTTCATTCTCTTCTTTCTTTCAAAGTCGAAAGGCTTAGTAACAACAGCTACAGTAAGGATACCCATTTCCTTAGCCATTTTTGCAATAACAGGAGAAGCACCAGTACCTGTACCACCACCCATACCAGCAGTGATGAATACCATATCAGCACCTTCAAGTGCGTCAGTAATATCAGCAGAATTTTCTTCAGCTGCCTTTGCACCTACTTCAGGACGAGCACCAGCACCAAGACCTCTAGTAAGTTTTGCACCTATAGCGATTTTCTTTGTTGCGTTTGATTTGTTTAAGGCTGCCTGATCTGTATTTACGGCAATGTATTCTACATCAGTATTTGATGCAATCATTCTGTCAACGGCATTACATCCGCCACCACCTACACCAATTACAACAATCTTTGCAACATCTTTTAATTCGTTTACAATTTCAATCACAACATTATCCTCCTATATATGAATAAACATCAAGTCGTTCATTATAATAAACCGTTTACAACCTCCCAGTCATAAACCTACCTATTATTATTTTAATTGCTTTTAGGCAATATTGCAAGCATATTTTCTATAAAAATAAAATTTTGGTTAATTTATCATATTTTCTTAATATTTCCATACAAATTTATATCATAAATTAATGTATAATCGGTTAAAAATATTTTTTGTTAGTTATATTTTGTTTGCGAATTCTTAATGGTCAATAAAATAAATTAACTTTTAGTTAATATATGTGCAAGTTGGATTGCCACCAGTCAAATTAAGTACACCGGCATAAGAAGTATCTAACTGCTTTAAAACTTCATTTAATGTAAGCAATTTTTTGTTTGCATCGTCAAAGCTACCAAACTCTACATCAATTTTACCTACATAAAAATGTATATCGTTTTCATCAGAAACGTCGACTCGTACAATAGTATTTAAAAGCTGGTCCTTTTCAAAAAGTTTGGAAAGCTGAACTACTGTATCAAAGGCACTAGGGTTGTCTACCTGTAAAACTTCTCCCAATGTAAATTGGTTAAATTTAAGACCCTCTACAACAGGCAACTGCTTCTTAAATGTCTTTTGTGTGTCCAGTATTCTTCCGTAGTCATTAATATAAAGATATGAACCCATATAAGGCACATAGGCTCTTAGCTTATATTCCTTTATGTCTACAGTTATTGTTGAAGGAAGTTTTCTGTGAATACTAACTTCTTCAATGTAGTTGTTGGATTTAATATTTTTTAATGCTTTTGTTTTATTAAAGGCGAAAATATTATTCCCAACCTTTGTATTTAACATACTTTCAATTTGTTCTTTTGATAAATTTTCGTTGCCATTTATTTCTATTGTCTTTATATTAAACACCGGCAAAGTAAAAAATGTAAGCCACAGTGCTAAAGCTACAATACCAATAAATGCAACAAAAAATAATTTTCTATGCACGTTATCACCTACCAAAGATATATAGTAATATTAAAGTCATTCATTGTCAACTATACAAAGTTATTTTATAACCCTGCAATTATTAAGGGATACTTCCTTTTCCTCAATATCTAAACCCTCAAGGGCGTATTCAGTTGTATTTTCAATACCAAAAAGACCACAAAGCCCCTTTATGTAGTTATACCCTAAGTTGTAATTGCCCAAATATCCACCACAGGTTGTGATGTATGTCAATTCTTTGCACCTACAAAGACCCTTTTCCACACCGTTTTCGTCATAGGCAAATGTAATACCACATACGCAAATATGTTCAAAAAACACCTTTAAAAGTGACGGAAAACTTAAATCCCAATAAGGGGCAGAAATGACAATGTAGTTTGCACGTCTAAATCTGTCGGCAAAGTCAAATATTGGGTCATTGAGAGAACCGGATTTTAAAAGTCTATCTCTCTTTTCAATGTCTTCCTTTTTCAAAGGCTGTAGTTTTTGTAATGAGAGGTCTATTTCTACAACTTCTAAATTTTCTTCGGGTTTATATTTTTCCAAAAACTCCTTTGAAAGTTTGTAAGTCCTTGAATTTTCCTTGCCACTGATACAGCAATTAATCCACAATAATTCCATAAAAACAACCTCCTAAAAAAATATAGTAATATAATACCACGAAAAACAAAAAATCGCCACAATTTTGTGACGACTTTTTATAATGTTTATACTGATTGTTTATATTTAGCCTAAAAGCATTCTGTCGTTGTCCATTTCCTCGCCACTTGCTCTTTCGAACATCTTGAGAAGGTCAGAAACTTCCATATTTTGCTTTTCTTCCTTAGAAAGGTCTAAAATAATATTGCCGTTGTGCAACATAATAAGACGATTACCGATTCTTAATGCGTCTTTCATATTGTGAGTAACCATCATAGCAGTAAGTTTTTCTTCTTCTACGATTTTTACTGTCAATTCAAGGACTTTTGCAGCTGTTTTAGGGTCAAGGGCAGCTGTATGTTCATCTAAAAGAAGAAGCTTAGGCTGGTGGAAAGATGCCATAAGAAGTGTAAGAGCCTGTCTTTGACCACCAGAAAGGAAACGAGTTTTGTCCTTAAGTCTGTGTTCAAGACCTAAGTCAAGCTGAGATAAAAGTTCTCTGTAAAGACCTCTTTCTCTTTCTGTAATACCCCAACGGAGAGTACGCTTTTTGCCTCGTCTGTAGGCAATAGCAAGGTTTTGTTCAATAGACATATCAGAGGCTGTACCCATTCTTGTGTCCTGAAAAACTCTACCAATGTACTTAGCTCTCTTAAATTCAGGTTCAGCAGTTACATCATCGCCATCAATAAAGATTTTACCGGAAGTAACAGGGAATGTACCTGCTACAGAGTTTAAAAGTGTAGACTTACCGGCACCGTTACCACCAATGATTGTTATAAAATCTCCGTCATTTACTTCAAGGTTTACACCTTTTAAAATATGTTTTTCGTTTACAGTACCTATTTCAAAGGACTTATGTATTTTTTCAAGTTTAAGCATTTTCACTGCCTCCCTTTTTAATAGAATTTTTAAGGTTCTTTGTAAATATATTTCTGATTGCAGGGAAACACAATGCAATAGCAAGAAGAACTGAACTTATAAGTTTTAAATCGTTTGAGCTTAAACCAAGCCATAAAACTAAAGCTATAATAATTCTATAGAGTATTGAACCTAAAGCAACAGCTATAAGGGAATGTAAAAGGTTTCTGTGACCAAAAACAACCTCACCAATGATTACTGATGCAAGACCAATAACGATTGTACCAGTACCCATACTAATATCGGCAAAACCATTGAACTGAGCTACAAGAGAAGATGAAACGGCAATAAGACCGTTACCAAGCATAATACCGAAAATAAGAGTATTGTCAGTATTTACACCCTGTGCTCTAATCATATTTTTGTTGTCGCCTGTAGCACGAAGTGAGAAACCAAGCTCTGTGTTAAAGAATATCCATAAAATGAAGATTACAAAAACAGTGAGAACAAGACCGGCAACGATGGCTGCTAAGTTCTTAGTAAGACCAACATCTTCTAAAAGTGAAATAATTGTAGTCTGCTTTAAAAGAGGTATATTTGACTGACCCATAACTCTAAGGTTTACAGACCAAAGGGCTGTCATTGTAAGAATACCGGAAAGCAAAGCAGGAATTTTGAGCTTAGTATGTAATAAACCAGTAACAAGACCGGCTAAAAGACCGGCTAAAAAAGAAACGATAGTTGATGTGAAAGGGTCCCAACCTAATGTAACAAGTTTACAAGTTACGGCTGCACCTAAAGTGAAACAACCTTCAGCTGTTAAGTCAGCAATATCAAGTATTCTGTATGTAATATATACGCCGATTGCCATTACTGCCCATAATAAACCTTGAGCAAAAGCACCTGGCATAAGACCCAATAAACTTAAAATCATATTAATTCTCCTTACAGTAAAAATAAAATATAAAGGGGCAGAGATTTCCGCCCCTTTACAAAATTAAAAATCTTTAGATTATTCTGGATTGTCAAAAAACTAATCTGTAATTATTAATAGCTTCTTGAGTTTTTAAGATTATAAAAGGAAAGTTGTTAAGAAAACCTTGGTTTTCTTAAACTAATTCCACAGGTCGAGCTTTGCCCGACCGAGGACAGGGACAAAAATATGGTACTGGTTTTTAGTGCCATATTTTTCACGGCTGGTCCCGACCTTAGACCGAATGAGATAAATGCGAGCATTTATCTCACTCATTATTCTTCAATCATTTTAGCCTTTGAGGCAACATCATCAGGAATAGTAATACCCATTTCAGTAGCAACCTTCTTGTTTACAACAAGCTGTGGGTTCTGAGTGTACTGAATTGGCATTGTCTTAATGTCCTTACCACCGAAAATGTCAATAGCCATTTTACCAGTAAGTTTACCAAGTTCTGTATAGTCAATAGCAACTGAGGCAAGGCCACCACCCTTAACCATACCTTCTTCACCAACGATTACCGGAAGACCCTTAGGGTTAGTAATACTTGTTAAAAGAGGCATTGAAGATGCAAGAACATTGTCAGTAGGAATATAAACTGCGTCATATCTACCAATCATTGATTCTGCAACCTGAGCAACGTCATTTGTGTTAGAAACAGTTTCTTCCTTTGATTCAATACCAAGTTTGTCGGCTGCTTCCTTAGCCATTTTAGCCTGAATAACTGAGTTCTGTTCACCTGAGCAGTACATAATAGCAATCTTCTTAGCGTCTGGAACAAGCTGTTTTAAAAGAGCTATCTGGTCTGAAACAGGGTTAATATCTGAAGTACCTGAAACATTTGTGTTAGGTGCTTCGTTAGACTCTACTAAGTCAGATTCGGCAGGGTCAGTAACTGCTGTAACAAGAATAGGAATATCCTTTGTTTCAGCTGCCATAGACTGAGCTGCAGGAGTAGCAATAGCTAAAACTAAGTCCTTTCTGTCAGTAACGAATTTCTGAGAAATAGTCTTAAGATTAGACTGGTCAGCCTGTGCATTCTGAACGTCAATCTTTACGTTTTCGCCGTCTACATAGCCACCTTCTTTTAAGGCTTCAATAAATCCTTCTCTTGCTGCATCAAGGGCAGGGTGCTCTGTGTACTGAATTACACCGATGTTGTAAGTCTTATCTGATTTTGCACCGTCTGTAGATGCAGTAGATGAAGATGCACTGCCACAACCAGCAAGCATTACTGTTGATAAAGCAAGTGCTATAAATGTTGATAAAAATCTTTTCATATAATGGAATCCTCCTTTTTGTAAACAATGCACAATGTATACTATATATTTTAAAGTATATAAGCCTAATTGTCAATAAAAATAAGAAAATTAAAAGGCAAATAACAGCCCTAAGGGACAGTATACATAAAAGAATTATTGTATAATTATGCAATAAGTAAAAATTATCCAAATTTGCAACAAAATAGGGGATAATCTAAAAGAAAATCCCCCAATATGTATAGATTTATTTAAAAATTACTGCATATTTTCAAATTCGTCTTTGTGATAAAGGTTTTCGTGAATAATCTTTATTGCTCTTTCGAGGTCGTCAGCTTCAATCTGTCCAGGGGCAGATGCCTTTCTTGCACAACCAAATGTTACACAGCTACCAAAGATTTCACCACAAACACGGCTTACAATACCTCTGCCCTCCATACTCATTGTAATAATAGGTACATCAGGGTACTTTTGGTGAATAGTGTCTGTAACATCAAGAAGTTCTAAAACATCTCTGTTAGAGTTTGGCATAACGGCAATTTTAGGAATATCAGCATTAATTTCAATCATTTTTTCCATTCTTCTGATAAGTTCTTTCTTTGCTGGAGTCTTTTCAAAATCGTGGTTAGAAACTACAACTGTAATGCCGGCATCTTTTGCGTGCTTAATAAGAGGAATAAGGGCATCATCGCCTACCTCAAGCTCGTAGTCAACAAGGTCAACAAGACCACTCTGAATAGCAGTTTCGTATACTCTTGTGTATTCTTCAATAGTACATTCCTGAACGCCACCTTCTTCAACTCGTCTGAAAGTTAAAAGGAGAGGTATTTTGTCAAGAAGTTTTCTAACCTGTTTAAGCATTTCAATTAAGTTTTCTGACTGAAGAACATCATCATACCAGTCTACACGCCATTCAACAATATCCGGCTTTAAAGATGCAATAGTCATAGTTTGAGATACAATTTCGTACTGAGTATGGCCAACGATAGGTAAACAAACCTTTGGCATACCTGTTCCGATTTCCAAATCTCTTATAGTAATGGGAACCATAATCTACCTCCTGAAAAATTGTTTTGTTACTAAAAATTATACCATAGTTGATGAATAAGTCAAATATTTATTCATTTTAACATAGCAAATAAAAAAATAAAAAAGAAAATAAAAAATCTCCGTAAAAAATTACGGAGATAAAAATTATAAAACCTTATTTAAAAATTCTTTTAATCTTGAACTCTTTGGATTTTCAAAAAATTCATTTGGTTCATTTTCTTCGATTATTGAACCCTTTTCCATAAATATAACTCTTGTACCTACTTCACGAGCAAAGCCCATTTCGTGAGTAACAACAACCATTGTCATATGACCTTTTGCAAGGTCCTTCATAACTTCCAATACTTCTCCTACCATTTCAGGGTCAAGGGCAGAAGTTGGTTCGTCAAAAAGCATAACATCAGGTTGCATACACAATGCTCTGACAATAGCTATTCTCTGTTTCTGACCACCTGAAAGCTGGTTTGGATAAGAGTCTGCTCTATCAGCAAGACCAACCTTTTCAAGAAGTTCCATAGCATATTTTTTAGCTTCATCAGGAGATTTTTTCAAAATCTTTGTAGGTGCTAAAATAAGGTTGTCCATAATTGTCATATGTGGAAAGAGATTAAACTGCTGGAAAACCATACCCATTTTCTGTCTATGAGTGTTTATATTTGTTCTAGGGTCTGTAATATCTGTACCTTCGAAAAATATCTGACCTTCTGTAGGTTCTTCAAGAAGGTTAAGACAGCGAAGAAAAGTGGATTTACCGGAACCGGAAGGTCCAACAACAACTACAACCTCGCCGTGGCGAATTTCAGCAGATACATCATTTAATGCCTTTGTGTCGCCAAATTGTTTTACCAAATGGTCAACCTTGATTAATGGATTATTATCTTTCACTAGACTGCAACCTCCTTTCCAAACGTCTTAAAAGTAATGTCAATATTGTAACAAGAATTAAATAGATTAAAGCTACTGCAATAAGTGGCATAAAGGCGTCGTAAGTACGACTTCTTATAATATCGCCACCCTTTGTTAAGTCCTGAATAGCAACATAACCGGAAATTGAAGTATCCTTTAAAAGCATAATAGCTTCGTTGCCAAGGGCTGGGAGAATGTTCTTGAAAGCCTGTGGAAGAATAATGTACCACATTGTGGCAATATAGCCAAAGCCAAGACTTCTACCTGCTTCGAACTGACCTTTGTCTACACTGTTAAGACCACCTCTTACGATTTCGGCAACGTATGCACCGGAATTAAGAGAGAAAGCAACTACAGCACAGAAAATCTTACTTACATCAGGACTAGCGAAGATTATGAAATAAATAATCATAAGCTGTACTACAACAGGAACACCACGAATAATTGTTAAATAAACGTGGCAAATACCGTTGGCAACAGCAAGCAAGAATTGAAGTAAAGACTGAATAAAGTTACCAGCCTTATTTGTGTGGTTTTTGTCATAAGAATATCTTATGATGGCTACAAGCACACCGATAATAACAGCAAAGATAAGGGCAAAAACTGTGATTTTAAGTGTGTTGCCCAAACCTGAAGTTATATACTTCCATCTGTCATCTTTTATAAAATTCAAATAAAATTTAGTCTGAAAATCTGACATAAAATATTTCCTCCGAAAATAAGGTACTTACCTTTAAAAAAGGTGTGGAAGTTCCACACCTTTGTAAGTCATAACCTTTGCAAATAAATTACTGAGCAGAAGTTGTAGTTTCTGCAGATTCGTCACTTGCAAGATATTTGTTAAGGATAGAGTCTAATTCGCCACTTTCCTTTAATTCAGCTAATGCCTTGTTTACTGCGTCAAGGAGCTGTTTGTTGTCCTTTGCTACAGCAATAGCATAGCTTTCCTGAGTTAAAGGTGTTGCTAAGATTTCGATGTCAGAGTTGTTTTCAACAAACTTCTTTGCTGGCTGATTGTCAATAACAACAGCATCAATCTTGTCTGTCTTTAATGCTTCTACAGCATCAGCACCCTTAGGGAACTGCTGAACTGTTACGTTTTCTACATTCTTAGGGTCAGAAACGTAAAGGTCACCAGTTGTACCAAGCTGAACACCTACAGTCTTACCAGTAAGACCAGATGCGTCCTTGATGTCAGAACCCTTCTTTACGATAATAACCTGACCGGCTTCTACATAAGTATCTGAGAAATCAACACTTACCTTTCTGTCTTCACTAGCTGTCATACCTGCAAGACCTACATCAGCCTTACCACTTGTAACAGCAGGAATGATTGAGTCGAAAGCCATATCTTCAACTTCTGCAGTAAGACCAAGCTTTTCAGAAATAGCATCAGCAAGTTCAGCATCAATACCTACTACCTTGTCGCCATCTCTGTATTCATATGGTTCAAATTCAGCATTTGTTGCCCAAGTGAACTTACCGGCTGAAACTGTCTTTACGTCAGTGCTATCTGTAGAATCTGCACTGTTGTTTGCACTACCACAACCTACCATACCTAAAAGCATTGTGCCTGCAAGTACAAAAGCAAGACCTTTTACAAATTTTTTCATTTTACGTTACCTCCAATATTATATTAGTTCTATAATAACAAATTATTTCAAAATCGTCAATAGAATTGCATACAGTAACTTTGCCTAAATTTAATATTTGGTTATTTTTGTAAATGTAAATGAAAATGATTGTAGATATGAAAATATAGTTTAGGGTAAGTTTTTATTGTATAGGGTAAAATAAATTGACATTAGGGCAAAATAAATCTCTTGTAACACCAGTATTTAATATACTTAGGGAATTTAGGGAATATTATATATAAATAAAATTATAAAAAATAATAATATAAAATATATAAGAGATGAAATTTTTTCGGTATTTTGCCCTAAAAATACAAAAACAGCCGTTAAAGCCAGTAAATAAGCCGTTTACAGCAATATGCAAACTTACCCTAAAATTCAGATGAAATTGCCCTAACTTTGAAATATATATTTTTTAAGGAATATTACATATTTAAAGACTAAACTTTATAGATTGAAATTTATTTGTGAAAAGCAGATGTTTAAAAGGGGACAAGTAGGGGCAAAAAGGGGGCAGGTAGGGGGAAAGTTAAATCCCTTGCAAACATCAGTAAATACTGGGCAGGGGGCAAAAGGGGCATATTTTTTTAAGTTAATAAAATAAAAAATAAAAATATAAAATATATAAGAGATAAAAAAATTACAAAAACTTGCCCCTAGATACAAAAACAATCCTTAAACCCAGTAAATAAGCTACTTACAGTAAAGTGTATAGTTGCCCCACAATTCAGGTGAAAATGCCCCCTCTTTAGAATATCTACAATTTTGCAAATTCTTTTATTTTCTTTGATAGTGTTGTAAATCTTTCAATTTCTCTATTATTATCTACCATATTGTATACAGTTTCCGGTGAGCCAACAATGACAGCCAAGTTTTTAGCTCTTGTAAGACCTGTATAGAGAAGATTTCTAGTCATAAGCATTTCAGGACCATTTAAAAGAGGAAGTATAACAGCTCTGTATTCGCTACCCTGACTTTTGTGTATTGTAACGGCATAACTTAGTTCCAATTTATCAAGCTGTGCAAAGTCATAGTGGACTACTTTATTTTCGTCAAAAACTACTTCCATAAATTTGCTATCGTTGTCTATGTAAGTTATGAAACCTTCATCGCCATTGTATATACCGGTTCCTTTATCTGTGACAATGTTATTTCTGATTAATTTCCATTCCATTTCATAGTCGTTTTTAATCTGCATTACCTTGTCACCTTCACGGAAAGTCATATTTTTCATAACTTTTTCAGCCTTATTAGGAGCCGGAGGGTTAATAGCCTGTTGCAAAATAGCATTTACAGAAGCAACACCTAAGCCCTGTTTTCTCATTGGAGTAAGCACCTGTATATCTGTAGGCTTACAGTTTAAATACTTTGGCAAACGGGTTGTAACAAGGCTAACTAAAAGGGAACATATTTCATTTTGGTTATACCTTTTCATAAAGAAAAAGTCACTGCCGTTTTTGCTTAAATTTGGGTGTTCACCTTTGTTTATTTTGTGGGCGTTTATAATAATATCGGACTTTTGAGCCTGTCTGAAAATTTCAGTAAGCTGTACTACCTTTATTTCTCCGGAAGTAATAATGTCCTTTAATACATTACCAGCACCTACAGATGGCAACTGGTTTGAATCACCTACTATTATAACCCTTGTACCTATAGCAACAGCCTTTAAAAGGGCTTGCATAAGCATAATATCTATCATTGAGCTTTCGTCAATAATTAAAATGTCTGTTTCAATAGGTTCTTCTTCGTTTTTGCAAAAAGTCTGTCTGTTGCTGTCCTCGTTAAGGAATGTTACGCCTAAAAGTCTGTGAATAGTTTGGGCATTATGACCTGTGGCTTCTTCCATTCTTTTGGCTGCTCTACCTGTAGGAGCTGCAAGAGTGACTTCCATTCCCTCGGCTTCAGAAAGCTGAATAATGGCATTTATAATAGTAGTTTTACCGGTACCTGGACCACCTGTAATAACAAGTACACCGTTGCTCATAGCTTCAATAATAGCCTGTCTTTGCTCCTGTGCAAATGTTATACCCTGACTATAGGCAAGGGCGTCTATTTTGTCATCGTATAAGCCAGTATTGTCAAGCTCCATATCGGCAAGCTCTATTAACTTTCGGGCAACATAGCTTTCGGCATAGTAAAAATAGTTAAGATACACGTTTTCATACTGTGGTGTACGGTCAATCCAAATATAGTTTTCAATGTGCATACCTGTCATTTCGTTGGAAATAGGCTCCGGAGATATGTTTAAAAGCTCTGAAACCTTTCTTACCAACATTTCCATAGGCAAATACACATTTCCGTTGTTTGCAGCTACATTAAGGCAATATCTTATACCTGCCTTTATTCTGAATGCTGAATCAGGGGCAATACCTATTTTGGCAGCAATATTGTCGGCTATTTTAAAACCTATGCCAATGATGTCATCAGCAAGGGAATAGGGATTTCGACTTATAACATCAATAGCTTTGTCCTTGTATTTTTGGTGTACTTTTATAGCATAAGTCGGAGTTATGCCGTATTGACCTAAAAACATTATTAAGGCTCTAAGCTGTGCCTGTTCTCTGAATGTCTGTCCTATGGAAATAGCTTTTTCAAGAGTTATACCTCTCAGTTCAGCAAGTCTTTCAGGCTCGTTTTCAATAATATCCATAGTCTTGATACCAAATTTTTTGACAATTTTGGCAGCAGTTTTAGGACCTATACCCTTTAATACCCCACTGGCTAAATAAAGCTCCATAGCTTTTTCAGTTTTGGGTGCAGTCTTTTCATAGCTTTCTACATTAAGTTGCATACCGTATGTAGAATGATTTACCATTCTGCCTTTTAGACTTATGCTTTCTCCCTGTGCAATACTAGGAACTGTTCCGACACAAGTAAGCTCATCATATTCATCATTTCCAGTTCCTGCGATTGTAAAAACACAGTAACCGTTTTCCTTATTATAGAAGGTAATGCTTTCCACAATACCAGAAACTTCAGTATAATCCACAGGTATCTTCCTTTCGTCTTAATCTATGCCTGAACAAAGGTTCGTTCATAATGAGATAGTATAGCATAAGTTTGGGTAAAAATAAATAGCTAAAAAGGTTAATTAAGGCAAATCGTCTTTGTGTGCCATAAGATAGTCAATGAAATACTTGCTTGCTATTGGCATACTGTCCATATCTTTATAAGCTATGGCAAGAGTTCGTTTAATAGGTGGGTCAATAGGTAGACAAACAATGTCATAGTTTGTTCGCTTTAATACAAGTTCGGCTAAAATGCTGATGCCAAGACCAGCCTCAACCATTGTCATTATGGCATAGTCATCGTGGAGTGTATACTGTATATTTGGCTCTATTTTTGCATTTTCGAATCCAGCCATTGGTTCGCTATACTGACCCTCCTCCAATAGAATATAAGGCTCATTGGCTATGTCATACAGTTGTATTGTTTTCCTGCTTGCCAAAGGGTGGTCTTTGGGTAATATAGCAAGCATTTCATCGCTTTTTATAGCCTTTGTTTTTAAATTTGTAACAGCAAGAGGATTGATAAAACCAAAGTCAATCTGTCCAGTAGAAATCCACTCAGGTATTAGTGTATAGTCCCCTTGATGAAATATAAATTGTACATTGGGGTATTGTTTTTTAAATCCTTTTATAAGCTGTGGCATCCAATGACAGGTTACACTAGAAACTGTGCCAACACGAATTGTACCTGTTTCTAAACCTTTAATTTCATTTGCCTTTTCAATCATAGAGTTATATTGATTAATTGCTCTTTCTATAAAAGGGTATAGTTCAACACCTTCGGGAGTTAGTTTCACGCCGTAACGAGAACGGATTAACAATTTCATTGACAGCTCATTTTCCAGAGAGGCAACCATTTGGCTTATAGAAGATTGGGTGTAGCCTAGAGCATTTCCGGCTTTAGTAAAACTGCCGTATTCTATTATTTTTTGTAGTGCAATATATCTGTTCAATTCTAAAATCACCTTTTCTAATAATAGCATTAAAAATATTCGTTTTACTTATTTTAAAGTGTTATATATAATAGTGTCAAGAACTTAAATATTTAAGAACTACAAAAAATATATTTAAGGAGAAATTAGTATGGAAATTATACAATATCAAGAAAAATACAGAGAAGACTTTGTCAGATTAAATACTGAATGGTTGGAGAGATTTTATACTGTAGAGCCTTATGACCAAGATATGATGGATAGAGTAGAGGAGTTCATAGAAAAAGGTGGTATGGTCTATTTTGCTATAGAAAAGGGAAAAGTCCTTTCAACTTGTATGACAATGCCACTTTACGGAGATGTGTGGGAAATGTGTAAACTGGCTTCTGTAGGACAGTATACAGGCACAGGAGCTGGTAGTGCAGTTTTTAAGGCTTGTATGGACTATGCCATATCAAAGGGTGCAAAGAAACTTTCTCTTATTTCTTGCAAAGCATTAAAACCGGCTATACATATTTATGAAAAGTTTGGTTTCAAAGAAGTTCCATTAAATAAGGAGTTTTGGGGTGCTGAAAAGGCTGATATTGAAATGGAGTATAAAGTAGATTGATATATATAAAAGGTGCAAAGCAACGGTTTTTGCACCTTTTCATAGTGAATAGAAAAGTTGTTCTGAATTTGTGTGGTCGAAATACAGTTAGCCGAGGCTTTTGGCAAATTTACTATATCACAACTGCAAGACCGTAAAAAAATTGTTAATATGAATACTTGATAAATAAATGAAAATTAGTTATAATGTTGACAATGCGTTAATAGGCAAAAAATTTGAAAAAAGAGAGTGAATAAAATGAAAACTACAAGAGACGATATTAGAAATGTTGCTATTATTGCCCACGTTGACCACGGTAAAACAACTTTGGTTGATGAACTTTTAAAGCAGAGTGGTACTTTCCGTACTAATCAGGTTGTTAGAGAAAGAGTAATGGACAGTGGTGATATTGAAAGAGAAAGAGGTATTACAATCCTTTCAAAGAATACTTCTGTTTACTATGGACATACAAAAATTAACATTGTCGATACTCCAGGACATGCTGACTTCGGTGGCGAAGTAGAACGTGTACTTAAAATGGTTGACGGTGTTGTTCTTGTAGTTGATGCTTATGAAGGTGCTATGCCTCAGACTAAGTTCGTTCTTTCTAATGCTTTAAGCCTTGGTCTTCCTGTTGTTGTATGTGTAAACAAGATTGATAGACCAGAAGCTAGAGCTGAAGAAGTTGTTGATGAAATTCTTGAACTTTTCATGGAACTTGATGCAACTGATGAACAGCTTGATTCTCCATTCGTATTTGCATCTGCTAAGATGGGTAAGGCTGCTCTTACTCCAGAAGAAGCCCTTGATGCACCTGATATGAAGCCACTTTTTGATACAATTATCGAACATATTCCTGCACCTACTGGTGACCCAGATGCAGACTTTGGTATGCTTGTTACTACTATTGATTACAACGAATACGTTGGTAAGATTGGTATTGGTAAGATTGAAAATGGTACAGTTCATGTTAATGACGAAGTTGCTATTGTAAACTACCATGACCCAGATAAGCTCACTAAGATTAGAGTAACTAAGCTCTATGAATATGAAGGTCTTGAAAGAGTTGAAGTTAAGGAAGCTACTATTGGTGCAATCGTTGCTGTAAGTGGTATGCCTGATATTCACATTGGTGATACAATCACAGTTGTTGACAACCCTGTAGCTATGGAAGTAAACAAGATTAGTGAACCTACACTTTCTATGACATTTAGTGTAAATGATAGTCCATTTGCTGGTCAGGAAGGTAAGTTCGTTACTAGCCGTCACTTAAGAGAAAGACTTATGAGAGAACTTAACACAGACGTTTCTCTTAGAGTAGAAGATACAGACAGAGCAGAAGCATTCAAGGTAAGTGGTCGTGGTGAACTTCACCTTTCTATCCTTATTGAAACAATGAGAAGAGAAGGCTACGAATTCCAGGTTTCAAGACCTGAAGTTCTTTACAAGAATGACGAAAACGGCAAGAGACTTGAACCTATGGAACTTGCTACAATCGACGTACCGGAAGAATATGTTGGTACAGTTATTGAAAAGCTCGGTACTAGAAAGGGCGAAATGGTAAATATGGCTCCTTCTAACGGTGGTTATACTCGTATTGAGTTCAACATTCCTGCAAGAGGTCTTATTGGTTACAGAAACGAATTCTTAACTGATACAAGAGGTAATGGTATCATCAATACTGTATTCAATGGTTATGAACCATACAAGGGCGAAATCCAGAGCAGAAGTCAGGGTTCACTTGTTGCTTTCGAAACTGGCGAAGCTGTTGGTTACGGTCTTTTCAATGCTCAGGACAGAGGTGAACTTTTCATCGGTGCCGGTACAAAGGTTTACTCTGGTATGGTTGTTGGTAGAAATGCTCGTTCAGGCGATATGGAAGTAAACGTTTGTAAGAAGAAACAGCTTACTAACACTAGAGCATCAGGTTCTGATGATGCCTTAAAGCTTGTTCCTCACGTTGTAATGAGTCTTGAACAGTGTATCGACTTCATCGGCGATGATGAATTAGTAGAAGTAACTCCAGAAAACCTTAGAATTAGAAAGAGATACCTTGACCCAGTTGCAAGAAGAAAGGCAGCTCGTTGCTAATTATCCGATTTTAGAGGAGAAAAATAAATGAACAAAGTGAAAAAGAACGGGGGTTCTTTTGTAAAGCAGGCTGCAATACTTGCAGTAGCCGGCATACTTGTTCGTCTTTTGGGATTTTTATACCGTTTACCTCTCACCAATATGATTGGTGATGAGGGAAACGGTATTTATAGTGCTGGCTATTATCTTTACAATATGTTTTTGATTATGAGTTCGGCAGGTCTTCCTGTTGCCATAAGCAAAATGGTATCTGAAAAGTTGGCATTAGGCGAATATACAAATGCTAAAAAGATTTTTAGAACTTCCTTTTTTGTTGCTGGTGGATTGGGTCTTATTTGTACTATAGCTATGTTTTTGGGAGCAAATGCTTTCTGCAAGGCTATAGGAAGTCCAAGAAGCTATTATTGTATATTGACTTTAGCACCTACTGTATTTATTGTTTCTGTTATGGCTGTTTTCAGAGGTTATTTTCAGGGCTTTAACAGCACAGTACCTACTGCAATTTCTCAGATTGTAGAACAGATTTTAAATGCTGTGTTTAGTGTGTACCTTGCGTGGATACTTGTTAAGACAAGTGTTGAATTAGGTGCAGCCGGTGGTACTGCCGGTACCGGTATTGGTGCTTTGGCAGGACTTGTTACATTAGTAGTTATTTTCTTTACATCAAGAAAAGGCAGAATGGAGCTTTTCGCTGAGGATAAAAAAGATTACAGAGTGGAAAAAAGCAGAGAAATTACATCAAACCTCTTTAAAATTGCTATTCCGGTTATTACTGGTACAGCCATTTTCTCTATGACAAATTTAATAGATATGGTTATGGTTAATTCTCGTTTGGCAGCTATTGGTACTTATACTGCTGAAGAAATAGATGCCCTTTATGGTCAGCTTACAGGTAAGTATGTTACACTTTCTACTATGCCTGTTGCTATTTCTACTGCCCTTGCTACAGCCGTTATACCTAGTATTGCAGGCAGTGTAGTAAGAAAGGAACACGAACTTGTACAGGCAAAGGTTGATACTACACTTCGCCTTACAATGATTATTTCTATTCCGGCAGCTATTGGTCTTGGTGCTTTAGGTCCACAGATTTTGCAAATGCTTTTCCCTAATTATTCTGACGGTGGTATGCTTATCAGAGTCGGTTCAATAAGTGTTGTTTTCTTGGCATTAAGTCAGATTTCAACAGGTGTTTTACAGGGTGTAGGCAAGGTTAATGCCCCAGCTTGGAATGCCCTTTGGGGTAGTATTGCTAAAATTCCTGTAAACTATTTCCTTATTGCCATTCCTGAAATAAATATTATTGGTGCTGTAATTAGTACAACTGTTTGCTATATTATTGCCAGTCTTTTGAATTTTAGAGCTTTAATAAAGGCAACAGGTGTTAGACCTGACTTTGTGGGTATGCTTGTAAAACCGTCTATTGCCTCAATTATAATGGGTATATTCAGTTTACTTAGCTACCACCTGTTCTATAAGTTTATGCCTAGTAATCTTGTATGTACACTTTTAGCTATTATTGTGGCTATGGTAGTTTTCGTAGTAGCAATGATATGTGTAAAGGGTTTTGCAAGAGAAGATTTACAGATGGTGCCTATGGGTGGCAAAATTATTAGATTTTTGGAAAAGATAAACAGAATATAGTAAAATTAACCGTTTGCTTGTGTAGCAGACGGTTTTTTTACGAATAATAATACAAATAATATCCGTAAGAATGGAGTGAAAATATGAAAAGTCTTGGTATATATTTGAAACCATATATAAAAGAAAGTATACTTGCACCTATTTTTAAATTTTTGGAAGTATTGTTTGACTTACTTGTGCCGGTAGTTGTGGCACAGATTATTGATGTAGGTGTTGCCAACAACAACCACACTTATATAGTAGAAAGATTTGGTGTGTTACTTATTATGGCTGCTGTAGGTCTTACTTGCAGTATTACAGCTCAGTTCTTTGCTGCAAAAGCCAGTGTTGGTTTTGCTACAAGGGTAAGAAAGGCTATGTTTGACCACGTTCAGACATTATCTTTTACTGAAATTGATACTTTAGGTGCTGATACATTAATTACAAGACTTACAGATGATGTAAACTTGGTACAAAATGGTCTTAATATAGCTTTACGACTTATGCTTAGAAGTCCATTTATTGTAATTGGTGCTATGGTTATGGCTTTTACTATTAATGTAAAGTGTGCCATTGTATTTGTTGTTACAATTCCTATACTTTTTGTTGTAATATTATCTATTATGCTTGTAAGTATTCCACTTTTCAAAAAAGTACAGTCCGGACTTGACAGAGTTACAAGACTTACAATGGAAAATCTTACAGGTGTAAGAGTAATAAGAGCTTTTTGCAGAGAGGAACAGTCTGTAGCTGAATTTGAGGACAGCAACAGAGAATTGACAAGATTAAATGAGTTTGTAGGTAGAATTTCTGTTTTAATGAATCCTGTAACCTACGTACTTATTAACATTGGTGCAGTAGTTCTTGTGTATAAAGCAGGTGTTCAGGTTAACTTAGGCAATATGCAACAGGGACAGGTTGTTGCCCTTTATAACTATATGTTGCAGATTATTGTTGAGTTAATAAAAATGGCATCAATGATAATTACCCTTAACAAATCAATGGCTTGTGCTGACAGAATTGCAAATGTGCTTAATGTAAAGTCAAGTATGGAATATCCACAAAATGAAAGCAAAAAGGTGGATAATTCTGATACTGCAGTTGAGTTTAAAGATGTTACTTTCACTTATAGTGGAGCTGGTGCATCTAGTCTTTCAAACATTAGTTTTAAGGCTAAAAAGGGTCAGACTATTGGTATTATAGGTGGTACCGGTAGTGGTAAGAGTACATTAATAAGCCTTATTCCTAGATTTTATGACGCTGTAAAAGGCAATGTATTAATAGACGGACAAAATGTTAAAAACTATACTCACAAGGAACTATGCGAAAAAATAGCTGTTGTTCAGCAAAAGGCTGTTTTGTTTAAGGGTAGCATAAGAGAAAACCTTAAATGGGGCAATGAATTAGCCAGTGATAGTGAGATTTATGACGCCATTGAAACAGCACAGGCAAAAGAGGTTGTGGAAAAGAAAGATGGTCAGTTGGACTTCCAGTTAGAGCAAATGGGTAGAAACTTATCCGGTGGTCAGAAACAACGTCTTACTATTGCCAGAGCATTAGTTAGAAAGCCTGAAATACTTATACTTGATGACAGTTCCAGTGCCTTAGACTTTGCCACAGATGCAAAATTAAGACAGGCTATTCACAAATTGGGAAATAAAACAACAACATTTATTGTATCTCAGAGAATTGCCGGTATCAGACAGGCTGACAATATTCTTGTGCTTAACAATGGTGAATTAGTGGGACAGGGTACTCACAATGAGCTTATGGGAAATTGTCAGGTATACAGAGAAATTTACTTCTCTCAATTTCCGGAAGAACGCAAGTTTTATGAAGGTGGGGTGAGAGTATGAAAAACAGAAAACAGAAAAACAGTATGGAAGTTTTGATTAAAATTCTGAAACTTATTGGAAAGTACAAAATATTTCTTGCTTTAAGTATAATACTTGCCGGAATTTCAGTTGTTTTACAGCTTTATGTACCTATTCTTTTTGGTAAGGCTATAGACGAAATTGTAGCAGAACACAATGTAAACTTTGGCAGAATGGTTTACTATTTGGAACAAATTATTGTGTTTGCTGTGGTATCTGCTCTTGCTACTTGGATAATGAACCTTTTTAACAACAGAATGACATTCAGAATTGTTCAGGATATTCGTTCTAAATCCATAAAGCATATTCAGAAATTGCCACTTTCTTACTTGGATAGCCACAGTACAGGTGATATTGTAAGCAGAATTATAGCCGATGCTGATATACTTTCAGACGGTCTTTTACTTGGTTTTACACAGCTTTTTTCAGGGGTTATAACAATAATAGCTACATTAATATTTATGTTTTCTAAGAATTTTTGGATTACAATTATGGTTATTGTTTTAACGCCATTGAGCTTTTTTGTAGCTAAGTTTATTTCTTCTCGTTCTTACACTATGTTCCAAAAACAGAGTAAGACAAGAGGTCAGCAGACAGCTTTCATAGAGGAAATGATTGGTAATCAAAAGGTAGTTAAGGCTTTTGGCTACGAAGAAAAGGCATCATCACGATTTGATGTCATAAATGACAAACTCCAAAAGTATAGCCAGCAGGCTGTATTTTATAGTAGTCTTACAAACCCTTGTACCAGATTTGTAAACAATATTATTTATGCCGGCGTAGCCTTAGTTGGTGCTTTTATTATACCAAATGGACTTCTTACAGTAGGTGGACTTTCTGTAATGCTTGCCTATGCAAACCAATATATGAAGCCTTTTAATGACATAAGCTCAGTTATTACAGAAATGCAAAATGCCCTTGCTTGTGCATCAGGTATATTTGAATTTCTTGAGCAGAGAGAAGAAAGTCAGGATGCAGAGGGTACTATTGACAATGTAAAGGGTCAGGTTGATATTCAGAATGTCAGCTTTAGCTACGATAAGAGTAAAAAACTTATTGAAGACTTTAATTTACAGGCTAAAGAAGGTATGAGAGTTGCCATAGTTGGTCCTACAGGTTGTGGAAAAACTACATTTATTAATTTGCTTATGAATTTCTACAACGTGGATAAGGGAGATATTCTTGTAGACGGTCACAACATAAAGGACCTTTCAAGACACGCACTCCGTAGTTGCTATGGTATGGTGTTGCAGGACACTTGGATAAAACAGGGTACCGTAAGAGAAAACATAGCCTTTGGTAAGCCAAATGCTACAGATGATGAAATTATAAAGGCTGCTAAAGAAGCTCATAGCTGGGAATTTATTGAGAGATTGCCAAAGGGGCTTGATACTGTTTTAAGTGAAGACAGTATTAGTCAGGGTCAGAAACAGCTTTTGTGTATTACAAGAGTAATGCTTTGCAGACCTCCAATGCTTATACTTGATGAGGCAACATCTAGTATTGATACCCGTACAGAAGTACAGATACAGGAGGCTTTTGACAAGTTGATGGAGGGTAGAACAAGTTTTGTTGTAGCCCACAGACTTTCTACTATAAGAAATGCCTCACTTATTTTGGTTATGAATGAGGGTAAAATAATTGAGCAGGGAAGTCACGAAGAACTCCTTGCCAAAGGTGGATTTTATAGTAAATTGTATAATAGCCAATTTCAGGCGTCATAATAAAAGAAAAATCGGTTGTCAGAGGACAGCCGATTTTTTGTACTTATTCTTCAACATTTCCGTATTTTTTGTGCCAGTTGTGCATAAGAGGGAAAAGAGCAAGGAGCATTATACAGCAGAGCCATACAGCGTGAATGTCCCAGAACTTACAAGCTACAAGACCAATTATAGCACCAATAAGGAAAAATGAAATTACTACATAATATGTAAGCGATTTTTTGAGCTGGTTTTTATCCTTAGAAGTTATGAAACCGAAAAGGCTTTCAGTAGCTACTCTAAGATTACCGGTACACATTGTTGTTGCACAGGCATAACCCTTAACTTTTCTAAATGTAGAAATCTGTACGGCACAGGTAAATGGCACAATTATATTTGCTATTGTATCGTACTGATTAGGAATAAGACCTACTACAAATATAAGAATAATTTCTGTAGCCAACACAATTTCTCTCCAATGTATGAGGGTTATGTACTTAATACGTTTTTGTATAAGACTTATAATAAGTACCCCAGAGGCAAAGGCAAAAAGAGATAGAAAGTATCTAAATGCGTGGAAAAAATCCAAATTTGCCAAATTAAGACCTAAAAGAACTATGTTACCTGTAATGGCATTTGAGAACACTCCACCTCTTGTAGAAAAGGTGTAGGCATCGAGGAAACCACCTACAATGGCAAGCATAAGCCCTAAAGGCATTGACTCTGAAGGCTGAACATCTTTACTTCGTAAATTCATATTATCACCTTTTTTCTTTTGATTATTTAGATTATAGCACAAACATTTTGGAGTAACAATAATCATAATTAACAATGAAATATAAAAAATGACGGTATTTATATCAAATTATTCACAAAAATAGTATGCTGAATTTGCTTGCCGTTGCGTAAAAAAATAAAAGTGAAAAATATGGAGATTTTATGTAAAAAAATCTTGACAACATTGTTGATTTATAGTAAAATAGCAATGTTTGAATGTTGGCTTTTATCGTTAGCCCCGATTTTTGCTGACTGTGTTGGTTGTATATTCCTTTCGGACATTGGGAGTGTGCAACAAGTTTTATTACTTATTGTATATTGGTTGGAAGGAGAATTTTCTAATGAGAACAACATTTATAGCTAAGACAGCTGAAATAGAAAGAAAATGGTATGTTGTTGATGCTACTGACTTAACTTTAGGTCGTCTTGCATCTCAGGTAGCAGCAGTTCTTCGTGGTAAGAACAAGCCTATTTATACACCTCACATTGATACAGGTGATTATGTTATCGTTGTAAACGCTGACAAGATTAAAGTAACAGGTAAGAAGATGGAACAGAAGCTTTACAGACGCCACTCTGATTATGTTGGTGGTTTCAAGGAAACTACTCTCAGAGAAATGATGGAAAAGAAGCCTTGCGAAGTTATTAAGCACGCTGTTAAGGGTATGCTTCCTAAGAACACTCTTGGTAAGGATATGCTTAAAAAGTTATATGTTTATGCTGACGCAGAACATGGTCACGAAGCACAGAAGCCTGAAGCTTTAGAGCTTAGATTTTAATTAGGAGGTAAAATATTATGGCAGCAGCTAGATATTACGGTACAGGTAGAAGAAAGAGCTCTGTAGCTAGAGTTTACTTAGTTCCTGGTAGCGGTAAGATTACAGTTAATAAGAGAGACATCGAAGAATATTTCGGTCTTGAAACATTAAAGCTTATCATCAGACAGCCTTTAGAAGTAACAGGCACTACTGGTAAGTTCGATATTAGCATCAATGTTTGCGGTGGTGGTACTACTGGTCAGGCAGGTGCTATCAGACACGGTATTTCAAGAGCTTTACTTGAAGCTGATTCAGATTTCAGACCAGCTTTAAAGAAGGCAGGGTTCCTCACTAGAGACCCTAGAATGAAGGAAAGAAAGAAGTACGGTTTAAAGGCAGCAAGAAGAGCTCCTCAGTTCTCAAAGAGATAATCTTTCGAAAACGAGAATATCAAGAAAAGCCCATTTTACGAGGGTTACAGAGGTTGTGGAAAGTTGTCAGATGTGCTGGAATTTACATCGAATGCAACACATATGCAACAGGTATGCAACAAAGATATTGATATGTATAGGACATTTTTCAGTAGAGATACTGGGGAATGTCCTTTCTTTTTAAATCTGATTAATCGCATCTACAAGCTCCTTTATATCAAAGTGGGTATACACTTTTTCGGTGAGTGTCATTGCACCTGAGTGCCCCACAATCTTTTTGATAATCGTCTGGTTAATACCAGCTTCTGCTAACATTGAGATACATGTGTGTCTGCAACAGTGTGGTGTGCGATTAATATTAAGTTGTTCCATAAGTGGCTTGAAATAGCTATCATAGTAGTTCCTGTATTCAAAATGTTTTCCGTCTTCTGTATGAAGCAGATATTCACATTCAGGGCAGGATTCATACCAGGCTTTGTAGTATGGCAGAACCTTGTCGGCGATTGGAACTTTTCTGATACCATTCTCTGTTTTACTACAGATAACATCAAAATACTGTTCATCCAGATGAACATTTTCTTTCTTTAAATCGAGCAGTTCTGAAATTCTGACTCCACTATATATGAGCATCAATACTATCTGATAATATTTGTCTTCTTTCTGCTCCCATAGAAGGTCAATCTCATTTTTCTCGAATTTGTTTCTGTCGTATTTGTTAGGATTGCGATCCTTGTACTGAACAACATCTACATAGCTTGAGTAATCTTTGTTGCATATATCATTCTTTAAGGCGTAATCATATAGCTGATTAAATAAGACTTTGATTTTCTTTAGTGTGGGATAATTCTTTCCACAGGTATCAATAACTGTCTGTAAATCAACAAGTTTGATATCCTTAAATACTTTGTTGTAAAGGGATTCACATGTCTTATACGATGCAGTATATCCTTTTACATTAGATTCAGAAATTGTAGGAAACTTACGCTTCGACCATTCATCATATACATCTGAAAATGTCATCTTGGCGGCAGTAGTATCAAAAGGATTGTTGTTATATTCAGCAAGCATCTGCAAGCCTTCAGCTTTGGTCGCAGTATATCCAATTGTTATCATTTCCTGAACCTGTTTGTCTTTTTCCTTATCATAGTGCCAGCCTACAGTTTTTCGCACGATATAAGGCTTTCTTCTCTTACCGGAAAGTTTTACAACGCTTCCGTATCCGTTGGGTAACTTCATAAGCACCATCCTTTCGCTATTTACTAGAAAGCTGATAGCAAACGGATAAAATGATTATTATTCGTGGGTTACCTTTGTCACGCTTGGGCGAATTGTTTTCCATATCTCATAGTTGTCTTGTGTCTGGCTGCCAGATGCAAGAAGTTCTTTCATAGCCTGCCAGTCCTTTAAGAACTGTACAAGATTTTTATCAGAGAAAAATATTCCCGGTTCGCCATCAATGTCTTTGAGAGACACATCGAACTTTTCATCAATTGCAAATAGTAATGGTAGTACATCACCATCAGCTTCAATATCAAATTCTGCTAATGAATTAACATTTACATTAAGTGCTTCTGCAATCTTTCTTAATTGTTCCAGCTTAGGAATATTTTTTCCTAATTCATACTTGCGGATTGCAACTTCGTGTATTCCACATGCTTCACCTAGTTCCTTTTGGGTTAAACCACGAAAGGTTCGTATCAATTTAATCTTTTTACCTGTATTCATTGCTTCAACCTCCTGTAGTTGTAAATGTAACATACTAATAATTGATAGTCAACATTAAATTTTAAACTATTGACAGAGCAAATAAAGGTCTGTATAATGCAAAACATAACAGAGCAAGAAATGCTCTATAAAAGAGGAGGTGGTAAATATGCCAGATGTTCTTTATAAGGTTGATTTGCCAGCTTTTACAGGAAGAAATGTACCAATAAAGGAGATTGCAAGTGCAATAGGGAAGGACGCACAGTATGTAAGGCTGGGATTACAACAAGGAATACTCAAATTCGGTTCAGCGATAAAAGTAGGAAATTCAAATGAATATAGCTATTATTGTCCGGATAAAAGAGTGTGGGAAGAAACAGGATATTTTAACAAAGAAGCAGTATGACAAGGAGGAAGATTATGAACGAGCAACAGAAAGTAGAATTGAAACTGATTCACATGGAAGATGTTGTTTCAAAAGAAGTTGAATGGTTATGGTATCCATATATACCCTATGGGAAGATAACCATAGTCGAGGGAGATCCGGGAGAAGGAAAAACAACTCTGGTATTAAAGTTAGCGGCAGCCCTGAGCAGGGGCTTGCCACTTCCCTGTGATGATGATATGGAACGAAAACCAATTCATATTATTTATCAGACAGCAGAGGATGGAATTGACGATACGATAAAGCCAAGACTTGAAAAGGTTGGTGCAGATTGTTCCATGATACGAGTGATTGATGAAACTGAAAAAGAATTAAGTATGACAGATGACAGGCTGGAGCAGGCAATTGTTGAGACTGGAGCGAGAATGGTTATTCTTGATCCGATACAGGCGTATATAGGGGCAAAGGTTGATATGCACAGGGCGAATGAAATAAGACCAGTTTTAAAGCATTTGGGAATGATTTCTGAAAAGTATAACTGTGCAATTGTTCTTATTGGTCATATGAATAAGGCGGCTGGAAGTAAGTCAACCTACAGAGGTTTAGGTTCGATTGATATTCAGGCAACAGCAAGGAGCGTGTTGCTTGTAGCAAGGCTTCGGGATAAGCCTAATATAAGAATAATGGCACATGATAAATCATCTTTGGCACCAACAGGAGATGCCATAGGATTTGAGATGACAGAAGATAGAGGAATGGAATGCATAGGACCTTATGATATCACCATAGATGAGCTTCTGTCAGGAAATGATGGGAGAGGTAAAAAGAAGCTGGATATAGCAGAGAATTTTATCAAAGAGTATTTTGGCTCAAGCAAAGAAATTATATCGAATGACATTTTGCAGGAGGCAGCCAGGAGAGGAATTAAAAGAAATACTCTTTTATCAGCTAAAAAGAAGCTCGGAATAACTTCTGGCAAAGGTAAGGCAGAAGACGGAACAAGTTATTGGACTTGGCTCTTACCACAATAAAGAATTTAACAATTCGAATGTTTGAGGAAACAGATTCTAAATTCTTATAAGAGTTTAGAGTCTGTACTTCTTAAAAGGACAGATTATTAAATTCTTGATATGTAACACATATGTATCAGTTGTATTGGACAGATGTATATGTAACCCTTGGAGAGCCCCCGCAGTTATGACAGAACAATATTCACAATGACGATTGTGGATTTGGGCTGACAGAACTGCTAGGGGGTTATCATCTATGGCAGAGCCAAGATGATAACTGCACTGCTCCGATAGAATTTACAGATAAGAATAGAGTACAGATAAGGAGATGCGAATGGGAAATATTTCATATACAGCTCATGTGAGCAATAAGAAAAATGCCATTACATCGAAATCTAAGCTGGCTGCTGTTGCAAAACACAATCTGAGAAAATACAAGTCATCAGATTACAGCAAAGACAATATATTGGTTGTTTACGGAACATCAAATCTGATTGATGATGTAAAGACAGTATATCACAAAGAATTCGATGAGGCATTAGAAGAATATAATAAAAAACAGACAAGACCTGACCGCCGGATAGATGATTACTTTGAACATGTCGCTGGCAAGGAGCAGGATATGGCAGTAGAGATAATCATTCAGATAGGCGATAGGGAGTTCTGGAAACAATATGATGATATGAAATCGTATATGAAGATATCATATCAGATAATACTGGAAGAATTAATAAAGAGACTTCCACAATTCGTGGTGGCAAATGCAGTAGTTCATCTGGACGAGGATAGTCCACATATGCATATAGTGGGAGTTCCAGTAGCAGATGGATATAAAAAGGGACTTCGTAAGCAGGTATCAAAGAGGAAAGTGTTTACAAAAGAAGTGCTTTCGCGAGTGCTGCAGGATGAGCTAAGGGAGGTAGCCAATAAAGAGGTTAATGATTGGTTTGGAGAACAAATAAAGGAAAAGTCAAAAGGTCGCAATCATGATCTTACAGTTGCGGAATATAAAGTAGCACAGGAAACAGAGCATTTGGAAGAGATACAGGAACAGGTGCATGATGCGGATATTAAGTTGACCGCTTCACAAATTGTTTACAGGGAATTGGAAAGGAGACAGACTAAGGAACTTAATGAAAAGCGGTCGGAACTTCAATCTGTAAAACAAGAGCTGGAAAGTGTGGCAGATAAAGCAAATGAAGCAGTAGAGCTACTTGCTAATATTAATGCTTTTGTATCATCATTCAGATTATTTGCTCCGACAATAGAAGAATATGCTAATCAGGTGGAGTGGGATAAGACAATAGAAGCAGGAAACTCATTCAGAGGAATTCTGTATGAGATAGGCAAACTGCTGGAGGCATTTAAGGAACTGATAAAAGAGGGATTCTGTTGGTTTCCAAGGCTTATGAGATGGAAAACATCAAAAGGAGAGGTGGCACCGGTATTTATTGAGAAAAACAATGGATATTCGTATTCGGTGTATGGCTATATGAATGTGGATACGAAGGAATATTACAGCAAAGAGGTAATTCAGAGTGAGATTAAGGCTGGTAACAGAACAGGAACAGTAGAACAGATGGATGCCAATGTTGAGGCTATGGCTAGGGATTTGCAGGAAATATTGAGGATTGGAGCGGAGCAGAAGAGGTTGTGGGAGGTGTATGAGGGGAGATAGCTAAGAAAATGAAATACAAAAATGCAAATAGAAATTGTAAGGATTACAATTTGTTGAAATATGTTAAAACATGAGAAATAGATGAGAATCTTTTATTGAAAACAGTCTTAAAACATGATAGTATGTAAGTATGTAAACTTACATACTATCATAGAAATGGTGGTGATTAATTGAACAGTAAAAATTCTATAAAATTTTGTGATTTACTTGGACAAATGATAAAAGAGGCAAATTTATCAAATGTCAAATTTTACACCTCCCTTGGTATAAAGAAACCGTATTTTTACGACATTTTAAGTGGTAAAGTCAATCCACCTCCACCGGATAGACAATTTGCAATGATCAAGCTATTAAACCCTAAGCCTGAACAAATAGAGTTGTTTTTTGATTTAGCTGCACAAGAGAGAAATGAAGTGCCTGCTGATATTGCACAAACACTAAAAAATAAAGATTTATGCAAAAAATTGCGAAATCATATAGATTATAAAATGCTATTAAAGAATGGAGAAAATAAAGATGCGTGATAATAATAAAAAAGAGCAAGAGAGAACTGAACTTTATCGTACAATATGGGCGCTTGCAAATGAACTGAGAGGCAGTGTTGATGGCTGGGATTTTAAGCAGTATGTTTTAGGTATGCTTTTCTATAGATATATATCCGAAAATCTTACTGCATATTTGAATAATGGCGAATGGGATGCAGGAAATACTGATTTTGATTATGCCAAGCTCAAAGATGAAGATTTACCCGAAACGCTTAAGCAAGAAATGGTGCAGGAAAAAGGTTTCTTTATAATGCCAAGTGAGCTATTTGAAAATTTATTGAGAAGAATAAAAAAAGCGGATAAAGATGCCAAGGAAAAAGCTGAAAAAGACGGAAAAGAAGTAGAAATCGCAGAATTGGACGAGAATTTAAACGAGGTATTGCAGGCTAATTTTAAGAATATTGAAGCATCGGCTATCGGTACTCCAAGTGAGGATAATTTCAAAGGTTTGTTTGACGATATAGATGTGAACAGCAATAAGCTCGGACCAACAGTTATTAAAAGAAACAAAAGACTTAAAAGATTAATTACTGTTATCGGAGATATGGATCTTGGTAATTATCAAGATAATTCCATTGATGCTTTTGGGGACACTTATGAGTATCTGATGGGAATGTACGCTTCTAATGCTGGCAAAAGCGGCGGCGAATTTTTCACCCCACAAGAGGTATCTGAACTTCTAACTAAAATTTCACTTCTTGACAATAACGGTAAAATAAAAACAGAAGTAAATAAAGTATACGATCCTGCTGTGGGAAGTGGCTCATTACTTTTGAAGTTTGCAAAAATTCTCGGTAAAGACAATGTCCGTAATGGATTCTTTGGTCAGGAAATCAACATTACAACTTATAACCTTTGCCGTATTAATATGTTCCTGCACGACATAGGTTACGATAAATTCAGCATTGAACATGGCGATACTTTGACTGAGCCTAAACATTGGGATGAAGAACCATTTGAAGCCATCGTTTCAAATCCACCTTATTCCATTAAATGGGAAGGTTCTGACAACGGAACACTGATAAACGATCCTCGTTTTTCTCCTGCCGGTGTATTGGCCCCTAAATCAAAAGCGGACTTTGCTTTTATTATGCATTGCCTTAGTTGGCTTGCTACAGACGGAACGGCGGCTATTGTTTGTTTTCCCGGTATAATGTATCGCGGTGGTGCGGAACAGAAAATCAGAAAATATCTGATTGATAACAACTATATTGAATGTATCATTCAATTGCCGGATAATCTTTTTTACGGGACAAGTATTGCAACCTGCATTATGGTTCTAAAAAAATCTAAAGTCGACAACCAAACTCTATTTATTGATGCTTCAAAGGAATTTGTTAAGTCTACTAACAGCAATAAATTGGGAGATGGAACTGCAAGCAATGAACCTAATAATATTCAGAATATATTAAACGCTTATATTAAACGAAAGACGGAAAAGCATTTTACTGCTCTTGTTAAACAGGAAGATATTGAAAATGCAGATTACAATCTTTCTGTGTCGACTTATGTAGAAAGTGAGGATACAAGAGAAGTTATCGACATAGTTGTCCTTAACAAGCAAATATCGCAAATTGTTCAGCATGAAAATACATTGCGTGCCGAAATTGATGCGATTATAGCTGAAATTGAGGAGGCGTAATGTATGAGATTATCAGATGTGTTATCAAAACCGATAACAACAGATTATGTGCAAATAGAAGGCTTTTTGGGCAGTAGAAAGCTTAAAACCGGAAATTCTAAAAAAATTGCGGTCGGTAAAGTTGCATTAAATTATTATTGTAATAATTGCGGCGATCAGCGCACATTTTATTCCGGGAAAGACTTGTTCTGTATTGGTGTAAACGAAAAGACTGTCAGCATTGACTGTGTTCTTGAATGCCCTCGTTGCGGTGCTTCTGTGCAAATGTGGTTCTTGCTTGAGTGCAGAGAGGAAGATAATATACATAGTCAATATCCTTATGTGCGTATTGCAAAAAGAAGCGAAAAATTTTCTGAATCAGTTTCGCTGAACACCAAATCTTACGGCGATTTTACAAACGCTTTAGAAAAAGCAAAAAGGGCAGCAAGAGAAGGATTCGGCGCAGGATCTATCGTTTATTTGAGAAAGGTTTTTGAAAGAATTATTACCCAAACAGCAGAGGCTGCAAATCCTCCCATTGAAACACGGAAAGCAAACGGTAATCTTAAACCATTTATTCAGATTCTTACGCCAGTAAAAGATCAATGTAATATCATCCCTTCGGAATTTGCTGAAGATGGATACAAACTCTTTGGTGAACTTAGTGATGTAGTTCATGGAGATTATGACGAAGATGAGGCTTTGCAAAAATTTGATGCTTTCTATCGCTTAGTTACCGGCGTACTGGGAAAAATAAAAACTAACAGAGAACTAATGGATGCGATAGGTACATTAGGTTGGCATACCGGAGGTGAGGAAAATGAGTAAATTAGAACAACTTATAAATGAACTTTGCCCAGAAGGTGTAGAATATCGAAGACTTGAAAATTGCTGTGAAATCTTGGATAACAAAAGAAAGCCTGTAACAAAATCCGCAAGAGAAGCTGGTAAATATCCGTATTTCGGAGCAAATGGTATTCAAGATTATGTATCTAATTATATATTTGATGGCACTTTTATTCTCGTCGGCGAGGATGGTAGCGTTGTAACTGAAATGGGTACACCTATTGTTACTTGGGCGACAGGAAAAATATGGGTGAACAATCATGCTCATATTATTTCAGAGATAAATGGCGTTTTGCTGCGTTACTTATTTCATTATCTACAAACTGTACCTGTTAAACACTTAATTCATGGCAATATTCCGAAATTAACAGGCGGTGATTTTAGAGCATTAAAAATCGCTGTTCCACCTCTACCAGTTCAAGAGGAAATTGTTCGTATATTGGATAAATTTGTGGAACTCACTGCGGAACTCACTGCGGAACTCACTGCGGAACTCACTGCGAGAAAACAGCAGTATGAGTATTATAGAGATAGACTTTTCGCTAATTATAAATCAGCACCTAAGAAAAAACTCATTGAAGTTGCGGATATTTCCCGTGGAATTAGAGTAGTTAAAAAGCAACTTATTTCAAATGGAAACTATCCTGTTTACCAAAACAGTCTTGCACCTATGGGATATTATGACAAATATAATTGTAAAGGAAATACAACATATGTTATTAGTGCAGGCGCAGCAGGTGAAATAGGTTATTGCAAAACTAATTTTTGGGCTGCAGACGATTGTTTGTTTTTTTCTAATCTTATAGAAATTAACAATAAATACATTTACTACTTTTTACTTACAAAACAAGACTTTATCTATTCTAATGTAAGAAAAGCAAGTATTCCTCGTTTGTCTAGAACTGTAATAGAAAATTTACAGATACCAATAATATCGATCGACGAACAAGAGCAAGTTGTAAATTTACTAAATCGTTTTGATAAGCTTTGCAACGATATCAGCGAGGGATTGCCTGCCGAAATTGAAGCAAGACAAAAGCAATACGAATATTACCGAGATAAGCTCTTAACTTTTAAGAAAAAGGAGGCGGCGGAAAATGAATAGCTTTGAAATTGTGGCAAGCTCTACTGAAAGTACGGTAGTGGCTGAGTACACACCCGAAAAAAGAAAAAGCACCGACTATCAAAGCGAAGTGGCACTTGAACAGGATTTTATAAATCGTCTTGTCAGTCAGGGCTACGAATACATTACTATAAAAAGCGAACAGGACTTAATTGACAACCTCCGTACACAGATTGAAAAACTGAATAACTACACCTTCTTCGATAAAGAGTGGAACGACTTTTACAACAGTGTTATTTCAAACGGTAATGATGGAATTGTAGAGAAAACACGCAAAATACAGGAAGACTATCTGCAAAACCTTACCCTTGATAACGGATATGTAAAAAACATCAAGCTGATCGACAAAACCAACATTCATAACAATCATTTGCAGGTAATAAACCAGTATGAAGAAGACGGTGGAAAGCATGATACTCGTTATGATGTGACGATTTTGGTAAACGGATTGCCATTGGTGCATATTGAACTTAAAAAGCGAGGGAACGCAATTCGAGAAGCGTTTAACCAAATCAATCGATACCAGCGTGACAGCTTTTGGGCAGGTAGCGGATTGTATCAGTATGTACAGCTGTTTGTAATCTCCAATGGTACGCATACAAAGTATTATTCCAACACAACAAGATTTCAGCATATAAAAGACAATGTAGAGAAAAATGCGGCAAAAAGGAAAAAGACTTCAAATAGCTTTGAATTTACAAGCTATTGGGCAGATGAGAAAAACCATATCATCCCGGATCTTGTGGACTTTACAAAGACCTTTTTTGCAAAACATACGCTACTTAATATTTTGACTCATTACTGTGTATTTACTTCAGAGGATTTATTATTGGTAATGCGTCCTTATCAAATTGCGGCAACTGAAAAAATCCTAAACCGCATTATCGTTTCTACCAACCTCAAAAAAACCGGCAGAAAAGAGGCAGGCGGTTACATTTGGCACACCACCGGAAGCGGCAAGACTTTAACAAGTTTTAAAACTGCACAGCTTGCTCAAGGATTGATTTTCGTTGATAAAGTATTGTTTGTTGTCGATAGAAAAGATCTTGACTATCAGACAATGAAAGAATATGACAGGTTTGAAAAAGGTGCTGCCAACAGCAACACCTCTACTAAAATTCTTCAAAAACAAATGGAAGATGATAATGCAAGAATCATCATTACAACCATTCAAAAGTTAGATAAATTCATATCCAAGAACAAGGAGCACGAAGTTTATAAAAAACACATTGTTATGATTTTCGATGAATGCCACCGTTCTCAGTTTGGAGATATGCACAAGTCGATTACAAAGCACTTTAAGAATTATCATATTTTTGGGTTTACGGGCACGCCGATTTTTGCATCGAATTCTAACAGTTCCAATGCACCGAATATGCGTACCACAGCACAGGTTTTCGGCGGTGAGCCGGATGAAAATGGGAATAAAGTAAGACCACTGCACGCATATACCATTGTTGATGCTATCCACGATGGTAATGTATTGCCTTTTAGAATTGATTATATCAACACGATCAAAAACCCTGAGCTTTTATACGATAAGCAAGTAAAGGCAATTGACCGTGAAAAGGCTTTGCTTGATCCTAAAAGAGTATCTGAGATTACACAATACATTCTTGATCATTTTGAGCAAAAAACTTATCGAAACCAAAATCGTTCTTATTATGACCATAAAGTGATTACGAATGTAGAAAAAATGGCGAAGTCCAAGAATAATACTGTATCAGAGCAAAAAACAACTGCAAAAGTAAATGGTTTTAATTCGATTTTTGCAGTCGCATCTATTCCGGCAGCGATTGCATACTACAATGAATTTAAAAAGCAAATGGAGGAAACAGGTCATAAATTAAATATTGCTACGATATTCAGTTTTAATCCAAACGAAGAAGATCCGGATGATATCTTGCAAGATGAAAATTTTGACACAAGCGGTCTTGATCAGACTTCACGAGATTTTCTTGACAGTGCGATTGATGATTATAATAAGCTGTTTAATGTTAGCTATGATACATCCACCGATAAATTTCCTAACTATTATAAAGATGTATCGTTGAGAATGAAAAATCGTGAGATTGATTTGCTGATCGTAGTCAATATGTTTCTAACGGGATTTGACGCTACTACCCTCAATACCTTATGGGTAGATAAGAATTTAAAAGATCATGGTTTGATACAAGCGTTTTCCCGTACCAATCGTATTTTGAACTCAGTTAAAACATTTGGAAACATTGTTTGTTTTAGAAACCTTGAAACAGCCACTAATAATGCCTTAGCACTTTTTGGGGATAAAAACGCAAGAGGTATGGTTATTCTAAAAACTTACAATGAGTATATGAATGGCTATGAAGATGAGCACGGAAAACATATGGAAGGTTATAACGAGCTTGTAGCCAGACTGGTAAATGAATTTCCGATAAGCAGTCAAATCATTGGCGAGGATAACGAAAAAGAATTCATCAAACTGTTTGGTCGCATTTTGAAATTGAGAAATATTTTAAGGTGTTTTGACGATTTTGAAAGAGACAGTTCTGTATCCGTTAGAGATTTACAGGATTATCAAAGCATTTATATTGACTTATACCAAGATTATGCTAAAAAAAGCGACATTGAAAAAGAACGAATCAACGATGACATTGTCTTTGAAATTGAACTTATTAAGCAGGTCGAGGTCAATATAGATTATATCTTGATGCTCGTTGCCAAATATCACGAATCAAACTGCGAGGATAAAACGATTCTTACTAATATTAATAAATCAATAGATGCAAGTGTTGAGCTGCGCAGCAAAAAAGCTTTAATTGAGGGATTTGTTGCCCAAATGACAGTAAAAACAGATGTTGAAAAGGACTGGAAAGACTTTGTTAAGAAGCAAAAAGAACAGGACTTAGAAGCAATCATCAAAGATGAAAAACTAAAACATGATGAAGCTCAAAAATTTATAGAGAATTCATTCAGAGATGGAGGAATAAAAACCACAGGAACGGATATTGATAAAATCTTACCTCCAATTTCAAGATTCTCTGGTGGCTCAAATCGAGCTTTGAAAAAACAGACAGTAATTGATAAGTTAAAGGTATTCTTTGAAAAATATTTCGGAGTAATATAGTTGAAGATGTTTTGGATTACGGACACCAATCCTCATCCATAGCATCAGCCCAAGCCTGCAACTCACAATCAAGAGCCAATGCAGCATATTTAAGCGGTTCATCAATTGCAAGATTATCAATAAGCCTTTGTGAGTTAGGTGTAGTGTGCAGATTCTTTTCAGCTTCAGTACATGAAATAAATAAAAGTATATTGTCATCAAACGCAATGTCAATTCCGTTCTTATATTGGTTGTAGTAAGCAAAGTGCTTTTTCATAATGATTGTCCTTTCTTTGATAAAGTAAGTTAGCAGTTACAATGTAATGGGCAGTTCAGGGAATGTGTGGGCAGTCTTGCGTATAAAACACATATGTAACACCACCCGTCACAAATCCCCTATTTATGGGCTTTTCATGTTTTCAAAACGTTAACAAAGAGATAATTACTTTATTTCAAAAAGAATACCAAAACCTCGGAAATCTTATGGTTTCCGAGGTTTTTTGTAGTGAATCGGAAAGATAAATCCGATGGCTTGCTTGCAAGCCACAAATTAACAAAGTTAATTTGTTCTGAATATATCAGAATGTGTGAAAATGTATAAATTTTTGTCAGTAGGACACAAATATTGTTTTTGATATTTGATTTTATATATGTAAAGAAAAGTATAAAAGTTATGATAAACAGTCTAGGTATTGTAAAATAAATAGAACTATGATAAGATTATCAGTATATTTCATAAGTTATAAAAGAAATTAATAAAAAAGGGTTTATTGTAAATAATAGAAAGTTGAAAATAAAACTGTACAAAATAAAAGCATAGCAAAAATAATCAAGGAGGCATATTATGAATCTATCAGCTCTAATTGGAGAAACAACTGAATATGATAAAAAGCAAGCAGTTGAAGCGAAGAAACCAAAAAGTTGGTGTAAAAGTGTAAGTGCCTTTGCAAACGGATATGGTGGAAAATTAATATTTGGCATTGCTAATGATGATACTGTTGTTGGTCTTGAAAATGCCGAAAAAGATGCAGAAATAATTAGCGAACAGATAAAGATACATTTAAATCCAATACCTGAATTTACATTAAGTTTTCAGACTGAAGAAGGTAAAAAGTTAATAATTGTTGACATATATGCAGGTGAACAGACTCCGTATTATTATTCTGGGGATGGCATGTTGACAGCGTTTGTGCGTGTAGGTAATCAAAGTGTACAGGCAACACCTCAGAAACTGAGTGAATTGGTACTAAAAGGCAGTAACTCATCATATGATAGTTTGCAATCCAAATACAGTTTTGAAAATATGGCATTTACAAAGTTAAAGTCAGTTTTTTATCAACAGACAGGTCATTCATTTGAAGAATCTGATTATGAATCATTTGGGCTAATTGATGAAAAAGGAAATCTTACTAATGCAGGAGCATTGCTTGCTGACGAATCACCTATAAGACATTCTCGATTGTTTTGTACCCGTTGGAATGGACTTGATAAGGCTGACGGAATTGTAGATGCAATAGATGATGTTGAAATATCAGGTAGTATTATTATACTTTTACAAGAGGGTATTGCTTTTGTAAAAAGACATTCTCATAAAATGTGGCAGAAAACAGCTGATGGTAGGATTGAAATGCCGGATTATCCCGAAAGAGCTGTTCTTGAGGGAATTGTAAATGCAATTATCCATAGAAATTACAATGAAATTGGTTCAGAGGTTCACATTGATATATATGATGATAGACTTGAAATATACTCACCTGGTGGAATGTTTGATGGTACAAGGGTTCAGGATAGAGATTTAATGAATGTTCCATCAAGAAGAAGAAATCCTGTAATTGCTGATGTTTTCAATAGATTGAAGTATATGGACCGTCGAGGAAGTGGATTTAAAAAAATTTTTTCTGCTTACAAAAATCTTCCAAATTATTCTGAAGATAAACAACCCATTTTTATTTCTGAATATGATAGTTTTTTATTGATTATGAAAAATATTAACTATGGGGTAGATGAAGCTGTTGATGTGCAGGTTGAAAACCAACATGAAAATAAAAAAACTACCAAGAAAACTACCAAGAAAACTACCAAGAAAACTACCGAGAAAATTTACGATATAATAAAAGAAAATCCGTATATAAGTACAAAAGACATATCTGAAACTATTGGTAATATTACTGCTGATGGAGTACGTTATCACATTAATAAACTAAAAAAATTAGGGGTTTTAGAACGTGTCGGTGCTGATAAGGGTGGATATTGGAAGATAAAAAGTTGAAAATAGAGAATGTAGATAATAAATATAATTAACAAATTAACAAAATACTTTAAAACCTCGGAAAATCTTATGGTTTCCGAGGTTTTTTGTAGTGAATCGGAAAGATAAATCCGATGGCTTGCTTGTCAAGCCACAAATTAACAAAGTTAATTTGTTCTGAATATGTGTAAATATGTTATTTATATTGCATAAACCTCCTATTTCAGGTTATCCTATTACAAAATAGGAGTGTGGTAATTTGTTAAAGAAATTTGAGTTAGTTTCGGAGTTTGATGGGTTAGTATTAAGTTGTGCCATTTATGAGGCTGTTGAGGTTAAGGGGATTATACAGTTTTCTCACGGAATGGTGGAGCACAAGGAGAGGTATTATCCTTTTATGGAGTTTTTGGCAAAGAGGGGGTACAGTTGTGTTATACACGACCACAGGGGGCATGGTGGAAGTATAGGCGATGAAAAGGATTTAGGATATTTTTATACTGATAATGAGCAGGCTATAGTTAAAGATTTAGTTCAGGTAAACAGGTGGATAAGTGAGAAATACAAGGGTATGCCTATTTATCTATTTTCCCACAGTATGGGGACTTTAGTTGCAAGAGTATTTTTGCAAAACTATGACAAAAATGTGGATAAAGTGGTTTTATGTGGCCCTCCTACAGAAAATAAAAACGTAGACTTAGGGATTACTTTGGCAAAGGTGAATAGCAAGATTTTTGGCAGTCATCACAGGAGCAAGTTTTTGCAAAGTATGACCTTTAGAGGTTACAATGTATTTGACAATGTTGAAAATGATTGGATATGTTCTGATAAGGATATTGTGAACAAATACAACAGAGACCCTTTGTGCAATTACAGATTTACTACCAACGGCTTTTTGAATTTATATGGTCTTATGAAAAAGGCATTTATGAAAGAAAGGTATTTGTGTAAAAATCCGGACTTACCCGTTTTGCTTATTGGTGGAAAAGATGACCCCGTTATTCAGAATGAAAAGAAATTTACAGAGCTTAAACAATTTTTGGAAAGTATAGGCTATAAATATGTTTACTCAAGGCTGTATGATGACAAAAGACACGAACTTATAAACGAAGTGGAAAAGGAATTAATTTGGATAGATATTTTGAGATTTTTTGAACATTCTTTGTACTACACTTCTTGACCATAAAAATTTTTTGATGTAATATTATTTTACTAAAGAAAGGGTCGATTTTATGGGAGAATTATCAAAGTTACCTAACATAGGTAAAGTAGTTGAGGAACAGTTAAACAAAGTTGGTATCAATACAGCGGAAAAGTTAAGAGAACTAGGAGCTGAAAGGGCTTGGTTAGAAATACAGAAAATAGATGAAAGTGCTTGTTTTCATAGGCTTTTGGCTCTTGAAGGTGCTGTTTGTGGGGTGAAAAAGACTTTGCTATCTGATGAAAGAAAAGCAGAGTTAAAAGAGTTTTATAATAAGAATAAAATCAATATATAATTAATATAGAACAGGCTTTCTAGGTGATAAACCATAGAAAGCCTGTTTTTTTACATATTTTTCAATATTTCGTCTAATATACTATTTGCCACATCTTCTTTTGACATTAATGGAAGTTGATTCACATTATCCTTTGTAATTATTGTAATAAGGTTTGTATCTGTGCCAAAGCCTGCACCCTTATCCTTCAAGTTATTTGCAACTACCATATCAAGATTTTTCTTAGACAATTTTTTAGTGGAATTTTCAAGCATATTTTCTGTTTCCATTGAAAAACCACAAAGAAATTGATGAGTTTTATTTTCGCCCAAATATTTCAAAATATCAGTTGTTCTCTTTAAAGGTATTGACATATCTCCGTCAGTTTTTTTGATTTTATTATGGGCTATAGTTGTTGGAGTATAGTCAGCTACGGCAGCAGCTTTTATCACAATGTCTATATTATCAAAATTTTCTTTTACAGCATTGAACATTTCTTCGGCTGTATTTATTTTTACTACATTTACAAACATTGGAGGTTCAACTGTCATACTTCCACACACAAGTGTAACTTCTGCACCTCTTTCCATAGCTGTTTTAGCTATTGCACAACCCATTTTTCCACTGGAATGGTTTGTAATATACCTTACTGGGTCAATAGGTTCACAAGTTGCACCGGCTGTTACGAGAATTTTTTTGCCAACCAAGTCTTTAGTACGTTTTAATTCTCTATCGGCATATTTTGCCAAAACTTCCGGCTCCGGCATTTTGCCTATGCCTGTATCACCACAGGCAAGAAGTCCACTTGCTGCTTCAATAATGTGGTAACCAAATCTTTTTAACTTTGCCATATTGTCCTGTGTTATAGGATTTTGGTACATGGCAGTATTCATAGCCGGAGAAAGATATATTGGGAAAGTACAAGCCATAACTGTTGTTGTAAGCATATCGTCAGCTATACCATTTGCTATTTTACCAATACAGTTGGCTGTTGCCGGAGCAATAAGCACCATATCTGCTTTTTTGGCAAGAGAAATGTGCTTTACATCATAGGAAAGAGTTTTTTCAAAAGTATCTACTATACAACGATTGCCAGTAAGTCTTTCAAATGTAATAGGTGCAATAATTTTTGTAGCATTTTCAGTCATTATAACGTCTACGTTGTAGCCTTTTTTAGTAAGTAAATGAGCCAAAGATGCTGATTTATAAGCTGCTATAGAGCTACAAACTCCAAGCAATATATTTTTCTTTTCCATTTTTTCCACTCCTGTTTTTTGATAATTACATTTTATCATAAAAACAGTATTTATCAATAGTTTTTAGCAATTACTAATTATACATTGCTTTTTTATGGAAAATAGAATATAATACACTCTGTAACTATAGCATTGTATCTCTTTAGGGAACAGTAGCAAGGAGGAAATTAATATGGAAAAACAAGGAGTTAAAACTCGTGACCTAGTTGAAATGGCACTATTTGCAGCCATTATTGTTATTTTGGCTTTTACGCCTTTAGGTTATATACCACTAGGAGTTATTACACCAACAACTGTGCATATACCAGTTATTATTGCAGGTATTATTTTAGGTTGGAAAAAGGGTGCTTTTGCCGGTTTTGTGTTTGGTTTAACAAGTTTTTTGAAGGCGTCATTTATTGCACCAAATATAACAAGTTTCTTATTTAGCCCACTTTATCCAGGTGGTAACTTCTGGAGTTTAGTAATTTGTTTTGTGCCTAGAATACTTGTAGGCGTTATTGCTTATTTTGTATTTACAGGCTTAATGAAAGTTATTAAGAACAGAAGTGTATCAACTGTTATTTCGGCTTTTCTTACTACTATTATTCACACTATTTTAGTTATGGGAATGGCTTATATATTCTTTGCAAAGGAATATGCTGAGGCTGTTAAAATCAGTATTACAGCTGTTAAAGGTGCTATACTTGCTATTGTAGTTGGAAATGGTATACCGGAAGCTATTGTGGCAGCAATTATTTCTACAGCAGTTTGTACAGCTTTATTTGCAGCTTTAAGAAATAGAAGATAGATTTTATATTACTTATGAGGTAAATTTATGATATTAGCAATAGATATAGGAAACACAAATATTGTCTTAGGTGCTGTTACAAATGGTAACATAGACTTTATGGCAAGAATTTCTACAGATAAATTAAAAACAGAGGACGAATATGGTGCTCAGATTTTGAGCATTATGAACTTATATCACATTGACGTAAATCATTTTGAGGGTGGTATCATTTCTTCTGTAGTACCTCCTGTTTTAAACTGTATTAAAAAGGCTATTACTCGTCTTATTGGTAAAGAGCCTATGGTTGTTGGACCGGGGGTGAAAACAGGTCTTAATATACTTATGGATAATCCAGCTACAGTTGGTAGCGATATGATTGTGTGTGCTGTTGCTGCCTTAGAACAGTACAAGCCACCGGTTATGATTGTGGATATGGGTACAGCTACAACTATTTCTGTTGTAGATAAAAACAGAAATTACATAGGTGGTTGTATTATGCCAGGTGTAAATGTCAGCCTTGAAGCTATTTCAAACAAGACTGCACAGTTGCCACACATTAGCCTTGAAAAGCCTAAAAGTGCCATTGGTAAAAATACAATAGATTGTATGAGAAGTGGTGTACTTTATGGTAATGCAGCTATGATTGAAGGTTGTATTGAAAGAATGGAAGAAGAAATTGGTCAGAAGGCAAATGTAGTTGTTACAGGTGGTTTAGGCAAAAATATTGCTGCACTTTGTAAAAGACAGTTTGACTATGACCCAGAGTTACTTATAAAGGGTATGTATATCATTTACAAGAAAAATTCACAAAAATGATTGCAAGAAATGCTCGCATTTCTTGCAGTTAACCTAAGGTAGGGACCAGCCGTGAAAAATATGGCACTAAAAACCAGTACCATATTTTTGTCCCTGTCCTCGGTCGGGCAAAGCTCGACCTGCGGAATTAATTTAAGAAAACCAAGGTTTTCTTAATAACTTTCCTTTGATAATCTGAAAAAATGTGTGTATAATTTGTAGAATTTGCTTTTTGAGTACGATAAAAAACAGTCTGATTAAGTTCAGGCTGTTTTTTTGTGAGGAGGAAAGATAAATCCGATAACTTGACCATTAAAATATCTTTAGGCATTAAAAATGACTAAACTATTGACAAGATGATAATTCTGATATAGTATATAGATAAACATAAGAAATGATTTTATCATAAACTAAAGGGTAAACATATTTATATAGTTTGTATGTAATAAATAATTATTATGTATAGCTATATAAATAAATTAAAAAAGAGGGTGGATAATTATGAAGAAAATTTTTATGTTGTTATTATGTGCTGTATCCTTAGTATCTTTTACAGCTTGTTCAAACTTGCCTTTTGGCATTGGTGGTTTAGGCAAAAATGCTAAGGATGAAAGTGGAGAAAATCCTAGTGATTATGAAGTAACTGTGGATAATGCTTATTCAATGAATGCCGGTGGAAAGAATTACATACTTGTAGAGGCTGATTTTAAGAATAATTCAGAAGAAAACAAGTCTTTCAATGATATTTACAATATGCAGGCATTCCAGGACGGTGTTGAGCTTCACCAGAACAACTCTTGGACTTGTACTAAATTTGATTTAAAGAAATGTGCATCAAAACTTCAGCCAGGATATGATACAAAGGTCTATATTGGTTTTGAAACATCAGATATAACAAAAGATGTATCTGTTGAATGTAAGTCACTTATTAGTGGTGATGATACAAGCAATGATGTAAAATCACTTCTTAGTGTAAACAGCAGTAATTACGAAAAGCCAACACAGACAACAACACAGGCAACTACTCAGGCTCAGGCACAAGCTCCTCAGCAGAAGGTTGTAGTTGTACACGATAATGCACCAGCTCCTAGCAATAATGGTGGATATGTATGCCTTGGTTTATCAATGAATGAAGCATATAATCTTATGACACCTAGTGAAAAAGCTATTGTAGCTAATAATGCAAACGACAGAGCTCTTGTAAACGAACAGTATGCAAAACACGGATATTGCTTTAGCAAGGATTACTGGCATAATTATTTCTATGGTTATACACATTAAAAAATAATATATGTAATAAAAAAAGCCTATGGACAATTAAATCCATAGGCTTTTTTATTACAGTTTAATGCGGATAACAGGACTTGAACCTGCACCACTCTTACGAGGACAAGAATCTGAATCTTGCGCGTCTGCCAATTCCGCCATACCCGCAAATGCTATACAATAATACAACGAAAGTGTATATTACCTCTCTGCCAGGTGGTTTTTTGTTGTAGCACCATACAATGATACAACGAAAAAGGGGACTTGTCAAGATTTAGGCTAGAAAAGATGTAGCTATAAACAGTGCTACAGTTATTATTACAACACCAATAAAATATATATCAACAATTTTATCTTTCTTTTCAACCTCATCTAATTCAACGTACAATTCTTTAGATACAGAACACAAAACATATCTAGCAGAACTAGCGTTATTTCTTTTAGCAAATTTATAAAAAAGCAATATAAAAAATGGTAATGTTAAAATGGCAAGAAAGAAACTGCCGGCAAGCTGTTCTAAAATATCAGACTTTGATAAAGGCTCTTTTAGGCTTTCCATTATTGCTTGAGAGTTATCCATAAGAGCCAATTTAGTAGCTACTACCTGGGAGCCATTTATAATAAAATGGGCAAGTACAGAGGCATAAATGGAATTAGTAAAGTATACTAAGAAACCTAAAAATACACCTGTTAATGCTGCGTAGCTGAACTGATAAAGATTTTGGTGCATAAATCCGAAGAAAAGGCTACTAATCATTATGGCTACGAAAGGAGAAACTTTCTTATAGCCTGTCATAACTATACCTCTGAATACAACTTCTTCGCATATAGCCGGAAGAACGGCCAATGAAATTACTCCAAGGGGAAATGATAATTCGTTTATATCGGAGATAATCTCATTACTAACTGCTGTATTTACAAAAATAGAAGCAATAACCCCTAAAATATTCATAAGAGGCATTACAAGTAGTGCCAAACCAACAATGTAAATCACATTTTTGAAATCTATTTTTTCGTGAGGGACTAAGTCAGTTATTTTCTGTCTTGAGAAGAACAAAAATACACATACAGGAATAACAAAGGCTATAAAATCCTGAAAAAGTGTAATAGCCTGTGTGAACCACTTTGGTGTCTCGTTATAGCCTAGGGATTTAACTACAAAAAACAGAGCAAAGGGCAATACAGCCATATAAAGTAATAGAAAAAATGTAAATTTATTCGCTTTTTTCGGTGTCATCATCTTTATTTGTTTCCTTTTCTAATTTATTTTCAACAGTGTTTTTGCTGTTATAAAGTTTTTCAACAAAATTTGAGAATATTGTGAAAAGTACAGAGAAAATAGGAACACCAAAGAACATACCTAAAGGTCCTGCAATAGCTCCACCAACAATAATGGCAAATATTACACCTATAGGTTTTAAACCGATAGAATCGCCTAATATTCTAGGACCTAAAATTACTCCGTCAAACTGTTGTAAAACAACTATAAATATAAGTACCCATAAACCCTTTATTGGATTAATAAGAATAGTAAGTGCAACTACCGGCACAGCACCAATAAACGGACCAAAGTATGGAATCATATTTGTTATACCAATTATAATTGCAAAAAGCATTGGATAAGGCAAATTCAATATTATAGAACCTATAAAGAAAATTATAGCTATAATGAGAGAGTCAATAGTCTTACCTACAACAAAGCTGTTAAATACAGAGTTTGTGTATTTAATTGTATTTGCAATACCTTCAACCTGCTTTTTTGAAAACAAAATAAAGAGAGTTTTCTTGCAGAAATGGAGAAGTTTTTCTTTATCTAAAAGCATATATACGGCAATCATGATACCCATAATTATACTTACAAGAGAAGATGCAAAGCTTATGGTATGAGTTGCTATGGAAGTAAGCATTTCCGGCATATACTTTAATGAACTTGTCAGGCTGTTCATTGCATTGTCAGTTGTTTTCAAAAGAGAACGGTATGTAGAAACGCTAATATCAATGTTGTGCTTTGTAAGAAAAGAGTTTAAGTACTCGTGTACAGTTTCAGAGTCAATACCTACAAAGAAATTTACTACATTTTGTATACTGGATACAATTTCAGGAATGATATAAGCTATTATACCAACAATAACTCCTATTAATAACAGAAAAGCTATTGTAATTGAAACTGCCCTTGATTTGTGAGGTCTTGATTTAAAATATTCCAGTTTGCTTAAAATATTTTTTTCAAGACAGTTTGTGCCACAATTTAAAACATAGGCTAAAACAGCACCTATTATGAAGGGTTTCATTACCTTTAACACCGAAGGAATAAAATTGACCAGCTTTGCGTTTTCAGTATATCTAAAAAATACAATAGATAATATTACTACACCTAAGGTATAAAGACTTTTTCTTAAGTTGTAATTATTTTTAAAAAATTTAGTCACCATATATTCCTCCGTTAATATTTTATGATACTTATTATAATACACAAAAAAATGTAAAAATACTATAGAAAATAGTAATTGAAAGAAAAATGTAACAAATGAATTGATAAAATTTTGGCAATGTTGTATATTATAGTTTAGTTGAAAAAAATTGCAGTTAATAAAAGAGGTGTAATTATGTATGCTTGGTTGGTAATAAATGAGTTTTTAAACAGCAATAAATTTAATGAAATATACAAATGGCTTGAAAAGGCTACTATAAAACACAATAATAAAATAGATGTTTTTACAAACAGCGATTTATTAATATGTAATGGTAAATTTTTAAACACTGACATAACTAAAATGCCGGACTATGTTATATTTTGGGACAAGGATATTGTACTGGCAAAACAGCTTGAAAATATGGGGTTAAAGTTATTTAACAACAGCAGAGCTATTGAAATATGTGACAACAAGGCATTAACCTATGTTGAATTAAATGGAAAAATAGAAATGCCTGATACTATAGTATGCCCTATGACCTACAGAAATATTGGTTACAACAAAATGGACTTTGTAAATATGGCAAAGGAAAGACTTGGTTATCCAATGGTGGTTAAGGAATGTTGTGGTTCTTTTGGTCAACAGGTATATTTAGCTAAAAACAGACAGGACATAGAAAATATATTTAACAAAACAAAAGAACCTTTGATTTTTCAAAAATTTATAGATAACTGTGTAGGCAGAGATATTAGACTTAATGTTGTAGGAGATAAAGTTGTAGCGTCAATGTTAAGATACAATGACAATGATTTTAGAGCCAACATTACAAATGGTGGAAGTATGGAAAAATACAACCCAACACAAGAGGAAGTAAAAATGGCTATTGATACTTGCAAGGCTTTAAACCTAGACTTTGGTGGTGTGGATATTCTCTTTGGAGAAAATGGACCTATACTTTGCGAGGTAAATTCCAATGCACATTTTAAAAATATTTACGATTGTACAGGTGAAAATGTGGCTGATTATATTATTGAATACATAAACGAGGCGATGAAATGACAGGAGCAATAATTTATTTTAAAGAGGCTGTTAAGGGTAATGAGAACTATATAAAATGGTATATTGAGAAATTTACGAAAAAAGGCGTAGACTTTAAACTTATATATGTTGAGGACATAGACTATAACAATTTACCTGATTTTGCAGTATGCAGATTTATTGCACCGGAAGTTACAAAGAAGTTAGAGGAAAAGGGTGTAAAATGTTTTAACAATTCCTTTGTTTCTGAAATTTGTAATGACAAATTAAAGACATATGAATATGTGTCTGAAAAGGGAATAGAAATAATGCCTGTTTTGAATAGAGATTGTGAAGAATTTCCAGTTGTTGTAAAGTCTAAAAATGGACACGGTGGCACAGAAGTGTTTATGGTGGAAAACCACAGAGAACTTGTGGAAAAATTAGATGTTTTAAAGGACAACTATGTTATACAAAAGCCTTGCAACAACTTAGGCAGAGATGTAAGGGTATATGTTATAGGTGGTAAAATTATTACTGCTATGTTGAGAATTTCGGACAAGGATTTCAGAAGTAACTTCTGTTTGGGAGGCAGAGCAGAGGTATATAACCTTTCTGATGAGGAAAGAGAAAAGGTGGAAAAGGTTATAAGGCTGTTTGACTTTGATTTTGTAGGCATAGACTTTATATTTAACAATGGCAAAATGGTTTTTAATGAAATAGAGGACGTTGTGGGTTCTCGAATGGTTTACACATATACAGATATTGATATAGTAGAAATGTATGTAGATTATATTTTGGAAAAGGTTGTAAAATGTAGTTGACAACTGTCGATTATAAGAGTACAATGAAGTTGTTTGAATATTGTGTTGCAGGGGAACTATTATCAGTTGAGAGGATTTTTTATCCGACCCTTTGAACCTGTCAGTTAATACTGTCGTAGGGAGCAAGGATTGATTTTTAGCTTTGGTCTTTATGGCCAAAGCTTTTTTTGTTATGAAAATTTATTCTTGTAATATGGAGTGATGAATATGTACAAAGTTCTTACTATTGCTGGAAGTGACTGTAGTGGTGGTGCCGGTATACAGGCAGATATTAAAACAATAACTGCCCACGGAATGTATGCAATGAGTGCCATAACTTCTCTTACAGCACAAAATACAACAGGAGTATATGGTGTAATGGACTCTACTCCTGAAATATTGGGAAAACAGCTAGACTGTATATTTAATGATATTTTTCCTGATGCTGTAAAAATAGGTATGGTTTCAGACAAAGAACTTATTAAGGTGATTGCCGAAAAATTAAAAGAGTACAAGCCTAAAAATATTGTACTTGATACTGTTATGGTGGCTACAAGTGGAAGTCCATTATTGAAGCCGGACAGTGTTAATGCACTTATAGAAGAACTTATACCTTTAGCTACTGTAATTACTCCAAATATTCCTGAGGCAGAAGTTTTAGGAAATTGCAAAATTGAATGTGAAAAGGATTTGAAAGATACAACCATTGCACTTTATGAAAAATATGGTTGCAATGTGCTTGTAAAAGGTGGTCATCTGAATGATACTGCTACAGATATTCTTTGTTGTAATGGAGAAATAACAGAATTTAAAGACGAAAGAATTGACAACAACAATACACACGGCACAGGCTGTACACTTAGTTCAGCTATTGCCTGTAATTTAGCTAAGGGATTGGACTTACCTGATGCAATAAGAAACAGTAAGGAGTACCTTGTTGGAGCTTTAAAGTACAATTTAGATTTAGGCAAGGGAAATGGACCATTAAATCATTGTTATAAAATTATGGAGGGTTAGAAATATGGCATATGCAACTCAGATGGATGCTGCAAAACAGGGCATCATTACAAAGGAAATGGAAATCGTTGCAAAGAAAGAATTTAAAACACCGGAGGAAATTAGAGAACTTGTTGCCTGTGGTACAGTTTGTATTCCGGCAAACATTAATCACAAGTCTTTAAGTCCAGAGGGTATTGGTTCTGGTTTAAAAACTAAAATCAATGTAAACCTTGGTATTTCTGGTGACTGCAAGGATTACACAATGGAAATGAACAAGGTAAAAATGGCTATTGACTATGGTGCAGAGGCTATTATGGATTTAAGTAACTACGGTAAGACTAACACTTTCCGTAAGGAACTTATTGACTATTCACCAGCTATGATTGGTACTGTACCTATGTACGATGCTATTGGCTATCTTGAAAAGGACTTAATGAACATTACTGCAAAGGATTTCTTAAAGGTTGTAGAAGCTCACGCAAAAGAGGGTGTTGACTTTATGACAATCCACGCAGGTATCAATAGACGTTCAGTAGAAGCATTCAAGAGAGATAAGAGAATGATGAACATTGTTTCAAGAGGTGGTTCTCTCCTTTTTGCTTGGATGGAAATGACAGGTAATGAAAATCCATTCTTCGAATACTATGATGACGTTCTTGATATTCTCAGAACTTATGACTGTACAATCAGTTTAGGTGATGCTTTAAGACCAGGCTGTATTGATGATGCAACAGATGCAGGTCAGATTTCAGAACTTATTGAATTAGGATACTTAACAGAAAGAGCTTGGGCTAAGGACGTTCAGGTTATGGTTGAAGGTCCTGGTCATATGGCTATGGATGAAATTGCTGCTAATATGAAGATGCAGAAGAGATTATGTCACAATGCACCTTTCTATGTTTTAGGACCTTTAGTAACTGATATTTTCCCTGGTTATGACCATATTACATCAGCTATTGGTGGTGCTATTGCTGCAGCTAGTGGTGCTGACTTCCTTTGCTATGTTACACCAGCTGAACATTTAAGACTTCCAGATGTTGATGATGTTAAGGAAGGTATTATTGCAAGTAAGATTGCTGCTCATGCTGCTGATATTGCAAAGAAAATTCCTCACGCAAGAGATTTAGACAATGAAATGGCAAAAGCTAGACATAAACTTGACTGGGAGAGAATGTTTGAAGTAGCTGTTGACGGTGAAAAGGCTAGAAGATACTTCGAAAGTGTTCCTCCAAAGGATAGACACAGCTGTTCTATGTGTGGTAAGATGTGTGCTGTAAGAACTACTAATATGATTTTAGACGGTAAGAAGGTTGAATTCTGTAAGGAAGACGGTAGTTGCGAATAATCTACATATAATTAAATAAATTAAAATAAAAGACGGTATTTCCTTTTGGAAGTACCGTCTTTTATAATACATCGGAAAGATAAATCCGATAAGATGATATAAAAAAAGACAGCAAAAATGCTGTCTTAAACGGAGAAGGAGAGATTCGAACTCTTGCGCCGCTATTCACGACCTACTCACTTTCCAGGCGAGCCCCTTCAACCACTTGGGTACTTCTCCAAATGCTCTCAAAAATTGCAGAACAAAAGATATTATACAATATAATTATATGAAAAGCAAGAATTTTTTATACTATTAAAATAGATATACATACAAAAAAACTCCCAAAGATATAAAATCTTCAAGAGCCTCTTTAAGAAAACGGAGAGGGTGGGATTCGAACCCACGGTCCCTTCCGGGATCACCGGTTTTCAAGACCGGCTCCTTAAACCGCTCGGACACCTCTCCACAGATATTTAATTAGTCGCTATCGCTAACGACAAGATATATGATACAATACAATCAAAGTTTTGTCAACACTTTTTTTAAAAAATAATGGAATTTTTTTAATAAATGTGGTATCATAAGTTTTGAAAGCTGATAAAAACTAGGCTTGGAGGACTTTTTATGAAAAGAGAAATTATAGATTTATTTAGTGAATTAATAAGTTATGAAACTACTTCTGATAGTGAAAGTGGAAAATTTCCGTCTACAGATACACAAATTTCTTTTGGTAAAATTCTTGAAGTTAAATTAAAGGAAATAGGTCTTGAAAATGTAAATGTAGACAAGTATGGTTATGTAACAGGGGAATTACCAACTAATTGTGGAGATGAAACTACAGTTGGCTTTATTTCTCATATGGATACAAGTCCAGATTGCAGTGGTAAGAATATAAAGCCTATGGTAATTGAAAATTACAATGGTGATATAATAGAAAGAAAAGGTGAAAAGCTTTCACCGGAAGATTTTCCTTCTTTAAAGAATTATATAGGAAAGACAATTATATGTTCTGACGGAACTACACTTTTAGGTTCTGATGATAAGGCTGGTGTAACTGAAATTTTGACAGCTGTTAAATTTTTAGTAGAAAATCCTAATATTAAACATTGTAATGTAAAGGTTGCTTTTACTCCTGACGAGGAAATAGGTGCAGGTGTAGACTATTTTGATGTTGAAAAGTTTAAATGCGACTATGCCTATACTGTTGACGGTGGCGAGTTAGGTGAAATAAGTTATGAAAACTTTAATGCTGCCAGAGCGAAGATTGATATAGTAGGAAAGAGTGTTCACCCAGGGTCAAGCAAGAATGTAATGATAAATGCTGCATTAATAGCATGCCGTATAAATGAATTACTCCCTAAGAATGAAACTCCAAGAGATACTGAAGGATATGAAGGATTCTACCACTTGACAAAAATGGAAGGTAATGTAGAAAATGCTCATCTTGATTATATAATAAGAGATTTTGATAAAATGAGCTTTGAAAAAAGAAAAGATTTCATTACTTCTATAGTAGAAAGTGTAAATGCTGAATACGGAAGTGAAGTAGCAAAGCTCAATTTATATGATGAGTATTACAATATGCTTGAAGTTCTTAATGAAAATAAGAATGTAGTAGATATAGCAGTTAAGGCTATTAGAAATGCAGGAGTTGAACCTATTATTGAACCAATAAGAGGTGGCACAGACGGAGCAAGGCTCTCTTTTATGGGATTACCTTGTCCTAATTTATTTACCGGTGGTCATAATTTCCATGGACCTTATGAATATGTTTGTGCAGAGTCTATGGAAAAGGCTGTTGAAGTGATTTTGAATATAGTTGAAAGATAATATAATATATGTTAAAATTTATTCAAAATAAAACAGGGGAGAGAAGCTATAGATGAAGAAGTTAAGTGTAATTGGTGCATTGCTTTTGACAATGGTTATAGCTACAGGTTGTGGCTCAAAGGTGATGACATCTAAAAATGGAATGACAGTAGAAACACCTGAATCTGGCTGGAAGGTTCAAGAAAATGATGAGGGTACTTATATTTTAACTAAAAATAATGACAGTATTATGTGTATGACCGGAGAGTCTTCAAGTATTAACTTACCTACTACGTCTGAGGAAGCACAGGCTCAGGTTGGTGAAGGTGGCAAGATACTTGAATTCACATACAATGACAGCGACAACAAGAAGGCTGTTTATTATGTAGCAAATATTACTACTGATAATTCTACAACTTTATTAATAAGTAGAAGTGAAGTGGTAGGGGATAAGTACACAACAGCTGTTGGTACAGCTTTAAATCCAACAGATGAAAGAACAGCTGAATTAAAAGAAGCTATTAATAATATTGAATTTTAGAAAAATTAAAAAATATATTGACAAATTAATATGGTAATGGTATAATGCTGTTTTGTAAAGAAGAAGCTCCACTTCTCACCTTACGACTTCGAGTTTTAAGGTTATCATTTTTTCACAGTTTTATACCGTGTTGGATGTATGAGATTTTTGTGGCAGGGCTTCGGTCCTGTCTTTTTTTATGGGAGCTGCAACATTATCTATTTTTTAGGAGGTGCCGACCATTACCGATTTAATGATTAACGGACAGATTAGGGACAAGGAAGTACGTTTGATTAGTGACACCGGAGAGCAGATAGGAATTGTTTCTGCTAGAGATGCTCAGAAGATGGCTGATGAAAAGAATCTTGATTTAGTTAAGATTTCTCCTCAGGCTAAGCCACCGGTTTGCAAGATTATGAATTATAGCAAGTATAAGTTTGACCTTGCAAAGAAAGAAAAAGAAGCTCGTAAAAAGCAAAAGGTTGTTGCTGTTAAAGAGGTTCGTCTTTCTCCGAATATTGATACTCACGATGTTCAAGTAAAGATTAAAAACGCAATTAAGTTCCTTAAAGACGGTAACAAGGTTAAGGTTAGTATCCGTTTCAGAGGGCGTGAATTGTCACGTACTGATGTTGCAATTGATATTATGAAGGACTTTGCTGACCAGGTTTCAGAATATGGTGTTGTTGAAAAACAGCCAAAGATGGAAGCCAGAACTATGGCAATGTTCGTAGGTCCAAAAGCATAATTATTTCACAGGAGGAAAACAAAAATGCCTAAATTAAAAACAAGAAAAGCTGTATCTAAGCGTGTTTCTGTAACAGGTACAGGTAAGATTAAGAGAACTAAGTCTGGTAAGCAGCACATCTTAACTAAGAAGTCTACTAAGGTTAAGAGAGGTTACAGAAAGCCAACAACTGTTGATTCTGCTAACATGAAGGCTATGAGAAAAGAATTACCATACATCTAATAGGAGGAAGAATATAAAATGGCTAGAGTTAAAGGCGCATTAAACGCACGTAAAAAGCATAAAAAAGTTTTAAAGATGGCAAAGGGCTACTATGGTGCTAGAAGTAAGCAGTATAGAGTAGCTAAGCAGTCTGTAATGAAGGCTATGGCTCATAGCTTTGCAGGTAGAAAGCAGACTAAGAGAGCATACAGAAGACTTTGGATTGTTAGAATTAACGCAGCTGCAAGAATGAACGGTCTTTCTTACAGCAAGTTTATGAACGGTTTAAAGAATGCTAACGTAAACATCAACAGAAAGATGCTTGCTGAACTTGCAGTAAATGATTTCGCTGCATTCACTTCTTTAGTTGAACAGGCTAAGGCAGCTCTTTAATATTTTGCTATTTATTACACCCTGAATGTTTTTACATTTGGGGTGTTTTTGCGTTTAAAAACTTAATTATGTATATAGTCAGAGTTAGTTAGTTTGGCGATATGTTTGTTTAATGTGTATTTGGCTATTTTAGATGAAATAGTGGGAATATAGGTTAGATATATGAATAAGTAAGATAAAATTGCAAATGAGAGTGTTATAGATAAAAAGAATTTACTATAGTGTGTTTAAAGGGATGGATAATTTAATGTAAATAATGAAATGATAATACATTTATATGTGGGGAAGATAATGTAAAGTGAGGGAAAATGTTATTATAAAGGTTTTTCTATAGTAGAAATGAGAATAAAAAAGAAATAAATTGAAATAATAAAAGTGGGATGTTTGTCAGTAAATAAAAGGGTTTTGTAAGGTTTGGGTTTGTATTGTAAAAAGAAAATATAAAAAAATTAAATTTTTTTGTAAAAAGTTGTTGACAAGAGGGTAAGTGTATGGTATTATATCACTTGTCGCTGACGAAGACGACAAAAACTTAAAAAA